>JAZOSF010000177.1:0-3628 GCA_045657025.1 Lachnospiraceae bacterium | reverse complement strand
CATTTTTTGTGGAAAAAAATACTTTCTTCGTGGGAGGCACTGATACAAGCGCAAGCGTTAATTACATGTTGCTTTTTGAGCGCACTTTCCAACGCATGGTAAAGCAAGGAGCCGATATGTCGTCCACGGCAATCTTTTGCAACATAAATAGAAGTTTCCACACTCCATGCGTATGCAGCACGGCTTTTGAAAGCGGAAGCATAAGCATAACCCACAATGCGACCGGTTTCGTCTGCTGCCACCAGATAAGGGTAGGACATAATTGTATGTGCGATACGTTCGCGAAACTCTTCCGGAGAAGGCACTTCATATTCAAAAGTAATGGATGTTTCCGTTACATACGGGGCATAAATTTTTAAAAGTTCTTCCGCGTCTGCCAAGGTGACAGGACGGATGGTTATACTGGTTTCCATAAGAGTACCTCGTTACTATTTTCTGAATTTTATATTACCATATTTAAACAATTTCGAAAAGAGATGAATTTTTTCTAAATTGTTGAATACAACTTTACACTTTAGGGTAAAAAAAGTATAATAAAATAGAATATATCCATTCTAAGAGTGGGGTGATGGATTATGAAAAAGCAATCGCTTGTTATGCGTTCACTGACGACAATCAGTCAGTTCGGAATTAATATGATAGTTCCTATATGTATGTGCTCTTTTGCGGGGTATTTTTTGGACAAATGGCTGGGTACAAGCTTTTTTGTAATTATTCTTTTTTTTGTGGGAGCCTTGGCAGGGTTTCGCAATGTTTATATTTTGGCTCACAAAATTTACGAAGATGATTCAAGGAAGGATAACCCTTATGTTTCCAGGATTAACAGGGACAAATCGCAGTGATACGTTAATAGAGCTTATTTGCGGAATATTGGTGTATGGCGCGATTGGTCAGCTTGTCATTTTGATTTTTTTGCATGACAAAATCTGGTTAGGCATCGGCTGGTGGATTGGTATATTGTGCGCTGTACTGGGAGCGTATCACATGTGGTGGGGACTGAACAGAGCATTGGATTTTGATGAAAAATCGGCGGTTAAGATGATTACTTCCTATAATTTGATACGTTATGCGGTAATTGTAATAATTATGGGTGTTGTTATGGTGACTGAAATCGGAAATCCCTTGGTGGCGGTTTTCGGAGTGCTTGGACTAAAAGCAGGCGCTTATATGCAGCCACTCATTCATAAAATGAAAAGGAGGTGAATGTATGAGACAAGGTATATTATTGTCAGCTGACATCGACTTTATGATTCATGGGGTCTTTTCATATGACATATTCGGACAGACCGTTTGGATTACAACTACACACATATGTCTGCTAATTGTAGTACTTGCATTGATTGGTATTGCATTTGCGGTTAGCCGGGTTATGAAGAGGGCTACCGAAGTACCGGGGACTGCACAGAATGCAGCAGAGCTTGTGGTGGATTTATTGGATGGTGTAGTAAAGGGCGGTATGGGCAAAAGTGCCTATAAGTTTATGAATTACATCGGAACAGTGTTTATATTTATTTTGATATGTAACATTTCCGGTTTGTTTGGTTTGAGACCACCTACTGCAGATTATGGTGTCACTTTGCCGCTTGGTCTTATTACATTCGTGTTGATTCACTTCAACAAGTTCAAACACCAGAAGGTGGGCGGCGTAATCAAAGGCTTATGTGACCCATGGCCGATTTGGGCACCAATCAATATCATTGGTGATATTGCAGTGCCGATTTCCTTGTCACTCCGTTTGTTTGCCAATGTGTTGTCGGGTACGGTAATGATGGCGTTAGTATACGGCCTGTTGTCCGTAATTGCTATTGGATGGCCGGCAGTATTACATGTATATTTTGATTTATTCTCAGGTGCAATTCAAACCTATGTATTCTGTATGTTGACGATGACATACATTTCAGATGCAATAGGTGACAAATAAAATTTCATAAATGATACAATACCATTTCAGGAGGAAAAAAAGATGGAATTTAACGAAAACTTTATTTTAGGATGTTCAGCAATCGGTGCAGGTTTAGCAGTAATCGCAGGTATTGGTCCTGGTGTTGGTCAGGGTATTGCAGCTGGTCATGCAGCAGCAGCAGTAGGTCGTAACCCAGGTGCGAAGGGTGATATCACATCTACCATGTTACTGGGACAGGCAGTTGCAGAAACAACCGGTCTTTATGGTCTGTTAATTGCGATGCTTCTGTTATTCGTTAAGCCTTTATTACCATAAGAAGTGATAGACTTCAAAGCCTATAAATAAGAAAGGAGGCAGGGTAATAAGATGAACACATACGCGAATCTAGTACTCCTTACAGCGACAATGAAGCCTAGAATGTTTAATTTGGACTTCCAGTTGTTGCATGATGCAGTGCTGACCTTGATTGCTGTGTTTGTTCTGTATTTGGCACTGAGCTATTTTTTGTTCAATCCGGTACGCGCTATGTTAGAGAAGCGTCAGGCAAAGATTGCAGCAGAGTTAGCTGAGGCGGCAAGCGCAGAGGAAATCGCAAAAGCATTGCGCGCAGAGTACGAAGCGAAGCTTGCAAATGTTGAAAAAGAAGCGGATGAAATTTTGAGCGAAGCCAGAAAACGTGCTTTAATCAGTGAAAATCAGATTATTGCGGAAGCAAAAGAAGAAGCACGTCGCATTATGGACAGAGCACATGTGGAAGCCGAGCTTGAAAAGAGCAAGGTTGCCGATGAAGTGAAAAAAGAAATGATTCATATTGCTTCTGTATTGGCAGGAAAAGTAGTTGCAGCCAATATTAATACAGATATCCAAACGAAACTTATTGACGAAACTTTAAAGGAAATGGGTGAGAGCATATGGCTAAGCTGATTTCTAAAACCTATGGAGAGGCGTTGTTTGAGCTTGCTATAGAAGAACAGAAGTTAGATGTGCTTTTTGAAGAGGCCAAAGCAGTACGTGATATCTTGCGTGAAAATGCTGATTTTGGCAAACTTATGGGTCATCCGAAGATTCCGAGAGAAGATAAGATAAAAGTGGCCGAGGAAGTATTTAAGGGCCGCGTGAGTGAAGAGTTGACCGGTTTTTTGGTTCTCATTATTGAAAAAGACCGTTCTTTCGAAATCGATGCGATTCTCACGTATTTTATTGACAGAGTCAAAGAAGAAAAGCATATCGGTGTGGCTTTTGTTACAACAGCAGTTGAGCTGGATGAAGCAACACAGACAAAAATAAAAAAGCGTTTATTGGAAACTACCAAGTACAAAGAAATGGAAATGCATTATACAGTAGATGCGTCCATTATCGGTGGCATGGTTATCCGAATCGGTGACCGTGTAATTGATTCCAGTATTACAACTAAATTAAACGAATTAAAAAAACAACTGTTGAAAATACAGTTGGGTTAAAAGCAAAATTTTCGAGAAAGGATGCGTAAGGATCCATGAATTTAAGACCAGAAGAAATAAGTTCAGTGATTAAGGATCAGATCAAGAGATATGCTGCCAACATGGAAGTATCTGATGTGGGTACTGTTATCCAGGTTGCAGACGGTATTGCACGTGTGCACGGTCTTGAAAACGCAATGCAGGGTGAACTTTTAGAGTTTCCGGGCGAAGTATATGGCATGGTTATGAACCTGGAAGAGGACAATGTAGGTGCCGTATTACTTGG
>JAZOSF010000176.1:0-3717 GCA_045657025.1 Lachnospiraceae bacterium | reverse complement strand
GATATGATGGTTTAGACATGGTCGGTCCTGACCAATGTCCTTTGGCAGGTTGCGATTACAAGTACGCAGCAAAAAAAGCTTGTTAATCAATTCGATGGTGTCCTTCACCGCGGCTGCACTAGAAAATGGCCCAAAATACTTGGACTTATCTTTTTGAATTTGCCGCGAAAAAAGCACACGGGGATAAGCCTCTCCTACAGTCACCTTGATGTAAGGATAGGTTTTGCCATCCTTTAACAGCGTGTTGTACTTGGGGTTGTACTCCTTGATGAAGTTGTTTTCCAAAACCAGTGCTTCTAGTTCGGAGTCCGTCACAATATACTCAAAGCGAGCAATCTGACTTACCATCTTGTCAATCCATGGGCCGCGGCCGATTTTTTCACGAAAATAGCTTCGAACGCGGCTATGTAAATTGATAGCCTTACCTACATATATAATAGTATCAGCCTGGTCGTGCATTAAATACACGCCAGGCTTTTTTGGTAACTTTTTAAGTTCTTCTTCTAAATGAAACATGTGCGGGATCCCTCCTGCAAATTATTCGCCTTAGTCCTTTAAGTCCTGATTGGAAAAACGTCCCTTTGGCGGTTGGTTTTCCGCTTCCTTTAACTCTCTAAGTGTCTGCTGTTCCAGAACTTTTTTCAAATGCTCTTCAGGAGTTTCTTCCTTTGGAGCCTCAACTGCTTCTTCTGCAGCCGGTTCTTCGGAAATTGGTTCTTCGGCAAATTTCACTTCTACTTTTGGCTCTTCTTCCGGTTCCGGAATGCCTTTGATTCTGCGGAAAATTCGCATAAATTCCTTGCCGGTAATGGTTTCCTTTTCGATAAGGAACTCTGCAAGCTCATCCATAACTTCGCGGTTTTCACGAAGCAGATGTAATGCTTCCTCATAACTTTCCTTCAAGATACGCATTACTTCTTCGTCTACGGCAGCTGCGGTAGCATCTGCACAATTCATGGAAGTATAACCGCTTAAATACTGGCTTTCTACGGTCTCAAGACCCATTAAGCCGAACTTGGAGCTCATACCATACTGGGTAACCATAGCTCTTGCAATCTTGGTTGCTTTTTCAATATCGTTGGAAGCGCCGGTTGTGACGCTGTCAAATACAATTTCTTCTGCTGCACGGCCACCAAACAGACCTACTAACATAGCCTGAAGCTCTGCTTTGGTGTTGAGGTACTTCTCCTCTTCCGGCACATGCATAACATAACCGAGGGCACCCATAGTACGTGGTACAATGGTAATTTTCTGAACAGGCTCACTGTCTTTTTGAAGGGCACTGATTAACGCGTGACCCACCTCATGGTAAGAAACGATTCTACGCTCCTGTTTACTCATAATGCGGTCTTTCTTCTCTTTACCAACCAATACCTGTTCTACTGCGCCAAATAAGTCCTTCTGGCTTACAAATTCACGCTTCTCCTTAACTGCATTGATAGCAGCTTCGTTGATCATATTGGCAAGGTCGGAACCCACTGCACCGCTGGTAGCTAATGCAATTTCCTGTAAATCTACGGTTTCGTCCAAGCGTACGTTCTTAGCATGAACCTTCAAAATCTCCACACGACCCTTTAAGTCAGGTCTGTCTACGATAATACGTCTGTCAAAACGGCCCGGACGAAGAAGTGCCTTGTCCAAAATTTCCGGTCTATTGGTAGCGCCAAGAATCAAAATACCCTTGCTGGAATCAAAACCGTCCATTTCGCTGAGCAACTGATTCAAGGTCTGCTCACGCTCTTCATTGCCGCCGCCATACTTGGAATCACGGCTGCGTCCGATGGCATCAATTTCATCGATAAAAATAATACATGGTGCATTTTTGTTGGCTTCTTCAAACAAACTTCTAACACGGGACGCACCCATACCTACATACAACTCTACAAAGTCAGAACCGGTCAAAGAGAAGAACGGTACGCCTGCTTCGCCTGCAACTGCTCTGGCAAGCAAGGTCTTGCCGGTACCCGGAGGTCCTACTAACAAAGCACCCTTTGGAAGTCTGGCACCAATGCCTGCATATTTACCCGGATTGTGCAGGAAATCTACTACTTCTACCAAAGATTCCTTGGCTTCGTCTGCACCTGCCACATCCTTAAAGGTTACACCGGTTTCTTTCTGAACATATACTTTGGCCGTGTTCTTGCCCATGCCAAACATACCGCCCTTGCCATTCATACGCTTCATCATCATGACAAAGAAAGAAATCATCAGTACCATTGGCAATACACTGGTCAACAGAAAATAAAAGATGCCGCCGGTTGCGCTTGGCATGGTTCGCTCAAAAGTAACACCGGCTTCAAGCAATCTGGCTGACAACGCGCTGTAGTCTTCCATCATAGCGGTTACATAGATCTGCTCCATAGCGCCGCCGCCATAGTAGCTCATAAGCATGTCCATGACATTTTGCGTTTCGTTTTCTTCTGTTTTTGGTGTAATATAGAGAATTTCTTCTTCTGCTGTAACGGATTCTACCTCTCCATTCTCCACCATCTCTACAAACTGGGAGTAGGTAATTTCTTCCTGCATGGAATCGGAAAGCATGCTGCTACTTGTCCACATTAAAATGGCAAAAAGAACCAGTGAAATCACCAGCAGCAGAATGTTATTTTTATTACGCTTCGGACCGCCCTTGTCGCCGTTTGGGTTGCCGCCCTGGCCCGGCTGTCCGTTGTTTTGATTGTTCACATCACTCATATTGTTATCCTTAACGTTTCCTTATAGTAATACTTTTTTATTCCTATTAAGATTATAAATTGGCTTTCCATATAAATCAATATTTCATTTCTGAAATTTACAGGTTATTTTATGAAAGATTTATAAACTTCTTCGGCAAAATGTACGGTTTGCATCGCATCTTTTGCATAAAAATCAGCGCCGATGCGGTCTGCGTATTCTTGGGTCAACACCGCTCCGCCTACTACGATTTTGCACCAAGGTGCCTTGTCCCGCAGAAGTCGGATTGTTTCTTCCATGCTTGCTACGGTGGTAGTCATTAAAGCGCTGAGTCCCACGAGAGGAGCCTTTGTGCTTACCACTTGATCCACAACCACTTCCGGTGGCACATCTTTGCCCAGATCTATCACGTCATAAGCATAGTTTTCCAACAATACTTTTACAATATTTTTGCCAATATCATGAATGTCGCCTTTTACCGTTGCCAAAACGAAGGTGACTTTTTTGCTTTCCGTCTCACCTAACCGTTGCATATGTGCCTTGAGCACTTCAAATCCTGCCTTGGCTGCCTCGGCGCTCATCAAAAGCTGCGGCAAAAACAGGGTGCCTTTTTCGAAGCTTTTGCCCACCACATCCAGCGCAGGAACCAATTCCTCGTTAATAAGTTCCAAAGGCGTTTTCTCTGAAAGCATCTGGGCAGAAACCCTTGCGGTCTGCTCTTTGAAGCCCTTGATAATACATTCTTTTAAAGAAAGTTGGGTGTTTGTTGCCGGTGCTTGCGCTTGGGCGGAAGCATTGTCCACTGCGTACTTTTGTACATACTGCATACACTGTCGGTCGTGACCGCCAAGCACCAAATAAGTGTCATAAGCCTGCATCATAGCCTTGGCATTTGGATTGATAATACCTGCAGAAAGGCCTGCCTGCAACGCCATGGTGAAAAAAGCAGCGTTAATCAGCTCCCGCTGTGGCAATCCAAAGGAAATATTGGAAACGCCAAGCACGGTGCGACCACCCTCTTCTGCAATTTCCTTGACTGTGTCC
>JAZOSF010000175.1:0-43597 GCA_045657025.1 Lachnospiraceae bacterium | reverse complement strand
GGCTGAGGTGTAAGCATAGTAATATGTTCAGCTGACAGTCACTAATCGGTCGAGGGCTTAACCTAAGTTGGAAAGAGAGAGAATGTTATCGAAGGTAGATAACGGATGAAGATTTCAGTGTTCGGTTTTGAAGGTATAAGTTTTATTGAGTTATGGCGTATTGGTCAAGCGGTCAAGACGTCGCCCTCTCACGGCGAAAACAGGGGTTCGATTCCCCTATACGCTGCTTGTTCATTTGAACAGCCCAACCCGAGAAGTCCTAGAAATGGGGCTTTTTTACTTTTGGAGAAAAACATTGATAACAGAAGCATTATATCAAGAATTGAAAAAGGTAACAGAAGAAGAACGATATTATCTTTCCGGCGGTAAAGACATTCAAAAGGCACTTTACATGTCACATAATTCTAATATGGTAGACGCGGCAAAGCTTTTGGAGAAGGGAAAGCTTATTCAAGTGCGACCACATACAAGATTTGTACACTTTCCAAAACATACACATAATTATATTGAAGTGATTTATATGTGTTCCGGAAGTACCAGACATATTATAAAAGATACAGAGATCTTGTTGAAAGAAGGAGAACTTCTTTTTTTGAACCAAAGTGTAACACAGGAAATTTTTCCGGCGGGAGAAAATGATATTGCAGTTAATTTTATTATTTTACCTGAGTTTTTTGCTTATGGGTTGCAGCTTATTGGAAAAGAACAGAATTTGTTAAAGGAATTTGTGATAGATTGCCTCACCGGCAAAAACGATACGGTGGGTTATATGCATTTTAAGATTGCAGATATCCTGCCGATTCAAAACTTGATAGAGAACTTAATATGGTCTATTTGGAATAAACAGCCTAACAAGCGCAGTATGAATCAGATTACTATGGGATTGTTATTTTTGCAATTGATAAACCATATGGACCGTATGGAAGCAACCGAGGCGAATCAAGAGCAAAAGCTGATAATTGATGTATTGGGATATGTGGAAGAACATTATAGAGATGGCGAATTGACGGAGTTGGCAAAGCTGTTACATTATGATGCGTATTGGCTTTCCAAAGAAATTAAAAAAAGAATTGGTAAGAATTATACGGATTTGGTGCAAACAAAGCGATTAAATCAAGCTGCATATCTTTTGGAAAACACAGCTATGTCGGTGTTGGAAGTGGGAATTGCGGTTGGTTATGATAATCAAAGTTATTTTCACAAAATTTTTCAAAAATATTTTGGTGTAACACCTAAAAAGTATAGAGAAAGTAATGGCAAATAAGGACACTTTTTTGAACAAAAAGTGTCCTTTTCTTTTTGGGAATTATAAGTTAGTATATTAGTAAAGATGATTAGGAAAGGAGTTTGAAGCAAAATTATGAGAAATTATTATTTGGCAGTAGACATTGGCGCATCCAGCGGCAGACATATGCTTTCCTGGGTAGAAGATGGTATTATTCGCATGGAGGAAATCCATCGTTTTTCCAATGGCATGATCAAAAAGAACAATCATCTTTGCTGGGATTATGAGAAACTTTTTTCGGATATTGTTGATGGTTTGAAAAAATGCAAGGAGATTGGGAAAATTCCGGTAAGCATGGGCATTGACACTTGGGGCGTGGATTATGTTCTGTTAGATAAGGATGGAAAAGCTTTAGGCAATACATATGCTTATAGAGATAATCGCACGGAGAGCATGGATGATGTAGTCAGTGGCATTATTTCTCCTGAGGAATTATATGCGCGCACAGGTATTCAAAAGCAGATGTTCAATACCATCTATCAGTTGATGGCTGTAAAAACACAGGAACCTGAGCTTATGGAACAAGCAGAGATGCTTTTGATGGTTCCGGATTATTTAAATTATTTATTGACAGGGGTAGCAAAGAGTGAGTACACAGAAGCTACTACCGGTCAGTTAGTTAATCCTGATACGAAAGAATGGGATTATGATTTATTAAATATGCTTGGCATAAAAACCAGCATGTTTCTTCCTCTCACAACCGCAGGAACTCTCGTTGGCGGATTGAAGAAAGAACTGGTTGAAGAAATTGGATTTGACTTAGACGTTATACAGGTGGCAAGTCATGATACCGCATCTGCAGTTATGGCAGTTCCTAGTATGGGCAAGGAGAGTGTATACATCAGCTCTGGAACATGGTCCCTTATGGGCGTGGAAAATACAGAGGCTATTTGTACGGAGGAGAGCCGCAGAGCAAATCTTACCAATGAAGGTGGCTACGAGTATCGCTATCGTTTTTTGAAAAATATCATGGGACTTTGGATGATCCAGTCCGTGCGCCATGAGTATGATGACAAGTATTCTTTTGCAGAGCTTTGTGAATTAGCAGAAGAAGTAAAGGTTTTCCCATCCAGAGTAGATGTAAATGACAACAGTTTCTTTGCTCCGGAAAACATGATTGAAGCAATCAAAGCATATTGTGCTAAGACCGGACAGGCTGTTCCACAGACAGTGGGAGAGGTGTCAACGGTAGTATATCAAAGTCTTGCTGACAGTTATGGTCAGACCATCAAGGAGATTGAAAGTATTACCGGCAAACATTACGAGGCTATTAATATTGTAGGCGGCGGTGCCAATGCAGATTATCTTAGCCAGTTAACTGCAAACAGTACAAGAAAGACTGTTTATGCAGGACCTACAGAAGCTACGGCTATCGGTAACTTGGTTGCACAGATGTTAAAGGCAGACGAGTACAAGGATTTAGAAGATGCTCGCAAGGGTATTTTTAAATCATTTGCAGTAAAAACTTTTGAACCTATTAATTAATATGAATTAATAAATAACGTATATAAAGAAGGAGAAAGACATGACACGTTACGAAGAAGCAAAAAAAATTTATGCTAAACTTGGTGTGGACACCGATGCAGCTATTGCAAAATTAAAAGATATTCCGGTATCTCTTCATTGCTGGCAAGGAGATGATGTTACAGGATTTGACCATGATGGTCCTCTTACAGGTGGTATTCAGACTACCGGAAATTATCCTGGCAAGGCAAGAACTCCAGAGCAGTTGATGCAGGATATGGACAAGGCTTTAAGTCTTATGCCTGGTAAAAAGAAATTAAATCTTCATGCTTGCTATGCAATTTTTGAAGACGGAGAATATGCTGATCGTGATAAATTAGAGCCAAAGCATTTTGCAAAATGGGTAGCATTTGCAAAAGAGAGAAATATGGGTATTGATTTTAACCCGACATTTTTCTCTCATGACAAAGTAAAAGACGGCTTAACACTTTCCAGCCCGGATGAAGAAACCAGAAAATTCTGGATCGAGCATGGTAAGGCATGTATCCGTATTTCTGAATATTTTGCAAAAGAAACCGGTATACCATGTGTAATGAATATTTGGACCGGCGACGGTTACAAGGATATTCCTGCTGACAGAATGGGACCTAGAGTTCGTTACAAAGAGTCTATCGAGGCTATTTTGGCTGAACCATATGATAAGAATTTGGTAAAACCTTGCGTAGAAAGTAAAGTTTTCGGTATTGGTGTAGAAGCTTATACTGTTGGTAGTGCAGAATTTTCATTAAGTTTCGCAGCTATGCACGACGGATGCCTTCCACTTATGGACAATGGTCACTATCATCCAACGGAAGTGGTTTCTGACAAGATTCCTGCATTGTTGGCATTCTTCCCGGAAATCGCATTACATATTACCAGACCAATTCGTTGGGACTCTGACCATGTAGTATTGTTTGACGACGAAACTAAGGAAATGGCAAAAGAAATCGTTCGTTGCGAAGGCCTTGACAGAGTATATATGGCTCTTGACTATTTTGATGCAAGCATCAATCGTGTTTCTGCATGGGTAGTTGGTTTCCGCAGTTGGCAGAAGGCACTTCTTAGTGCACTTTGTACTCCAAATGCATTATTGGCAGAACTTCAGAACAAGAACAGCATGACCGAACTTATGGTAATGCAGGAAGAAATTAAAACTTTGCCATTTGGTGATGTGTGGGCAGAATATTGTGCTCAGTGTGGCGTTGAAGCGGGTGCAGAATGGTTTAAAGAAATTACAAAATATGAGCAGGAAGTACTTCTTGTAAGATAGAATTTAAACGTCATCCAAACCGTTACACTTTTTAAGTGTAGCGGTTTGTTTTTGGCAAAAAACCACACAAAACCATATTGACAAACCACACAATCGGTCGTATTATGTATATATAAGTGTGGATTATTGTTGTTTTTTTAATATTTAGATAGAGGTTTTGGTTATGAAAAAGTATAATAGTTCCAGAATTCCCGTGTCAGGAAGAATAAAGAAATTAGTGGAGCATTTGTATGAAAAGACACCTGAAATCGAATCTGCAAGAGCTGTTTTAATGACGGAAAGCTACAAGCAGACCGAACAGGAACCTTTGATTATAAGAAGAGCGAAAGCTTTTGCTCATGTATTAAAAAATATTCCTATTATTATACGACCAGATGAGCTAATTGTAGGTAGTTCTACAGTAGCTCCAAGAGGAAGCCAGACATTCCCTGAGTTTTCTTTTGATTGGTTGGAAGCAGAATTTGATACTTTGAACACCAGAGAAGCAGATCCGTTCTATATCTCTGAACAGGTGAAGAAGGAGTTGAAAGAAGCTTACAGATATTGGGAAGGTAAAACTACCAGTGAGTTAGCAACTTCTTATATGGCACCGGAAACGTTAACTGCTATGGCACACAATATTTTTACAGTAGGCAATTACTTCTACAATGGTGTAGGACATATTACCGTAAAGTATGAAAAAGTGCTTGCTATCGGTTATGAAGGTATTATAGCAGAGGCGCAGGCTGAATTGAGGAAGTGCAATTTGGGCGATGCTGATTATGCAACAAGAAGTCATTTTTTGGAAGCAGTAATTATAAGTTGCCAGGCAGCAATCCTTTATGCAAACCGCTATGCAGATTTGGCAGAAAAAATGGCTGCAGAGTGCAGAGAAGCTACCCGCAAAGGTGAGTTGCTTCAGATCGCTGCAAATTGTCGCAAGGTACCGGCAAAGGGTGCTACAAGCTTCTATGAAGCATGCCAGAGTTTCTGGTTTGTACAGCAACTGATTCAGATAGAGTCCAACGGACATTCTATTTCACCGGGTCGTTTTGACCAGTATATGTATCCTTATTACAAGGCGGATATGGATGCCGGCAGAATCACCAGAGAAAAAGCTCAGGAATTCATTGATTGTATTTGGGTTAAATTTAATGATTTAAGTAAATGTAGAGATGCAGAAAGTGCTAAGGGCTTTGCTGGTTATGGTGTTTTCCAGAACTTGATCGTAGGCGGTCAGAATGCAGAGGGCAAGGATGTAACCAATGATTTGTCTTTCATGTGTATAGAGGCTTCCTTCCATGTATTTTTACCACAGCCTTCTTTATCCATCCGAGTTTGGAACGGTTCTCCGTATGACCTTTTGATTCGTGCGGCGGAACTTACAAGAACCGGTATCGGACTTCCGGCATATTATAACGACGAAGTTATTATTCCGGCTCTTATGAGCAGAGGCATTACTTTAGAAGATGCGCGGAATTACAATATTATCGGTTGTGTGGAACCGCAGGTTTCCGGCAAGACCAATGGCTGGCATGACGCAGCATTCTACAATATGTGCCGTCCGTTAGAGTTAGTATTTAGTAGCGGTATGGATTGCGGAGAGCAGATTGGTCCTAAGACACCGGCTGTAGAAAGTATGCAGACTTTTGAAGAATTCATGGATGCATACAAAGTTCAGATGGATTACTTCATCCAGCTTATGGTTAATGCAGACAATGCGGTTGACCAGGCCCATGCAGAACGTATGCCGCTTCCATTCCTGGCAAGTATGGTGGATGACTGTATAAAGAGAGGCAAGACTTGTGAACAGGGCGGTAGCGTTTATAACTTTACCGGTCCTCAGGGATTTGGTATTGCCAATGTTGCGGATTCCTTGTTTGCTATTAAGAAACTTGTTTTCGAAGAGAAGAAAGTATCTATGGCAGATTACAAGCAGGCATTGATGTTTAACTACGGACAGGAAGTAAGTCCTCTTGTAGTTGCACAGGTGGCAGGTCAGGTCGCAAGAAAATTATCGGAGCAAGGCGTGCAGCCTACATCCGATGCAGTTTCCAAGATTACACAGAATATTATCCGCGAAGCAGTAACAGTCGAAGATAAAAAGAAGTTTGAGCAGTTACTTTCTATGATTGAGGAAGTGGACAAGTTCGGAAACGACGAGGAAGAGGTAGACCTTTTAGCAAGAGAGGCTGCTTATACATATACAAAACCATTGCTTCAGTATAGAAATCCACGTGGCGGTATGTTCCATGCAGGATTGTATCCGGTATCAGCAAATGTTCCTTTAGGAGCTCAGACAGGAGCCACACCGGATGGCAGATTAGCAGGAATGCCTGTAGCAGATGGTGTTTCCCCTTCCGCAGGAAAAGATGTTAACGGACCAACAGCTGCAGCAAACTCTGTATCTAAGTTGGATCATGGCATTGCTTCCAATGGTACACTGTACAATCAGAAGTTCCATCCTTCAGCACTTAGCGGCGAAAAGGGACTGGATAATTTTGTAAACATGATTCGCAGCTATTTTGACAGAAAAGGAAGCCATGTACAGTTTAATGTAGTATCTAGAGATACTTTGTTAGATGCACAGAAACATCCAGAAAACTACAAGCACTTAGTAGTGCGTGTAGCAGGTTACAGTGCATTGTTTACCACCTTATCCAAGAGCTTGCAGGATGATATCATTCGAAGAACCGAGCAAGGTTTCTAAAAGGAGGTAGCGGTTTGGAAGATATTTTAAAGACAAAGGGTCGTATCTTCGATATTCAACGCTATTCCATTCATGACGGAGACGGTATACGCACCATCGTATTTTTAAAAGGATGCGTGCTCAGATGTCGCTGGTGTTGTAATCCGGAATCACAGGAATATGACATTCAGACCATGCTCGTAGAAGGTAAGCCAAAGGTGATTGGCAAGGATGTTACGGTAGAAGAGGTTATGCAGGTGGTCGAAAAGGACCGTGATTATTACCGCAGAAGCGGTGGTGGCATTACTCTTTCCGGAGGCGAAAGCTTGTGTCAGCCTAAGTTTGCCAAAGCTCTTCTTATGGCAGCCAAAGCCGTGGGGGTTACCACAGCGATGGAGAGCATGGGATGTGCACCTTATGAAGTGATAGAGGATATCTTACCTTATCTGGATACGTATTTGATGGATATTAAGCATACGAATCCTATCAAGCACAAAGAATTTACTGGAAAAAGCAATGAGCTGATGTTGGAAAATGCTCGTAAGATTGCTGCTTCCGGCAAAACAAAATTAGTAATAAGAGTTCCGGTTATTCCGGGATTTAACGATACACCGGAGGAAATAAAGGGGATTGCCCAGTTTGCAGACAAGCTGCCCGGTGTGGGCAAAATTCACTTATTGCCTTACCACAGATTGGGACAGGACAAATATGACGGACTCGGCAGAGAATACCTGATGAAGGATGTACTTCCGCCGGAACCGGAGCATATGGAAATGCTCAAAAAAGTTGTGGAACAGGTATCTAGGCTGACCTGCCAGATAGGCGGCTAAGACACAGAGACGTAGGCATGAGGAGGAAATATGGATTTATCGAGGGTATTAAAAGAAGATCGTGAGAGAATCATACAGGAATACGTTCCTGGTTGTCAGATTACACTTGCACATATTATTGCAAGTCCGGAACCGATTCTCTATAAAAAATTGGGTTTAGATCCGAAGATTGATTATCAGAAGGCGGCAATCGGTGTTACAACGGTTACACCTTCCGAAACAGCTATTATTATGGCAGATGTTGCATTAAAAGCAAGTGGTGTTACATTGGGCTTTGTTGACCGTTTTAGTGGTTCTCTTATTGTTACAGGCACCGTAAGTGAGGTGCAGGCCTCTATGGAAGCGGTTCGCGAGTATTGCGGTGAAAAGCTTGGCTATACAGTCTGCCCAATTACCAAGACATGAAAAAGTTAATACTTATAGGACGCAGTGAAGCAGGAAAAACAACCTTGACACAGGCACTTAGAGGTGAAGAGATTCATTACTACAAGACCCAGGACGTTCATTATTATGACAGTGTTATTGATACTCCGGGCGAATATGCACAGAGTCGTCGATTTAGTAAAGCGTTGGCATTATATACATACGAAGCGGACGTGGTAGGTATCCTGTGTGCGGCTAACGAACCATACTCACTGTTTCCGGGAGGAGTTGCGGCACAGGCCAATAGAGAGTGCATCGGTATTGTAACAAAAATCGATTTGCCGGATGCAAATGTCCCGTTGGCGGACAGGTGGCTGGAAAATGCCGGAGTAAGCAAAATTTTTCATGTAAATTCTCTTAAGGGAGAAGGGGTTCAGGAAATTCTGGACTATTTGTTGGCAGAAGATGAGCCAACACAAAATTAACAGATAATGAAAGCAATTAAAAGCAATCATTTTCATATATGATCAAACAAATATTAGGAGGAATTATCCATGATTAACGAAATGGAAATCAAAAAACAAATTTGTGAAATTGGCAGAAGAATTTACAATCGTAACATGGTTGCAGCAAACGATGGAAATATTTCCGTAAAGTTGAATGACAATGAATTCCTTTGCACCCCAACAGGTGTATCCAAAGGTTTTATGACACCGGAATATATCTGCAAAGTTGATGCAAAAGGTAATGTTATTCAGGCAAACAAAGGCTTTAAGCCATCTTCTGAAATTAAGATGCATATGCGTGTATACGAGAAGCGTCCTGATGTAGGTGCTGTAGTACATGCACATCCAACCTTTGCAACAGCATTTGCAATTGCAGGTATTCCTTTAACACAGCCTATTATGCCGGAAGCAGTTATTTCTTTAGGTTGCGTACCTATCGCAGAGTACGGTACGCCTTCTACCATGGAAATTCCTGATAATTTAGAGAAGTACCTTCCATACTTTGATGCAGTGTTACTTGAAAACCACGGTGCATTAAGCTGGAGTACAGATTTATTAGCAGCATACCACAAGATGGAAAGCTTAGAGTTCTATGCAGAACTTCTTTACAAGTCCAAAATGCTTGGCGGTCCTAAGGAATTTGACAAAGAAAACATCAAGAAGCTTTATGAAATTCGTCGTAAGTTCGGTATGCCGGGCAAACATCCTGCAAATGTATGCTTGAACAAGGGCAAAGAAAATTGCCATAACTGTGGCAGTTGCGGCGGTGGTGCTGATTACAGCAAGTTCCCTGGTTACGAATACAACTTCGGCTGTGATTGTGGCAACGAAGGCAAAGTAGACGAAAAGATGGTTGCTGAAATCGTAAAGAATGTAATCGCAAACATGAAATAAATATCCTGTTTCAGGAAAGGCAAGGTGATTCCTATGGAAAGAAATAACATGGAAAGCATTGTCCGTGAAGTGTTAAAACAGGTGAAGGCAACTCCTTCCATGAACTTAAAAATTGCAAAAGAGTTGATGGAGAGGGTAGAGGCAGAAGCAGCTCGTATAGGTGTAAAGGCTGTTGTAGCAGTAGCTGATGCCGGAGGCAGACCTATTGCCGTACATTGTATGGATGGGGCATATATCGGTAGCTACGATATTGCAGTTAATAAGACCTATACTTCCGTAGCTTTTCAAATGTCAACCGCAACGCTTGCCGAGCTTGCGGCACCGGGTGGTTCCCTGTATGGTATCCAGCATACAAACCAGGGACAAATCGTAATCTTCGGCGGAGGCGAGCCTCTGTATGTAGATGATGTTTTAATTGGTGCAATAGGCGTCAGTGGTGGAACTGCGGAGCAGGATACCTACTTGGGCGCTTACGGTAAAAATTTATTAAAGGAAGTGATAGCTTGGAAATGACAGAGAGCCAGATCAAAAGTATTGTCGGCGAAGTAATGGCAAAGATGCAGCTTCAGGAAGGTGTTTCCGGAATGCACGGCGTATTTGCTGATATGAATACCGCAATAGAAAAGGCAAAAGAAGCACAAAAAGTGGTACGTATGATGTCTATGGATCAGCGTGAAAAAATTATTTCCAAAATACGTATCAAAATTAAAGAAAATGCAGAAACATTTGCCCGTATGGGCGTAAATGAAACCGGCATGGGTAATGTTGGTGACAAGATTTTGAAGCACCTTTTGGTGGCAGAAAAAACACCTGGCACAGAAGATATTACTACAACAGCTTGGTCCGGTGACAGGGGACTCACCCTGGTAGAGAGAGGTCCTTTCGGAGTAATCGGTGCTATTACACCATGTACCAATCCGAGTGAAACCGTTCTCTGTAACACAATGGGTATGCTTGCAGGCGGTAATACTGTAGTATTCAGTCCGCATCCACAGGCAGTAAAAACATCCATTTTTGCAGTAAATCTGATTAACGAAGCTTCTTTAGAAGAAGGCGGACCAGATAACATCGCATGTACGGTAGAAAAACCAACCTTGGATTCCAGTGCAGTAATGATGAAGCACAAAGATATTCCATTACTTGTAGCTACCGGCGGTCCTGGCGTAGTAACAGCCGTATTATCTAGCGGTAAGCGCGGTATCGGAGCAGGTGCAGGTAATCCACCCGCATTAGTAGATGAAACTGCAGATGTAAGAAAAGCAGCAGAGGACATCATAAACGGATGTACCTTTGACAATAATCTTCCATGTATCGCAGAAAAGGAAGTAATTGCAGTTGATGCAATTTGCGACCAGCTGATGAATTACATGATAGAAGAGCAGGGTTGCTATTTAGCAAGCAAAGAAGTTCAAGACAAATTAGTAAAGACCGTTTTCAATGAAAAAGGTGCTTTGAATCGTAAGTGTGTAGGCCGAAGTGCAAAAGTATTGCTTAGTATGGTAGGCGTTGATGTACCGGACAATATTCGTTGTATTATTTTCGAAGGAGCAAAGGAACATCCGCTCATTGCAGAAGAGCTTATGATGCCAATTCTTGGTATTGTAAGAGCTAAAGACTTCAAAGAAGCAGTAGAAGCAGCTGTTTGGTTAGAGCATGGTAATCGCCATTCCGCACACATTCATTCCAAGAATGTGGATAGAATCACAGAATATGCCAGAGCAATGGATACTGCGATTTTAGTAAAGAACGGTCCATCATATGCAGCACTCGGTTTCGGAGGCGAAGGTTTCCCAACCTTTACAATCGCAAGTCGTACCGGTGAAGGTTTGACCAGTGCATCTACATTTACAAAGAGCAGACGCTGTACCATGTCAGACAGCTTATGTATCAGATAGACGGGAGGAAAAAATAATGGAGATGAATAGTTCTCAGGTTGAAGCTATTGTTAAACAGGTATTAAGCCAGTTAAACAGTTCTGCTCCTGCAGCAAACGTAGTAGCTTCCAAAGGCAGTCGAGAGATTCCAAAGACAGCACATGTTGCCATGCTTACAGCTCTTGAGACTGTTGAAATCAAAGAATATCCAATGCCGGAAGTTGGCGATGATGATATTCTTGTAAAAGTAGAAGGTTGTGGTATCTGTGGTACAGATGCACACGAATACAAGCGCGACCCATTTGGACTCATTCCTGTAGCTTTGGGACATGAAGGTACCGGCGAAATCGTAAAGATGGGTAAGAATGTTAAAAAAGACAGCGCAGGTAAAGAAGTGAAAGTTGGTGACAAGATTGTTACCTGTATGATTTTCAAGGATGATCCTGACATTACTATGTTTGACTTAAATAAGCAAAACGTTGGTGATGGCGCTGATGTATACGGTCTGGTTCCGGATGATGATATTCATCTTAACGGATGGTTTGCAGACTATATTTTAATTAGCCGCAAGGGTTCCACATTCTTTAACGTAAGTGATTTGGATTTGGATTCCCGTATTTTAATCGAGCCATGTGCTGTATTAATTCATGCGGTAGAGCGTGCAAAGACAACCGGTATATTAAGATTTAACAGCCGTGTTGTAGTACAGGGTTGTGGACCTATCGGTTTGATTTGTATTGCTATTTTACACACCATGGGTATTGGCAACATTATTGCTGTTGACGGTAATGCAGGCCGTTTGGAATTTGCAAAGAGACTTGGCGCAAGCGATACTGTAAACTTCAAAGATTACAATGGCGCTGAAGAAATGGCAAAAGGCGTTTACGACAAGTTCGACGGACACCTCGCTGACTTTGCATTCCAGTGTACAGGTTCTCCTGTAGGTCACGCAAACATTTACAAGTTTATCCGTAAGGGTGGCGGTTTATGTGAGCTTGGTTTCTTCATCAACGGCGGTGATGCAACTATCAACCCACACTTTGATATTTGTGCAAAAGAAATCACAACAGTAGGAAGCTGGGTGTACACACTTCGTGACTATGCAACTACTTTTGAATTCTTAAAGAGCGCAAAAGCAATTGGTCTTCCAATGAGCGAACTGATTACAGACAGATATCCATTAAGCAAGATTGATGATGCATACAAGAAGAATCTTGCAATGACCGGCCTTAAGGTTGCAGTTTACATGGATTAATTTTAATCCTGTAATTGTGAGAGGTAAGTTAATATGGATGAAAGAGCAGTAGGGATCCTGGAGGTTTATGGTGTTGTTTGTGCATTCATGGCAGCAGATGCGGGATGTAAGGCAGCCAATGTAACATTGGAACCTTTCGATAAAAACAAGCCTGCAAACGCAGAAACCTTGAAGGTACCGCTTTTGGTAACAATAAAGTTCCGCGGCAGCGTAGAAGACGTAACCGCAGCGGTAGAAGCCGGAATTGAGATGGCGAAGCGAACAACAGGAGTCGTACAGAGTCATATAATTCCAAGACCAACCAGTGATACATTAAAAATGTTAAATATTTGTGGCTTTGACACAAATTAAAAAAGTAAATTATATTATTTAGAGTTATAAGAAAGAGAGGCTATTAAACATGGCAAAAGAAGCATTAGGAATGGTAGAAACAAGAGGACTTACCGCAGCAATTGACGCTGCAGATGCAATGACAAAATCTGCTGAGGTTACTTTAGTAGGTACAGAAAAAATCGGTTCCGGTTTAGTAACAGTTATGGTACGCGGTGATGTAGGCGCTGTTAAGGCAGCAGTAGAATCCGGCGCGGCAGCAGCAAGTCGTCTTGGTGAATTAGTTGCTCAGCACGTAATCCCACGCCCACATGCAGATGTAGAAAAGATTCTTCCGGGATTCCCTGAGGCATAAGAAGAATGGGTAGCTCATACGGATTAATTGAAGTTTCCGGTGTGGTTGCTGCAATGGATTCTTTAGATGCAATGTGTAAGGCGGCAGATGTTAGACTTGTTACCTGGGAACGTAAGATGGGTGGCCGTTTGGTTACCATTATCGTGGAAGGTATGGTATCTGACGTAAAAGCTGCAGTAGAAGCTGCTGCAAATATTTGCAAAGCAAATAATCATATTTTGGCAGCATCCGGTGTTATTGCATCTCCGGAAGAAGAGACACGCAAGCTGGTAGCAAAAAGTGCTAAGCGCATCCAAAAGAAACAATCCGGAAACGGAACAAAAAAATAGTAGAAATAACTGTAATAATACAGTATAATATTAGCTGTAAAACAGCACAAATTAACAACAAAACTGGCACATAAGTAAGGAGGATAAAACTATGGCACAGGAAGCATTAGGAATGGTAGAAACAAGAGGTCTTACAGCAGCTATTGAGGCAGCTGATACAATGTGTAAGGCAGCAAACGTTACTTTAGTAGGTACAGAGAAAATCGGTTCCGGTTTAGTAACAGTTATGGTACGCGGTGATGTAGGCGCTGTTAAGTCTGCAGTAGAAGCTGGTGCTATGAACGCAGAAAGACTTGGTGAGTTAGTTGCTCAGCACGTAATTCCACGTCCACACACAGATGTAGAAGGCATTCTTCCTGCTATCAAATAAGTATAGGTGATATACATATAAATATGTTGCCGGGAGTGTCATTTGCGGCGCTCCCGGTCAGCTGTACTTTTGCAGCTGGTTATCAAGTTTAGAAGGGTAACAGGTGAACTAAGTGGAAAGAAATGAATTGGAAGCCTTAACCAAATTGGTGATTTCCTGTATACAGCAGGAAAAAGAAAAAAGCAATGGTTTCATGGTTCCTGTCGGTGTCAGCAACAGACATATTCATTTGTCACAGGAGCATGTGGAGGCATTGTTTGGTCCGGGATATCAGCTTACCAAGAAAAAGGAACTGATGGGCGGACAATTTGCATCTAACGAATGCTGTACAATCGTAGGTTTGAAACTTCGTGCAATTGAAAATGTAAGAGTTTTAGGACCTGCCCGTAAGAGTACACAGGTAGAAATCAGCAGCACAGACGCCAGAAAATTAGGTATCAATGTTCCAATCCGTGAATCCGGAGATATTAAAGACTCTGCACCGATTGCTATTGTTGGCCCTAAGGGAGCTGTTTATTGTAAAGAAGGCTGTATTGTAGCAGCCAGACATATTCACATGTCACCGGCAGATGCCGCAGCATGCGGAGTAAACGATGGTGATTATGTAAGCGTAAGAGTAGAAAATGAGCGCGGCACCACATTTAACAATGTTAAAATCCGTGTAGACAAATCCTTTACATTGGAAATGCACATTGATACAGATGAAGCCAATGCAAGTGAAATCAAGCAGGGCGATAAAGTGGTAGTTATTAAATAGAAATTTATAGAATTTGACGCAGTCAGAAACGAGTAAGAAAATGATTATTGGAAAAGTAATGGGAAGTATCGTTTCCACACGCAAACAGGACAACCTGGTTGGTAATAAGTTCATGGTAATTGAACCAATAAAGACAATGGATGGAGAACACAAGCAGATAGTTGCTATTGATAACATTGGAGCCGGTATCGGTGAGTATGTATTAGTAGCACAGGGAAGTGCAGCCAGAATTGGTTGTGGCCTTGCAGATTCTCCTATTGATGCTGCTATCGTTGGTATTATTGATGATATCGGAAAATTGGGGTAACAAACTATGGATATTGCCAGCTTAAGTAAGATCTTAAGGGAGAATGGTATCGTAGGCGCCGGAGGAGCAGGCTTTCCTACCTATGGGAAGCTTTCAGACAAGGCGGATACCATTCTCATGAACTGTGCAGAATGTGAACCTCTTTTAAAATTACACAGACAGTTATTAAAAGTTCACGCACATGAGATATTAAAAGCGTTTGCTTTAATTGCGGAAACTGTACAAGCAAAAGAAGCGATTATCGGAATTAAAGAAGAATATGAAAGCACCATTGAGGCACTGGAAGAATATATCGGCGAGTTCCCAATGATGCGTATACATAAATTGCCGGGAGCATATCCAATGGGAGATGAAGTTGTTCTCATTTATGAAGCAACCGGCAGAGTAGTGCGTCCGGGAGGATTGCCTATCGAAAGCGGAGTAGCCGTATTTAACGTAGAGACCGTATACAATGTGTATCAGGCCGTATGGGAGGGCAAGCCGGTAACAGAGAAGTATGTATCTGTGGTAGGCGAAGTGACTAATCCAATTACGGTTCGCGTTCCAATCGGTACAAGAATACGTGACGTTGTAAAGATGGCAGGCGAAGTAACTACCGACAATCCGGTTTATTTATTGGGCGGACCTATGATGGGTAACTTTGGCAAAGACTATCAGCCTGTAACAAAGACTACAAATGCAATTATTGTATTACCTAAAGAACATACACTAGTATATCGCAAGACAAATCGATTTAAAACAGCAGTGGCAAGAGCAGCATCCAGCTGTTGCCAGTGCCAGACCTGTACAGATTTATGTCCGAGATTTGCATTGGGTTATCCAATACAGCCGCATTTATTTATGCGGGCAGCAGCAAACCAGGATTTTCACGATTTAGATCCGTTTTTGGATACGATGTTCTGTAGTGCCTGTGGTTTGTGCGAATTGTTTAGCTGCCCACAAGGTTTGTCACCACGTACTATGATTAATGAGTACAAAAACGGCCTTCGTAAGGCAGGTATCAAACCTCCTGTTGTAGAGGCTGCCCCTGTAAAGGCATCCAGAGAATACCGCAGAGCATGGGAAGGCAGACTGCTTGCAAGATTAGGACTGGGCACATATGATAAGCCGGCAAAATTGGATGATTCATCCAGAGAAACAAAGCAAGTTAAAATCTTGTTGAGCCAGCATATCGGTGCACCAACCACAGCTGTTGTTAAAGTGGGAGATACTGTAAAAATCGGAGATGTTGTTGGCAAAGCAGCAGATGGTTTATCCGTAAATATTCATGCATCTATGAGCGGCGTGGTAAAAGAAGTAACCAAGGATTATATTATTATTAAGTAGAGGATAAAAAAAGAACATGGCTAGAGCAATCGGAATGATTGAATTTAAGACAGTTTCTGCGGGTATTACTGCGGCAGATCAGATGGTTAAGACCTCTGAGGTAGAATTGCTAGAAGCACAGACTGTATGTCCGGGCAAGTATATTGCTTTGATTGCAGGTGAATTAAGTGCTGTAAAAGCAGCAGTAGATTGTGCAGAGAAAACCAGACCGGAGGAATTAATCGGTAGCTTTGTATTGGGCAATCCGGATGAATCTATTTTCCCGGCTATTTATGGTAGTAGCCATATTGAAGAAATTAAAGCATTAGGTATATTAGAGACCTATGATGCGGCATCTATTATTGTGGCAGCAGATATTGCAGCCAAGACAGCAATTGTTAAGCTTATCGAGCTTCGTATTGCAAAAGGTATGTGTGGTAAATCCTATATGCTTATTACCGGAGAGGTGGCTTCTTGTGAAGCTGCTATCCAAAAGGCAAAGGCAAGCGTAGGCGAGAGAGGTATGTTTTTGGATTGCTCCGTTATTGCACGTCCTGATGCACAACTTTGCAAGTCGATTTTATAGTTATAATTAAGGAGCCGGTTATGTTAGCAGTAGAAAGAAGAAATCTGATACTGGAAAAGCTTCAAGACGAAAAGCGAGTAGTAGTAGGTGAGCTGAGCGAGCAGTTTGATGTGTCTGAGGAAACCATCAGGAGAGATTTAGACAAATTAGAAAAGATGGGTTTGGCGAACAAGACATATGGAGGAGCAGTTCTTGTAGAAAGTGAAAATACGGATATGCCGTTCAGTGTCCGCAAAAAGAAAAATATGCGAGGAAAGCGCATCATCGCTGAAATAGTTTCCGGATTGATTTCAGATGGCGATCATCTCATTATGGATCCGAGTACTACTACGGTAGCTATTGTAAATGCTTTAAAAGACAAAAACAAAAACCGACTCTCTATCGTAACAAATTCTATTGAAGTATTGTTGGAAGTGGTAGATGTACCAGGATGGAATGTGATTTCCACAGGTGGTTCCATATGGGAAAATTATCTGGCACTGGTAGGTCCTAAGGCAATAGAGAGTATCGGTACCTTTAATGCAGACAAAGTGATAATGTCTTGTAAAGGAATTGATATGGAAAAGGGCATTACAGATACTAATGACATGTTTTCACAGGTTAAAAGTAGCATGCTTCGTTCTGCTGCCAAGCGCATATTAGTAGTTGACCATACCAAATTTGACAAAATAGCATTCTCACAAATTTGTGAAATAAGAGATATTGACTTGATAGTAACTGACAAGCGTCCGTCCGATGCATGGATGGAATACTTCAAAGATAAAGGGATTGAGTGTCTGTATGGAGAAGAAAACTAAAATCATTGCATTTGCAAACAATAAAGGTGGCAGTGGTAAAACTACTACTTGTGCTAATATAGGTTATTCTTTGGCAACTATGGGAAGAAAAGTACTTCTGATAGATGGAGATATGCAGTTAAACTTATCTTTGTCTTTCTTCTCAGAAGACCAGGTATTAGAGTTAGCATCCAGTGAACGAAATCTTTACTATGCTATTAAAAAGCAGGAGGACTTAAAGGAGTATATTATTTCTACACCTTATGAGAACTTGGATTTAATTCCCTCCTCTATGCTTATGAGTGGGATGGAATATGAACTTTTCACAAAATGGCAGCGAGAGTTTATCTTAAAAAATTGCTTAAAGAACATCAAAGACTCCAAAGAATATGATTATATTTTGATTGATGCACCGCCTACATTAGGTGGCTGGGTTATGAATATTCTTTGTGCAGCGGATTATGTGATTATGCCTGTTGAGGCAAGTCCGTGGGGATTGTTCGGTGTGGCTAATATGTTTGAGTTCTTGGAAGCTGTTCGTCACATAAACGAGAAGTTGGAACTTTTAGGTATAGCTATTACCAAAGTGGATTCCCGCAAAAATTATTATAAGCAGACATGTGAAACTTTACGTTCTGCTGATAATGTACATGTATTTACAAATGTTATCCGCGTAGACAGCGAAGTGGAGTGGGCTCAGGACAATAGTAAACCAGTCCTAGTACACAAAGCAAAAGCAAGAAGCGCCGGAGAGTATATGGAACTTGCAAAGGAGATTGATAGCATATGGCAGTAGGAGCAGGAAGTATTAAAAGAGCATCAAAGTTAAGCACAGAAGCAGCAACTACCAAAAAAGAAGTAACAGAAAAAGTTGTTGCAGAAAAAGTTTCAGAAAAGACTACAACAAAGAAAGCACCTGCAAAGGCAGCGTCAGCCAAGAAGGCACCTGCGAAGGCAACACCGACCAAGAAAGCGCCGGTAAAGAAGGCATCTGCTAATAAAGTTCAGCCTGTGAAAAAGGAAACACCAGTTGTAGAAGTAAAGAAACCAAGCACAGTAAATCAGGCTTGTCGTCTTACAGAAGAATTACCTATCCATTTATTATAATAAAAAGCAAACATCCATCTAAAAAGGTGGATGTTTTTTTATTGATTTATTAGGTTTTCATTGACCGAAAAACGATTTAATGGTAAAGTTGTATAAGAGTAACTATATCGTTGTACAACTATCTAGACAAATAAATTTAATGAGGAAGATTGAATTATGGTAAAAATATTATCAGACAGTACTTGTGATTTGCCAAAGGAAATAATTGAGAAATATAATATTGCGATTATACCTCTGCATATTATTTTGGGTGAAGAAGATTATAAAGATGGTATGGATATTACTGTAGATGAAATCTATCAGTGGGCAGATGCCAATGAATCTACACCAAAGACTTCTGCGGTTTCACCGGAAGAAGCAATGAATGCACTTAGTCCTTTTTTAGAAAACGAAGAAGATGAAGTAGTGTGCTTTACAATTTCTGAAAGTATGTCATCCACATTTTCTGTAATGAACATTGCAGTGGATGCTTTAGAAGCAGAAGACAGAGTATATTGTATTAATTCACAGAATTTATCTACCGGCATAGGACTCATGGTTGTAGAAGCTGCAATTATGGCGCGGGAAGGTAAGAGTGCAAGAGAAATTGTTGATTACATTATGAAAATTCGACCACTGGTACGAAGCAGTTTTGTTGTTGATACACTTACTTATTTGCATCGCGGTGGCAGATGTAGTGGCGTAGCAGCTATGGCAGGTGGTATGTTAAAGCTTCATCCTAGAATTGCTGTTGAAGGCGGCAAGATGGATGCCGGCAAGAAGTATCGTGGCAAGATGTCCAAGGTAGTTTTGGAATATGTAAAGGATATGGAAGAAGAGCTTTTGAAAGCAAAGCCGGATCGTGTTTTCATCACACATTCCGGTTGCGATCAGGAAATCATTGACCAGGTATATGATTATTTGAAACAATTGAATGTCTTTGAGGAAATCCTTGTTTCACGTGCAGGCAGTGTAATTTCCAGCCACTGTGGCCCGGGCACATTAGGTGTATTGTTTATAGCAGGATAACATTTAAACCCATATGGATATAGTTTTAGTTGAAAGAGCCCATAGTAGGGCTTTTTCACTTCTTTTAATACAGAGAAGGTGTTAAAAAACGATGTTTATGAGAAAGTTTATAGGTGATAAAGCTTTTTATAAAATGGTTCTTCTGGTGGCAGTACCAATTGTTATCCAGAACGGCATCACAAACTTTGTCGGCCTATTAGATAATATTATGGTTGGTCGCGTAGGCACGGAGCAGATGTCTGGTGTGGCCATCGTTAATCAGCTTTTATTGATTTATAATTTAAGTATTTTCGGAGCAATATCCGGCGCGGGAATTTTTGGAACACAGTTCTTTGGGTGCAAGGACTACAAAGGTGTAAGAGATATTTTCCGATTCAAGATGTATGCCTGTGTGCTTTTGACGTTGCTCGGCATGGCGATTTTGTTCTTCTGGGGTGAAGAACTGATAAGATTGTATTTGCATGATGAAGGTGGCGGTCAGTCCTTAGAAGCGGCACTTATGTACGGCAAGCAATATTTACTTGTTATGCTGTTTGGACTTTTGCCTTTTGGTGTGGAGCAAGCATATACCAGTACCTTGCGTGAATGCGGCGAAACGGTTGTTCCGATGAAAGCCGGCATAATAGCTGTTTTGGCAAATGGAGTACTGAATTTTATATTGATTTTCGGATACCTTGGATTTCCGAAGCTGGGCGTTATAGGTGCAGCCCTTGCAACCTGTATATCACGTTATATTCAAGCAGCTATTGTTATTGTATGGACTCATAAGCACATAGAAAAAGTACCGTATATGAAAGGCACCTTTGCCAGCTCTAAGGTTCCTTTGGATTTAACAAAGAAAGTTATTATCAGAGGTCTTCCTTTGATGATTAACGAGGTGATGTGGGCGGCAGGTATGGCTATGCTTATGCAGTGCTATTCTGTAAGAGGTCTGGATGCTGTGGCTGCAATGAATATTTCAAGCACCATAACCAATTTGTTTAATATTGTATTCTTGGCTATGGGAAGTTCTATAGCAATTATTATAGGCCAGTTATTAGGTGCAGGTAAAATGGAAGAGGCGAAAGAGACTGATACAAAGTTGCTTGCTTTTTCCGTAATGAGTTGTGTGGTGTTGGGTGGTGCGCTTATTTTGTTTGCACCGCTGTTCCCAAGCTTATACAATACTTCTTCCGAGGTGAAAATACTTGCGACGTCTTTTATGAGGGTGGCAGCAGTAGCTATGCCGATGAATGCTTTTACCCACGGGTCATACTTTACACTTCGAAGCGGTGGCAAAACCTTTATTACGTTCTTGTTTGACAGTGTTTATTTGTGGTGTGCCAATGTCCCTGTAGCATATGTACTCAGTAGATTTACAGGACTTGATATTGTGATGTTGTACATAGCATGTCAGCTGGCAGACTTGTTAAAATGTCTAATTGGTTTTATTTTAGTTAAAAAAGGAATTTGGCTAAATAACATAGTCGCACGTGACCAGTAGTATCTGGGAGAAGGTTTTGACAAAAAGATAAAAAATAGTATACAATATAATTATTATAAAATGTTAGGAGAATACCTATGAGAGATTTAGATTCTTACATTAGAAGTATTCCGGATTTCCCGGAAGAAGGCATTATTTTTAGAGATGTTACCAGCGTAATTCAGGATGCAGACGGTTTTAAGCTTGCAATTGATACGATGCAGGATTTGATTAAAGATTTGGATTATGATGTAGTAGTTGGTGCAGAATCCAGAGGATTTATTTTTGGCGCGCCACTTGCATACAATAATCATAAGCCATTGGTTATTATTCGCAAAGCCGGCAAGCTTCCATGTGAGACAATTTCTCAGGAATATGAGTTGGAATACGGCAAGGCAACTATTGAAATTCATAAGGATGCCATTAAGCCGGGGCAGAAGATTTTATTGGTAGACGATTTGATGGCAACAGGCGGTACAAACGAGGCAATGATTAAGTTAGTGGAAGCACTTGGCGGTGAAGTGGCAGGTGTAGTTGTTTTGATTGAACTTGCCGGTTTGAAAGGCCGAGAAAGATTGGCAAAGTATCGTATTGATGCAGCCATTACTTATGAGGGCAAATAGTACTTGTGAATAGATATCTAAGGACAAAACATTCTAATAATTTGTAGGATGGAGGAGAGAATAGCTGTGGGCAGTGTATCAAATACCACTATTTTTGATGATGGTAGAATCGAGAGGTTGAAAGAATTCTTGACACCGGACGAATTATATAAGGATTTAATCGAAAGAGTACTGAAATATCATCCTAGCGATGATATCAGTCTTATTGAAAAGGCATATCGTGTAGCTTTCGAGGCTCATAAAGAACAGGTGCGTAAGTCAGGGGAACCTTACATTATACACCCTCTTTATGTTGCAATAATTTTGGCGGATCTGGAACTTGATAAAGAAACTATTGTTGCAGGTTTGCTTCACGACGTAGTGGAAGATACCGTCATGTCCTACGATGATTTGGTGAATGAGTTTGGCCAGGATGTTGCAAATTTAGTAGATGGTGTTACTAAGTTAGAAAAGTTACCACAGTTTAGTGATGGGGATAACATGCGCCTTGAGATGCAGGCAGAAAATCTTCGTAAGATGTTTCTTGCCATGGCAAAGGATATTCGTGTTATTTTGATTAAACTTGCGGATAGATTACACAATATGCGTACCTTAAAGCATATGCCTCCGGAGAAGCAGCAACGTATTTCACGAGAAACATTGGAAATCTATGCGCCAATCGCAGAAAGACTTGGCATTGCCCGTATTAAAGTCGAACTGGATGACTTGAGTTTAAAATATTTAGAGCCGGATATTTATTATGATTTAGTGGATAAAATTGCTATTCGTAAAAGTGTTCGTGAAAAATATATTGAGTCCATCGTAGATGAAGTGTCTTCACACATTCATTCTGCAGACATTAAAGCTAAAATTGACGGACGTATTAAGCATTTCTTTAGTATTTACAAGAAAATGAAAAACCAGAACAAGTCTATTGACCAGATTTATGACTTGTTTGCCGTTCGTATTATTGTAGAAAACGTAAAGGACTGCTATGCAGCCCTTGGTATTATCCATGAGATGTACAAACCGATTCCGGGGCGTTTCAAGGATTATATCGCTATGCCTAAGCCGAATATGTATCAGTCTTTGCATACAACATTAATTGGTTCTAATGGCCAGCCGTTTGAAATTCAAATTCGTACGGAAGAGATGCACAAGGCGGCAGAATACGGTATCGCTGCCCATTGGAAATATAAAGAGGCCTCCGATGGCAAAAAGAGCGATATGGGTGATGAAGAAAAAATGACTTGGCTTCGTCAGATTTTGGAGTGGCAGCAGGATAGTGCGGACAACAAAGAATTCCTTAACATGATTAAGAGTGGTTTGGATTTGTTTTCCGAGTCTGTTTATTGCTTTACCCCAAACGGCGATGTAAAGACATTGCCGGCAGGTTCTACAACCATTGACTTTGCATACAGCATTCATTCAGCGGTAGGTAATCGCATGATCGGTGCCAGAGTTAATGGTAAATTAGTTAATATTGATTATGAAATTACAAATGGCGACTGTATTGAAATTTTAACCAGCCAGAATTCCAAAGGGCCTAGCCGTGACTGGTTAAAAGTTGCAAAGTCTACCCAGGCAAAAAACAAAATCAATCAGTGGTTTAAAAACGAATTCAAAGAAGATAATATATTAAAAGGTAAGGAATTACTGGAAACATATTGTAAGACAAAGTCTATCAATATTTCTCAAATAATGCAGCAAAATTACAAGGAAGCCATTATGAAAAAATATGGTTTCCACGATTGGGACAGCGTTTTGGCAGCTATAGGACATGGCGGTTTGAAAGAAGGACAGATCGTCAACCGTATGCAAGAACTTTATGACAGAGATAACAAAAAAGAGCTTACCAATGAGCAGATTTTGGCGGCTATTGAGGAAAATGCAGCAAGTCAGGCATTGAAGATGAAAGCCAAGAATGGTATTACCGTAAAAGGTATCCATGATATGGCAGTACGTTTTTCCAAGTGTTGTTCCCCTGTACCGGGCGATGAAATTGTTGGTTTCATTACCAGAGGACGTGGTATTTCTATTCATCGTACCGATTGTGCCAATATTATGTCACTTCCGGAAATCGAAAGAGGTCGGTTGATGGATGCTGACTGGGAAGATATGGGCAATGGAAGCGGCAAGTATTTTGCAGATATTACTATTTATGCAAATAACAGAAATGGTCTCCTTGCGGACATTTCCAAGGTCCTTACAGAGAAAAATATCGATATCTTATCTCTGAACAGTAGACTTTCAAAGGATAGTATTGCGACCTTGCAGGCTACTTTTGAAATTGCTTCCCGTGAGGAATTAAATCATATTATTGATAAGTTGCAAACAATTGACAGTATCATTGATATTGAAAGGACGACAGGCTAATGAGCAACTTGAAAATTGGTCGCATGGTATTAGGGAGCTTTCAGACAAACAGTTACTTTGTTTATAGAGAAGGCACAAAAAATGAAAACGGCTTATGCCCGGTGATTTTGGTGGATCCTGCAGTAAGTGGAAAGCACATATATGACACTATGAAACAAAATGGGTTTCAAGTAGCAGGTGTACTTTTGACACATGGACATGTGGACCATATTGTTGGTGCAAGTGAGCTTTGTAAATTATCAGGTGCAAAGCTTTATGTAGGTGAGCAAGAAGCTAATTTGTTGCAGGATATGCATTTGAATTTATCTGTGATGTTTGGCACTCCTTGCAGAGTGACACCGGATGTATTGCTTAGGGACGGTGAGATTTGTACCATTGCTGACGTGAGTTTTCAGGTGATTTCCACACCGGGACATACAGAAGGAGGATGCTCTTATTACTTTGAAGATGGTGCGTTCCTTATTAGCGGGGACACCTTGTTTGAAGGCAGTGTAGGACGCACGGATTTTCCAACCGGTTCTATGGCCATTTTGTCTCGCAGCATCAAAAACAAATTATTTGTCTTGCCGGAGAATACACGAGTTTATCCGGGGCATGGTGGCTCCACCACAATTGGATGGGAAAAAGAAAACAATCCTTTTGTAATATAAAGAAAGAGACTATTATGTTTGTAATTACTTTAAATAAGACAATTTATGAATACGACATACATTCTATAGTTAAAGCTTTTTATCCGGAAAGAAACATTAAGGTTATTACTCCGGATACAGATTCTGCTAAGGCAGACGATTTCTTGCAGGAAGAGGATATTTTGCAGGGAAGTATTCTGTTTTTGGATACCTGTGTCAAACTGAAACTGGAAGAAAATGAATTCCGGTGGAACTGGGCAGAGGAAGCTTTGGAAGCTTTCACTCCATGCTTCAAAGATGCTTTCAAAGGCTTTTTGTATAAGAGCCTTTGTGCACATACCGGGAAAGAACTTCCTTGGGGAAATATGACCGGCATCAGACCAACAAAGATTGCCATGTCACAGCTTTTGGAAGGAAAGAATCCGGAAGAAATATTAAAATATTATCAGGAAAAGCATTTTGTGAGTACCGAAAAAGCGCTTCTTAGTATTGATATAGCAGAAAGGGAGCGTAGGCTGTTAAGCACCTTGCATTATGAGGATGGCTACAGTTTATATATAGGAATACCGTTTTGTCCTACTACTTGCTTGTACTGTTCTTTCACATCATATCCGATTGTTGTACATAAGAAAAGAGTAGAGAAATACATTGACTGCTTGATTCGGGAAATGGATTATGTGCGGGAAGTGTATAAGGACAAGGTTTTAGACACCGTTTATATAGGCGGTGGCACACCTACAACCTTGGAGGCAGATCAGTTAGACCGATTGATTAGCGCATTGAAAGAGCGTTTTGATTTTAATACCGTGCAGGAATTTACCGTAGAGGCGGGCCGGGCAGACTCCATAACCCGTGAGAAGCTGGAAGTGTTATACAAGCATGGCGTAGACCGTATTAGTGTAAATCCACAGACTATGAACCAGTTTACTTTGGATGCTATCGGACGTAGACATACAGTTGAGCAGGTAATGGAAGCATATAATATGGCTCGTGAAATTGGATTTTCCAATATTAACATGGACTTGATTTTGGGACTTCCGGGGGAGGATGTGGCAGAGGTAACACATACCATCGAGGAAGTGAAGAAATTAAATCCGGACAGTTTGACGGTTCATTCCTTGGCAATTAAGCGTGCAAGTAAGTTGGCACAGTGGATTCAGAGTCATGATATTTCCTGCATAAATAATACAGACGAAACCATGTCAATTGCTATGGAAGGCGCCAAGGCCTTAAATATGCAACCTTATTATTTGTATCGTCAAAAAAATATGTCCGGAAATTTTGAGAATGTGGGATATGCCCGCGAAGGCAAATATGGTATCTACAATGTTCTCATTATGGAAGAACTGCAGACCATTGTGGCGTTGGGAGCCGGAAGTATTACCAAGAGGGTATGTAAGGACGGTCGTATCGAACGGTGTGACAATGTCAAAGACGTAGAACTCTATATTGACCAAATCGAAGAAATGATAGAACGCAAACGCAAATTATTAGAAGCAGATATGTAGAAAAATCTTGCGTAACCGATAAGCTTGCGATAAAATGAATTGATAACAAAACAAAAGTGAGGCAAACTATGGCACTTAGTAAAAAGCCGGTTACCGGTATGAAAGATATACTGCCACAGGAAATGGTGGTAAGAGATTATGTAATAGGTGTAATTAAAGAAACCTATGGCAAATTCGGTTTCACACCGATTGAAACACCATGCGTGGAAAATATCTCTAACCTTTCCAACAAACAGGGTGGCGAGAACGAAAAACTGATTTTCAAAATTTTAAAAAGAGGCGAGAAGTTAAACTTAGAAACTGCACAAACGGAAGCGGATTTGGTAGATGGCGGACTTCGCTACGACTTGACTGTACCGCTTGTACGTTTTTACAGCAATAATGCCAACAATCTTCCCAGTCCTTTTAAGGCACTTCAAATGGGCAACGTATGGCGCGCAGACAGACCTCAGAGAGGCAGATATCGCCAGTTTATGCAGTGTGACATAGATATCTTGGGTGAGCCAAGCAATTTGGCTGAAATTGAACTGATTTTGGCTACCACAACAACTCTTAGCAAGTTAGAGTTTAAGAATTTCCAAATTCGCATCAACGATCGTCAGATTTTAAAGGCTATGGCTGCGTATGCAGGATTTCCTGAGGAATCTTATGACAGCGTGTTCATCGTATTAGACAAGATGGACAAGATTGGTATTGATGGTGTAAAGGCTGAACTTGTGGAAATGGGTTACAGCGAAGAAGTTTGCCAAAAGTACATGGACTTATTTACCGCAGTAGAAAGCGCTGACAATGGTCCTGCATACCTTGCAGAGGTTCTTGCAGCTTATCTTCCGGAAGACGTTATGTCTTCTTTCATGGAAATTATTGACAGCGTACAGGCTACCAAGGAAGATACTTTTGAAATCGTATTTGATCCGACTTTAGTACGTGGTATGAGCTACTATACAGGAACTATTTTCGAAATAGCAATGCCGGAATTTGGCGGAAGCTGCGGTGGCGGCGGCCGTTACGACAAGATGGTTGGCAAGTTCACAGGCAATGACGTTCCTGCTTGTGGTTTCAGTATTGGTTTTGAGCGTATTATCCTTCTTTTGATGGAGAGAGGCTTTACGGTTCCGAACGCACCCGGTAAAGTGGCATATCTTATTGAAAAAGGTGTATCCGGCGATAAGCTTTGTGAAATTATTGCAAAGGCTCAGGAGGCTCGTAAAGACGGCACACAGGTATTGGTTGCCCGCATGAATAAGAATAAAAAGTTCCAAAAAGACAACCTTATGAAGGAAGGTTATCAAGACTTTGTAGAGTTCTACAAAGATTCTTTAAAGAACTAATCAAACGATAGAAAAGAGGACAAAAGCATGGCAGAATCCATGAAAGGTTTAAAGCGTTCCCACAGATGTGGTGAAGTATCTAATGTATTAGTAGGCCAGACTGTTACAGTAATGGGCTGGGTTCAAAAACAGAGAAACAAGGGCGGCATCATCTTTGTAGACTTACGTGACCGTTCCGGTATTTTACAAATTATTTTTGAAGAAAGCGAATGTGGTAGTGAAGCATTTGCAAAGGCTGAGAAACTTCGTAGTGAGTTCGTAGTAGCAGTAGTAGGTACTGTGAATAAGCGTGCCGGCGCAGCTAACGAAAACCTTGCTACCGGTGATATCGAAATCGTGGCAAAGGAAGTTCGCGTGTTATCTGAAGCAGAGACCCCTCCTTTCCCAATTGAAGCAGATTCTAAGACCAAGGAAGAATTACGTTTAAAATATCGTTATTTGGATTTGAGAAGACCGGATTTACAGCAGAACATTATTTTGAGAAGTAAGATTACTGCAAATATCAGAAGCTTCCTTGTAAAAGAAGGTTTCCTTGAAATTGAAACCCCAATTTTGCAGAAATCCACACCGGAAGGTGCTAGAGATTATTTAGTACCAAGCCGTGTTCATCCGGGTACTTTCTATGCTTTGCCACAGTCTCCTCAGTTGTTTAAGCAGTTATTAATGTGTTCAGGATACGACAGATATTTCCAGATTGCACGTTGCTTCCGTGATGAGGACTTACGTGCAGACAGACAGCCTGAATTTACACAGGTGGATATGGAATTATCTTTTGTGGATGTAGAAGATGTTATTTCCGTAAATGAAAGATTGATTCAGTATGTTTGTAAAGAAGCAATTGGTTTAGATGTCCAGCTTCCTATTCCAAGAATGACTTGGACAGATGCTATGAATCGCTTCGGTTCCGATAAACCGGATACTCGTTTCGGCATGGAATTACAGGACGTTTCAGAAGTAGTTGCAAACTGCGGATTTGGTGTATTTACATCTGCATTGGCAAACGGTGGCAGTGTTCGCGGTATCAATGCTAAGGGACAGGCTGAAATGCCAAGAAAGAAAATCGATGCTTTAGTAGAGTTTGCAAAAGGTTATGGTGCAAAGGGACTTGCATATCTTTGTGTAATGCCTGACGGAAGCTATAAGTCTTCTTTTGCAAAGTTTATGACAGAGGAAGAATTAAACAACTTAGTTTCTGCTATGCAGGGTGAACCGGGTGACTTGTTGCTCTTTGCAGCAGACAAGAATAGCGTAGTATGGAATGTTTTGGGCGGCTTACGTTTAGAATTAGGTCGTCAGATGGGTCTCATTGATGAGAATAAATTTAATTTCTTGTGGGTAACAGAATTCCCATTGCTTGAGTGGAGTGAAGACGACGAACGTTTCGTTGCAATGCACCATCCGTTTACAATGCCTATGGATGAAGACCTTCCATTATTGGATACTGATCCGGGCAAGGTTCGTGCAAAAGCATATGATATCGTATTAAATGGTACAGAGCTTGGCGGCGGTAGTGTTCGTATTTTCCAGACAGATGTTCAGGAGAAGATGTTTGAAGTTTTAGGCTTTACTAAGGAAGCTGCATATGACAGATTTGGTTTCTTGTTAAATGCATTCAAGTATGGTGTGCCACCACATGCAGGTCTTGCTTATGGTTTAGACAGACTTGTTATGCTTTTGGTTAAGGCAGAATCTATCAGAGAAGTTATTGCATTCCCGAAGGTAAAGGATGCAAGCTGCTTGATGACAAATGCACCGGACGTAGTAGACGATAAGCAATTAGAAGAACTTCAGATTGCATTGGCATTACAAGAAAAGACAGCAGAATAGTCTGACGGAGGCATATATGACATATAAAATGTATCTTCTGAATATTCAAGATTTGGAAGATAAGAGCATTTCTGATGAAGCAATGACTCTCATAGATGACAAACGTAAAAAGATTGCTAATAAGTATTGTAAAGAAAAAGACCGACTGCGAGCAATTGCAGCTGGTCTTTTGTTACAAATCGGTTTTTGTGAAACAGAGTTTGAAGAGGACGATTTTTGTGCATTATCATGCAAAGAACTGATACACTATATGCAAAGTAGCAAACGGACATTTCCGATTCCCATTGAATATGGGGAAGGTGAGCACGGCAAGCCATTCTGGAACAAACGTGCAATGGAAAAGGAGTTTGCATTCAAAAAACATTGGTTTTTTAACCTGTCTCATTCAGGGCAATATGTTGTATTGATCACGGCAAACCAAGAGGTTGGCGTAGACATCCAAGAAGAACGGGAAGTAAAGAGATTTCCCGGAGGATACAAAGAGTTTAGCCGAGTGGAAGCTTTTGTAAAATGCACAGGCGATGGCTATGCACATGGTTGTCAGGAGTACAAAAAACACAATGGTAGTATTCCGGGATACAAGATAGAGAGCAGACAGCTGTTTGAAAACTACGTATTAAGCATATGCTATTTAGAGAATAATTCATGAAGGACTTGGGAAACAGGATGATTGGGAATAAACAAATGAAAAACAAAAAGAAAATATCCATGTTAGTATTTGTTTTTATTGTAATAATACATATAGGGCTGATACTTTTTTATGGCATGAGAAAAGAAGGCTTTCATGAGGATGAATACTATTCTTATTGGACAAGTGGCGGCTATGCACAAATCTTGCCAATTGGATATTATGATTGGAGAACAGGACCGGAAGTTCAAGACCAGTTTATGGTAAATCCGGGCGAGGAGTTTCAGTTTGATGCGGTAATACAATATCAAATTGAGGATGTGCATCCCCCACTTTATTACTTGTGTTTAAACATTGTTATGAGTTTAATGCCGGGAAGATTTTTCAAATGGTTTGCCATTTCATTAAATGCAGCATTCTCCTTGGTTACATTATTAGGTGTTACGTTCTTCTTTTATCATTTGACAGAGGGTAAAAATAAAGAGAAGTATGCATTAATAGCAACTGCACTTTACGCAATTGCGCCATCCACAATTAGTAACGTATTGTTTGCAAGAATGTATGGCATGTCCGCAATGTGGAATGTGCTTTATGCATGTGTGCTTTTGATGGCTGCGAAGAATTTGCAAAGCTCCGGCAAGAAGTTTGCAATATGGACAGCTTGTGGCACGATAATTTGTTATTTATCATTCCTTACACATTACTTTAGTTTATTGCTTCCGGGATTATTGACAGCCGGAATGTGTGTATATGTAGTGGCAAAAAGAAAAAATATTATGCGTATGGTAATATATGGTGTTTGCATGTTGGTCGGCATTTTATTGGCTGTGCGTACGTATCCTGCAAGTTTGTCACATATTTTCGCCGGATACAGAGGAGAAGGCGTTCTAAATGAATTAAATCTGACCGGTTTTGTCGGACGTATTCGATTTTTTAGCGGCATGTTAAATGAATTTGCAGCAGGAAATATGTTGGCATGGATTTTTGTGGGGCTTGTAATCACAGTGATTGCTTTTGTGATACTGGCAATAAAATCCTGGAAAACAACAGGTGAGAAAGAAAAACTGGAGTGGTACTGGTACGGAATGGGTCTGGTATGTTGCGTGGTTTCTTGCCTGGTTTTAATGAAGATTTCACTGTATGTATATGGCGCAGGATGTAGATTTTTCTTCCCGGTATTAGCCTTAATGATACCAATGATGGGATGTTTTGTGTTGAATACTGCGGAATCAATCGCTACAAAATATGCAACAAAGTCTTGCTATAAGCTTAAAGTTGTTGCAGGAATTGTATTATGCATGTTGATTGTCCTTCCATACGTAAAAGGACATATAGACGATAAAATTTTGTTCTTGTATGAAGGCGAAGAAGAGAAAGTGGCTTTTGCAGAGGAATACAAAGAATATCCGTTAGTGCTTTTATGCGATCGTGATAATATGCATAGGACATGGTATATAGCAAATCAAATTTGGCCATTCCATAATGTTTTTTATACGGATTATGACCATATAATGGTAGACACTTTTGATGAACCTACCATTCAGTCGGCAGATAAGCTGGTGGTATATATGGATGCACCGGAAGAAGTAGTAAAGAAATTAGTAGATATCAATCCAAACCTTGAAACATACACGTTAGTAAGACATGATCCGTTTTATTATATTTACCTGTTAGAGTAACGTTGATGTAATAAAATGCTTTACAATTTTTTTCAAACGTAGTATATTGGTTTATATATTGAAAACGTTGATGAGGATAGTACCTTTGTTTGATTCTTACAGAGAGAACTGCATTTGCTGTGAGCAGTTTAGAAGGAACATAGTGAAGACCACCTCGGAGTGACTTTAATACAGTCCGTCTTTCCGCGTTAAGGAGAATGAAGTGGTTTGAGTTATACTCAGACAACAAGGGTGGAACCGCGTATTTTACGTCCCTTGCATATGTTGTATGTATTGCAATATATGCAGGGGATTTTATATTTTTATAAAATCCCCTGAAAAGTAGAATTATTCATATTAGGAGGAAATCAAATGAAAATCACATTAAAGGATGGCAGTGTAAAAGAGTACGGCCAGGCGATGAGCATTTTAGAAATCGCACAGGACATTAGTGAAGGCTTGGCCAGAGTGGCTTGCGCAGGCGAGTTAAACGGCGAAGTAGTAGATTTAAGAACTGTAGTAGAAGAAGATGCTTCCTTGAATATTCTGACAGCAAACGATAAGGAAGGTCTTTCTACTATCAGACATACATGTTCTCATGTACTTGCAGAAGCAGTAAAAAGAGTGTTTCCGGAAGCAAAGCTTGCAATCGGACCAAGCATTGATACCGGCTTTTACTATGACTTTGAGCACGAGCCATTTTCCAGAGAAGATTTGGATAAATTAGAAGCTGAGATGAAGAAAATCATCAAAGAAGGTGCTGCGTTAGAGAAGTTCACCATGCCTAGAGAAGAGGCTATGAAGTTTATGGAAGAAAAGGGTGAACCTTACAAGGTTGAGCTTATTCGCGATCTTCCGGAAGACGCAATTATCAGCTTCTATCGCCAAGGTGATTTTGTTGACCTTTGTGCAGGTCCACACCTTATGAGTACCAAGAACATCAAAGCATTTAAGCTTATTTCTTCTTCAGGCGCTTACTGGCGTGGTAAATCTGAAAATGCTATGTTACAGCGTATTTACGGTACTGCATTTAACAAAAAAGAAGAACTTGCAGAATACTTAGAATATTTAGAAAATATCAAATTACGTGACCATAATAAATTAGGTCGTGAAATGGAATTATTTACCACCGTTGATGTTATCGGTCAGGGATTGCCGCTTCTTATGCCAAAGGGCGCAAAAATGATTCAGACCATGCAAAGATGGATCGAAGATGAAGAAGAAAAACGCGGTTATGTTCGTACCAAGACACCTCTTATGGCAAAGAGTGATTTGTATAAGATTTCCGGCCACTGGGATCACTACAAAGAGGGTATGTTTGTATTAGGTGATGAAGACAAAGACAAAGAAGTATTTGCACTTCGTCCAATGACATGTCCGTTCCAGTATTATGTTTATAAAGCAAGCCAGAAATCTTACAGAGATTTACCAATCCGTTACGGTGAAACCTCTACCTTGTTCCGTAACGAGGATTCCGGTGAAATGCATGGTTTAACACGTGTTCGCCAGTTTACCATTTCAGAAGGCCACTTGATTGTTCGTCCGGATCAGATGGTAGAAGAGTTCAAGGGCTGTCTTGCACTTGCTAAATATTGCTTGGATACATTAGGCGTAGGTGAGGACGTTAGATATCGTCTTTCCAAATGGGATCCAAACAACAAAGAAAAGTACGTTGGTTCCGAAGAAGTTTGGGAAGAAACACAGGGACATATCCGTCAGGTTCTTACAGAGTTGGAAATTCCATTTTTTGAAGAAGAAGGGGAAGCAGCTTTCTACGGACCTAAGGTTGATATCCAGGCAAAGAACGTATATGGCAAAGAAGATACCATGATTACCATTCAGTGGGATGCAGTTTTGGCAGAGCAGTTTGATATGTACTACATTGACCAGAATGGTGAAAAGGTTCGCCCTTATATTATCCACAGAACTTCCATGGGTTGCTATGAGAGAACACTTGCATGGTTAATCGAGAAGTACGAAGGCAAATTCCCAACATGGTTGTGTCCGGAACAGGTAAGAGTATTGCCTATTTCCGAAAAATATGCAGATTATGCTACAAAGGTAGAAGCAGCATTAAAGGACAATGGTATTCTTGCAACTACAGATAATCGTTCCGAAAAAATTGGCTTCAAGATTCGTGAAACAAGAAAAGCAAGAGTTCCTTACATGCTTGTTGTAGGACAGCAGGAAGAAGAACAGGGACTTGTTTCTGTAAGAAGCCGTTTTGCAGGAGATGAAGGTCAGATGACTTTGGATGCTTTCATCGATATGATTTGCAAAGAAATTCGCACAAAAGAACGTCGTGAAGTAACCGTTGAAGCATAAGTTTGAATAATTTTTATAGTGTGTTGCATACTAAGTTTGACTATATAGTCAAAGGAGGTATGTAACATGGCAGAATTAGGATGCAGTGTAAAAAACTGCGTATATAACAAAGAAGAGTATTGCTGTAAAGGTGATATTTTTGTAGGTGGTCGCGAGGCGAAACGTGAAGATGACACTTGTTGTGAAAGCTTTGTGGATAGAAAGACTGACAGCTTTTCCAACAGCGCCGGCAAACCATACAAAACAATCAGCATTGATTGTGAAGCAGAAAACTGCAAATACAATCACAGCATGCGTTGTGTGGCAGAGCATGTAGACATTCGCGGAAACGGTGCAAACAGTAGTGAAGGTACTATTTGTGCTACTTTTACGGAAGCATAAGGGCCTTATCCAGAGTTTTCTATAATTAGAGAACTCTGGATTTTTAGAATTTTATAGAGGTTATATATGATTAAAAAATACTTTATAAATAGAAAAATCAGGTGGATGATAGGTGTTATTTTGGCAATGTTGCAGCTAGCCATAAGTATTTGGCCAGTAGGTTTTTTGAAAGAAGAAAAGTATTTCTATCTGAAGGGCTTAGGAATGGGTGAATTTGCTATGTCTGAAGCACCTACAGAGTATTATCAGTATGTAAAAGCTATACATCAAAATTTAGAAAGTATAGATTTGTTTTTTGTCAATCGGGCAGATGAACTAATATGTGATGGCCTGATTGAAATTAAAATTATATCAGAAGATGATGTGGTGATTTTTGAAAAAAAATTAACATATGCGGAATTGGAATTTGAAAAATATTATTCTATTCCTGTAAATCTTACCTTGGAAAAAAAACATACATATATAATCAATGTGGGATGTACCCCTGATAGTTCAGGCAATATGGTTACACTCGGATACTGCACAAATGAAGAGCAATTAAAGGAAAACCAGAGCTTTTGGATAAAGAGAGATAATGTTGAGCAATTACAAGACAAGCAACTTCTAATAGCATATACATATAAGGATGTTATAGAATCATCTGCAGCGTTTAAGGTTTTGATATTAGCAATGCTTACGATGTTTGGAATAGGGATTGGATTGCCGGATAAAAAGTTTGTAAAAATCATTGCCGGCCTGTTTCTTATGATAGCTGCGCCGTGGATTTTGGGCCGAAGATTAGAGTTATTGACAATCGATACTAACTTTTTACTTCCTAATGCCTTGTTATGGAACTGTGGCATTATGTTGATGCTGGAAGTGATAGTGTTGTTGTGTACATGTTCTTTTAGGTGGAGTATTGTGCTGACAAATACTTTTTTGGGAATTCTTTATACTGTGAATTATTTTGTCCTAATGTATAGAGGTGTTCCATTAAAGTTTAATGATTTTATGGCAATAGGAACCGCTGCAGAGGTTGTGGGGGAATATGATTTCACTCCAAATACGCATCTTACCATGATATGGTGCTTAATAATTGTGTTTATCGTTTATGGATGGCAGTGTGGCAATACATTTTCCTTAGTGAAATATATTAAAGAAAAACGCGTTTTAAAGGTAGTTGGTTTTATATTGTCATTCATTGCCGGCATAGTGTTGTGCATTGGAATGTTTTATAATTTACTGTGGACAGATTTTTTGGTAAATAAAGGATTTGTCAAATTTTCAGGATTTGATCAGCAAATGATATATCATTTTAATGGTTATATTGTTTCTTCTTGTATTGATATTCAGGCTTCCAGAGTATATGAGCCGGAAGGATATTCTGAAGAGCGGGTAAGAGAAATAATAGAAGAGATGGAAAATGTTTCGTATACTCAGGAAGAGGTAGAGGATCTCCCTCATATAATAATGATTATGAATGAAAGTTTCTCGGATTTGCGTCTTTTGGGAGATTTAGAGATCAGTCAAGAAAACATGGGATTTTTTTACGGATTGAAAGAAAATACTATTAGAGGAATTGCACGTGCGTCTGTTTTAGGTGGTGGAACGGCTAATTCGGAGTTTGAAGTGTTTACTGGCGTTTCTTTGGGGTTACTTCCAACTTCTTATTATGGCTATCAGCAGGGTATGTATAAAGAAAGAAATTCACTGATTTCGTTATTGAACGACACTGGTTATACTACCTATTCAATACATCCGGAATCTAGCAAAAATTGGAATAGAGACAGTGTTTATAAAAAATTGGGCTTCGATTATTCCTACTGGAAAGAAGATTTTGACGAGGAATGTACACATATACACAATGGTATTTCTGATATAGATACTTATTATATGGTCGAAGAAGTGTTTGAAAATCTGGAAGCAGGAGAAAAAATGTTTCTGTTTGATTTGACGATGCAAAATCATGGTGGATATGTGAATAGCGACATTGAGAGAACTGTTACATCAGTAAACGTAGCATGTCCTGAGGCAGACGTTTATTTATCTGCTATAAAGAAGTCTGATGAGGCATTTGAGTATCTAATAAATTATTTTTCCAATATCGATGAAAAAGTTATGATATGTATGTATGGAGATCATCAACCGAGTTTTTCGGATGAAACTTTTAAGGAAAATTTATACAAGCAAACGGAAGGCCTAGGCGAAATAGATAAAATATTAAATCCATATATAGTGCCATTTATTATATGGACAAATTATGATATTGAAGAAAAGCAGGATTATGATATTAGCTTGAATTATTTGGGTGCATTTTTAGCAAAAACTGCGGGCGTACCATTAAATCCATTTTTTGATTTTTTGAATTATTACATGGAAAAACATCCAATAATTACTGTGAATGGGTATAAAGACGATGCAGGAAATTGGTGTTCTTGGAGTGGTAATAATGATGAGCTAATTGATTATCGTATTATGCAATATAATTATATGTTTGATAATGATATTGTGACGCAAAAAAAATAAAAATATTTATTTATGCTATTGACAACGAGAGAATACTGTGATAAATTATTTGAGTGTGTGAGCAGAAGTTTCACACGAAGAACAATCAAGCAGAGTATCCACTCTCACCCTGCGGCTTTAATGTGCTGGCAGGCGTCAAATAGTTCTTAACGATCACAGTTATTTTGTGAGGTATCGTGAGTTACTAAGTGGATAGTCTGACTATCCACTTTTTTAGTTTTTCTTATTTGGAGGGCAAAACCATTAGTAACGAATTAATGATCAACGAACAAATCAGAGACAAAGAAATCCGTCTCATCGGTACAGAAGGCGAACAGTTAGGTATTATGTCTTCACGCGATGCACTTAAGCTTGCAGAAGAAGCCGGCCTGGATTTGGTTAAGATTGCACCGAACGCGAAGCCACCTGTATGCAAGATTGTGGATTACGGCAAATATCGCTATGAACAAATCCGCAAGGAAAAAGAAGCTAAGAAAAAGCAGAAGGTAATCGAAGTTAAGGAAATTCGTTTATCTCCAAACATCGATACTAATGACTTAAACACGAAGATCAATGCTGCCAATAAGTTCATTACAAAGGGCGATAAGGTTAAGGTAACACTTCGTTTCCGCGGCCGTGAAATGGCTCATATGAACAACAGCAAGCATATCTTAGATGATTTTGCTGCAAGTTTAGCAGAAGTTGCCAACATTGAGAAAGCACCGAAAGTGGAAGGCAGAAGCATGACTATGTTTTTAGCACCAAAGTCTAAGAAATAAGTGCTAATACGAAAAAGATTTTAGGAGGAACTCGACATGCCAAAAATGAAAACAAGCAGAGCAGCTGCAAAACGTTTTAAAGTAACAGGAACAGGTAAATTAAAAAGAGCTAAAGCTTACAAGAGCCATATCTTAACTAAGAAATCTACTAAGAGAAAACGTAATCTTAGAAAGCCTGCAATCACAGATGCAACTAATGTTAAGAATATGAAGAAGATTTTACCATACTTATAATCGGTAGAGGAGGAGTAAAGAAATGGCAAGAATTAAAGGCGGCTTAAACGCAAAGAAGAAACACAATAGAGTATTAAAGCTTGCAAAGGGCTACAGAGGCGCTAGAAGCAAACAGTATAGAATTGCAAAGCAGTCTGTTATGAGAGCATTAACAAGCTCTTATGCTGGCCGTAAGGAAAGAAAGCGTCAGTTCAGACAGTTATGGATCGCTCGTATCAACGCTGCTGCTAGATTAAACGGTTTATCTTACAGCAAGTTTATGTACGGCTTAAAGTTAGCTGAAATCGATATGAACAGAAAGATGTTAGCTGAAATGGCAGTTAATGATGCTGCTGGTTTTGCTGCATTAGCTGAAATCGCAAAGTCTAAATTAGCTTAATAAGAATTTTAACCCCAGAGAATCCTTGATTTCCTGGGGTTTTTGCATTATATAAATTTATCCGATTTTTTGATATACTTGAATATAAAGGTTGAGAAGCAAGAGGAGAATACAAGTGATTAATTATGATTTATATACAGAAGTATTAAAAAAACAATTGATTCCTGCAACCGGATGTACCGAACCGATTTCACTGGCATATGCAGCAGCTGTTGCAAAAGATGTCTTGAGTGAAATGCCATATAAAATAGAGGCATACGTGAGTTCCAGTATTGTAAAAAATGCAAAAAGTGTTGTTGTTCCGGGAACAAATGGACTAAAGGGCATTGAATCAGCGATTGCTGCCGGTGTTGTGGTAGGCGACGCAAATGCAAAGCTGGAAGTTTTGGCATCTGCACCGGAAAATACTGGTGAATTAGCACGCAATTTTATGGAAAAATGCTCTATTCAGGTGGAATTATCCCCTTCTTGCTATGTCTTTGATATTTGGATTAAGATGTACAGTGAATTACATGTATCACAGGTGAGAATCACGGAGCATCATATCAATGTTATCTTAAAACAGTTGGATGACAAGGTTTTATTTGAACACAAGGATGACGTGTCTTTAGAAAATGGGGATGCTGTCAATTTGAAAATAGATGAAATATTTGAATATGCTAATACATGTTCTTTGGAAGACGTACGGGCAACCATTGAACAACAGATTTTATGCAATACGGCACTTTCCAAAGAAGGAATGGATGGAGACTGGGGAGCTCAAATCGGCAAAATTCTTTTGCATGGGGTGGCGAATCCGGATGTGAAATTGAGAGCAGTTGCTGCTGCGGCAGCGGGTTCCGATGCAAGAATGAGCGGTTGTGAAATGCCAGCGGTTATTAATTCCGGAAGTGGGAATCAAGGCTTGACGATTACTTTGCCGATTGTAGAATATGCAAAGGAACTGGGAAGGGATTCTGAAACACTAATTCGTGCAATGGTGCTTGCAAACTTGGTTTCTATTCGAATTAAAAAGTCCATAGGGTATCTGTCTGCATATTGCGGAGCAGTTTGCGCGGGTTGTGGCGCGGCAGCCGGAATTGCGTATTTATATGGGGCGAATAAGTCCATCATCGAACATACCATTGTAAACGGACTTGCTATCCTTTCCGGAACCATTTGCGACGGTGCAAAACCATCTTGTGCAGCTAAAATTGCAATGTCAGTAGAGGCAGGACTTTTGGGATTCAAAATGGCTATGTTGGGACAGGAGTTTGTACACGGAGAAGGCATTATCAAAAAGGGTATTGAAAACACAATTCGTGAAGTGGGAACCTTAAGTAAAGAGGGTATGGACAAAACAAATGATGTCATTTTAGACATCATGTTAAAAAAATAAGTGCCAAAGATGTAGGGCTATAATATTGACCTTTTTGTGGTAAAAATATATACTAAAATAGTATAATTATATTTTTTTAGGAGTTAAATCTATGAGCGTTTTGGGACATTTAGAGCCGAAGGGCGTATTTAAATATTTTGAAGAAATATGTGGTATTCCGCATGGTAGCGGCAACACAGCATGGATGACAGATTACCTGATGAAATTTGCAGCAGATAGAGGCATCTGGGCAAGATGTGATGAAATCGGTAATGTGGTAATGCGTAAGCCTGCGACACCGGGATACGAAGAGGTCCCGGGTGTTATTATTCAGGGGCATATGGATATGGTTGCAGTAAAGACACCGGATTCTGATAAGGATATGTTGACAGAAGGCCTTGATTTGGCTACAGAAGGAGATTACATTTATGCAATCAATACTAGCCTTGGCGGTGATGACGGTATTGCGGTTGCGTATGGCTTGGCAGTAATGGATGCTACGGATTTGGAGCATCCGGAAGTAGAACTTATTATTACGGTGGACGAGGAAACCGGACTTTTTGGCGCAAAGGCAATTGATATCAGTGATATTAGAGGCCGCAGATTTTTAAATATCGATTCCGAAGAGGAAGGCATTTTTTTGACTAGCTGTGCGGGCGGTGCACGCGTAAAAGGCGCCATTGCGGTTGATATGGCATCTGTAAACGGCAAGAAGCTTTGCGTGGCTGTAAAAGGCTTACAGGGTGGTCACAGCGGTGCAGATATTCATAGAGAGCGCGGCAATTCCCTTTATTTGCTTGCACGTACCTTGTATCATGCGTCTAAGACAGTAGATTTTAAGATTTCAGCATTCTATGGTGGAACAGTAGAAAATGCAATTCCGCGAGAGGCTTTTGCAGAAGTGGTACTGGCGGCAGAGGATGCGGCAAAGTTTGTAGCAAATGTTAAAGCCACAGAAGAAGCATTAAAAGCAGAATACGCAACAAGAGACGCCGGCATTTATGTAGAAATTACAGAAGAAGCAGAAGATGCGTATGCAGTTTACGATAATACAAGCACAGCAAATATAATGAACTTATTAGTAGCGGCTCCGGTAGGTGTTCAGGCTATGAGTCAGGATGTGGTAGGATTGGTTGAAACCAGTTTAAATCTTGGTGTAATAGAATGTGACGACAAGGCAGTTACCGTTCAGTATTCCGTGAGAAGTTCTGTAGAAAGTGTCAAAGCGGCTCTCCTTGAAAAATTAGAAATTCTTTTTAAGATGGTGGGAGCAAGCTTTGAAGTTAGCGGAGAATATCCGGGCTGGGCATTTAAAGTAGACAGTCCACTTCGCGACAAAATGGTTCGGGTTTATGAAGAAATGTATGGTGTAAAACCGGAAATTCAAGCAATTCATGCAGGCTTAGAATGTGGATTATTCCTTGGCAAACAGCCGGATTTAGATTGTATCTCATTCGGGCCAAATATGAACTCCATTCATACGACAGAGGAGAGGTTAAGCATTTCTTCTACGAAGAGAACTTGGGAATTTTTAACCGCAGTATTAAGAGACAGAGCATAAGTTTTGAGAGGACAAAAAGATGATTTATTTTGAATGCGATTATTTGGAAGGAGCCCATCCACATATTTTAGAGTTGATGCAGGAGACCAACATGGTGCAGACCAGCGGATATGGGGAGGATGCATATTGCGATAGGGCACGTGAATTGATTAAGGAGGCTTGTCAGACACCGAATGCACTTGTGCAGTTTTTGGTGGGTGGCACTCAGGCCAATATGACTGTTATCAGTGCAGCACTTCGTCCACACCAGGGCGTACTTTGTGCAAGTACCGGACATATTAATGTACATGAAACAGGAGCTATTGAAAGCTACGGACACAAAGTTTTGTCACTTCCTTCACAGGATGGCAAAATTACCGCAGAGCAGGTTTACACTTATGTAAATACACATAGAGCTGATCCGTCTTTTGAGCATACAGTACAGCCGGGAATGGTTTATATTTCTCATCCAACAGAGACAGGCACTACTTATACCAAAGCAGAACTTACTGCACTAAGTGAAACTTGCCGTGAATTGGGGTTATACTTATACTTAGACGGAGCAAGACTGGCATATGCTCTTGCAGCGAATGACAACGACTTGGATTTACCTACTATTGCAAAGCTTTGTGATGTTTTTTATATCGGAGGTACCAAGTGTGGTGCACTTATGGGCGAAGCAGTAGTAATAAATCATCCGGATTTAAAGAAGGACTTCCGCTACATTATAAAGCAGAAGGGCGGCATGTTTGCAAAAGGAAGACTTTTGGGACTTCAGTTTATCGGACTTTTTGAAAATGGTCTCTATGAAGAAGTGGGCAGACATACCATTAAGCTTGCAGACAAGATTCGCAACACCATCAAGGAATTGGAAATTCCATTTGCAAGTGTAAATACTACAAATCAGATTTTTGTGATCTTAGAGGACAGACAGATTGAAGCTCTTTCCAAAGAGTTTTCCATGTGCTTCTTTGAGCGAGTAGATGAAAATCACTGCGTAATGCGAATTTGTACATCTTGGGCAACGAAGGAAGAAAATGTAGATGCCTTAATTGAAGCTTTAAAAACTGTAGTATAGTATATAGAGGTTAATGTAATGAACAAAGAAACAATCAAAGCTTTGAGGGGGCTTATGATTTTTGCAGCATGTTTAGTGCTTGCAGTGTTACATTTGGATAAAGTGTTTTTGGCGCTGGGAGTAATCATTCGTATTTTCCGTCCGTTTATTATCGGTGCGGCAGTAGCATTTGTTGTTAATATTCCTATGCGTGCAATGGAAACAAAACTATTTGCAAAGCAAGGCAAGCTGACAAAGTGGAAAAGAATTATCAGCTTTTTGCTTTCCGTATTGGGAATAGCACTGGTATTCTGGGCAGTATATATGTTGATTATTCCGCAGCTGGGCGAGACGATTAGTGAACTTGCAGTAAAAATACCTGCATTTTTGAAGGAAGCCGTAAAAGTGTTGCAGGAGGTATCTGACAATAATCCACAGATTCAGGAATATATTGCAGGCTTGGATGTTTCTGCTTGGGATTGGAACAGCATTCTTTCCAAGATTGCCAATACATTAGGCAATGGAATTGGTAATGTGGTTATTTCTACCGTTTCCGTGGCAGGAAGTATTTTTGGTGTGGTATTTGATACCATTATTTCCCTTGTATTTTCTGTTTATCTCTTGATGCAAAAAGACATCTTAGCAGGGCAGATGCAAAGCGTAATGCAGGCATATTTGCCAAAGAAATTGCATTCCAGAATTGAGCGTGTTTTGAAACTTTTACACAAGAACTTCTCCAACTTTATTTCCAGCCAGTGTTTGGAAGCAGTAATTTTGGGAACGTTGTTTGTAATTGCAATGACCATATTCCGATTCCCTTATGCATTATTAATCGGTACATTAATTGCAGTGACTGCACTGGTACCTATTGTGGGTGCATTTATCGGTTGTGCGGTAGGCGCATTCTTAATTTTGGTAGTAAATCCGATTCTTGCCATCTGGTTTGTGGTGATGTTTTTGGTAATCCAGCAATTAGAGGGCAATTTGATATATCCAAAAGTAGTTGGAAATTCTGTGGGACTTCCGGCAATTTGGCTGTTAGTAGCAGTCAGTGTGGGTGGTAGTTTATTTGGCGTAGTTGGTATGCTGATTTTCATTCCGATTACTTCTACGTTATACACACTACTTAGAGAGGACGTAAATGAGCGAAACACAAAAAAAGCAAAGCTTGCATCAAATGCAGATGCCAAAAGCGAAGCAAAAGGAAAAAAATAAATGTATTTGTCCGGTGGCACACAAATGCGGAGGATGCGATTGGATTGGAATGCCGTATGACAAGCAATTAGCCGAAAAAGAAAAAGCAGTAGCAAAGCTTTTACAGCCGTTTTGCAAGTTAGAAGGTATTGTCGGCATGAAAGAGCC
>JAZOSF010000174.1:0-14541 GCA_045657025.1 Lachnospiraceae bacterium | reverse complement strand
AACAGGAAGTTTATTACCGCGCTGTGCATTTACTTCTTTCTGAACCTCCTGAACAAACTTCAAAACTTCCGGTCTATCTGCCAAAAGTTCTGCTGCTTTTGCTTCTTCTACTGCATAAGCCCAATCTTCAGGAACTTCTACTTTCACCATGCTGCCAGCGCCTGCATCGATAGCATCATAGTTCATCTGAACGATGGCATCACCCTTCTTGCCGTAGCTCTTCTTTGCAGCATCCTTCATATACTGAATGGCATCTTCTGCCGGAATGATATTGGCCAAAGCAAAGAATGCAGACTGTAATACGGTATTAATCTTGCCATTTAAGCCGATTTCCTTACCGATCTTGATACCGTCAATAATATAGAACTGAATATTGTTCTGTGCAATATAACGCTTTACATCTGCAGGAAGTTTTTCGTTTAATTCTGTTGCATCCCATGTACAGTTAAGTAAGAACGTACCGCCCTTCTTTAAATCCTGTACCATATTATATTTGTAAATATAAGACTGGTTGTGACAAGCTACAAAGTCTGCCTTGCTTACTAAATAAGTAGATTTAATCGGTTCATCGCCAAAACGTAAATGGGAAACGGTTACACCACCACTCTTCTTGGAGTCATAATCAAAATAAGCCTGAACAAATTTATCTGTGTGATTACCGATAATCTTGATAGAGTTTTTATTGGCACCAACAGTACCGTCACTACCAAGGCCCCAGAACTTACAACTTACTGTTTGCGCTCCGGAAGTATCAATGTCCGCAGTTTCCAAAGAAAGGTTTGTTACATCATCAATGATACCAATGGTAAATACTTTCTTTTCTGTATTGTCAAAAACAGCCTTGATCTGACCAGGGGTAGTATCCTTGGAACTCAAACCGTAACGACCGCTGAAAATAGGTACATTATGGAACTGGGTATCTCTTAATGCAGCAACTACATCAAGATAAAGTGGCTCGCCCATTGCACCCGGCTCTTTTGTTCTGTCAAGAACAGAAATCTGCTGTACAGATGCAGGGATTGCTTTTAACAAATGCTCTTTGCTGAATGGTCTGTATAAGTGAACTTCAATCACACCGACCTTGGCACCTGCTGCATTCATATAATCTACAGTTTCCTCAATAGTAGAACATGCGCTGCCCATAGCTATAATTACATGAGTTGCATCCTCTGCACCATAATAATTGAACAAGCCGTAGTTTGTGCCGATTTTTTCATTAATCATATTCATGTAAGATTCCACAATTGCCGGCATATCATTATAAAAATGATTGCTTGCTTCTCTTGCCTGGAAGAAAATATCCGGATTTTGTGCAGAACCCATCTGACATGCATGGTTTGGATTCAATGCTTTTTTTCTAAAAGCACGAACTGCATCCATGTCCATCATTTCCTTTAAAGTCTCATAATCCCACGCGTCAATTTTTTGAATTTCGTGAGAAGTACGGAAACCATCAAAGAAGTTAATAAATGGCAAGCTACCCTTCATAGCTGCAAGATGTGCAACCGGAGTCAAGTCCATAACTTCCTGTACAGATCCGCTGGCAAGCATACATGCACCGGTCTGACGGCAGGCATATACATCAGAATGATCGCCGAAAATAGAAAGTGCATGGCTGGCAATTGTTCTTGCTGCCACGTTGAATACACCCGGCAACTGCTCGCCGGCAACTTTATACAGGTTCGGGATCATAAGGAGCAGACCCTGAGACGCAGTAAATGTAGTAGTCAAAGCACCTGCTGCCAAGGAGCCGTGTACCGCACCCGCTGCACCTGCTTCTGACTGCATTTCCGTTACGGCTACACACTGGCCAAAAATATTTTTACGACCATCATTAGCCCATTCATCAGTCACTTCTGCCATAGTGGAAGAAGGAGTAATCGGATAGATTGCCGCGACATCACTGTAAGCATAAGATACGTGTGCCGCTGCCTGATTTCCATCCATTGTAAGTTTTTGTCTTTTCATAGCTTTCCCTCACAAATATATATAAAATTAACCTAATTTTAGTAACAGCTTGATTGTAGCACAAAAAAAATACGTTTTCTACAAATGTGCAAATTTTTCATTGTTTTTTATAATATTTTCATAGTTTTGTTATATTATTCCTGTGCTCTTTAGAGGCAAAGCTTTTTTATATTTGTTTCTGCACGGTATCTGCATAAAATGCGAACCCCATCTCGTTTGGATGCAAATACTCATCATAAAACAATCTTGGATCATGCGGCATTAAATCAAAGATATCAATAACATTCATTTTGTACTTAGAAGCGGCATCTCTAATTATCTTTCTAACGTCCTCAAATGAGTAACGAAATTCTGTGTTTTCATTCATATCCCCACGCCATATAGGAAGAATTACATACTTGTCCGATTTGGCATACAAACCATTTAGGATGCTAAAAAACTCTTCTATTCTCTCAGGAGAATTATCATTCGCTAATTTCCAGTCATTTGTACCATAAGCAATAAAAACAGTGTCAAAATCCATTAAGGGTAAATTTTCCAAATGCTGTTTGGAAAAATAGTCTCCTCCTATTGCTTGATTCACGGTAGCATAATTTAATTTTCTTGAAATCAAGTTAACATAAGTTAAGGACGGAAAATCCACATATGCCGCATGCGTAATAGAATCGCCCAAAAACAGGGTTTTGCCATTATAGCTTACCGGAGAAATCTTAGAACCACTTGATATCGAAAAATCAGTTATTTTTACAGGGCAAGACCCCGGCAAATAAATAGTTATTCTTTTATACCCTGCTTTAAATTTTACATTTATTGTGCCATGTCTGTCTTCGCAAACATCTTTTTCCCCCTGATGCAGTACCAATGCGCCATCTACATATATATCAAAGAAATATAAACTATATATGCTGGAGGTAAATCCAGTGAATGCAGAATAATTAAAAGATAATTCTTCTGTATCAGAGTAAAAATCAATTTTTATTCCGGTTCCGGTTGAATGTCTTATTTTTCTTTTCGCATCATTTGTATTAACCATTTTTTCTTTTGTAAAACGATACGGAATGAGACCATCATCTTCTTCAAAATATACCGCTCCGCAAATATATTTTTTTAATTCGTTATTGCTTAAAACTGTCTTTTTCATGATAAACCACCCCAAATTCCTGATGACTTTCCTATCTCTACCGGCTTATTTTGCCTCCTGCTGCACATATGGTTTTTCTTTTACAACTAAAACAATCTTACCTGCACTTTTTCCTGACTGCATCAATGCCTGTGCTTCTTCTGCCTGCGTAATCGGATACACTTTACAAATAGTCGGGCGGATTTCCCCACTTTCCACCTTTGGCCAAATCAGTTTTACCATATCGGAAAGCAACTGCTTTTTCTGCTGTGGTGTTCGGCTTCTCAAATTAGTACCGATGATACGCGTTCTGCGTACATACATACTCTTTAAATTGATGTTGGAAGGATCCCCTGCCAATGTTGCAATCATAATCCATCGACCGTCAAAGTTCATGTATGGCATACACTTACCTACCATATCACCGCCCAGACAATCTACTGTAATATCCACCGGTGTTCCATTTTCAAGCTCTCGCTTCATTACATCTACCAAGGACTCTCTGGAGGTGTTTACCACGTAATCTGCGCCAAGATGTTTAATTGCTGTTTCCTGCTCATCATTTAACACGGTGGTAAGAACCCTTACTCCAAATGTTTTTGCCATCGGAATAATCACACTTGCCAAACCGCTCGCTCCTGCTGTAACCAAAAGTGTATCTCCGGTTTTTAAACCGCCTTCCATAAACAGGAAGAGATATGCGGCTCCGTATACCTCTGGCAATGCAGCTGCTTCAATCATGGATAATCCTTTCGGTATCGGCATCAACATGCCCTCCGGTACTGCGACATATTCTGCATATCCTCCGCTTCCTAAAAGAGCACAGACTTTGTCTCCAACATGCCATTTCCCTTCTTCTTCCACTTTTTTACCAACTGCCTTAATCTCACCGGCAGCTTCTAAGCCAAACCAATCCGGCCATCCCGGTGGAGGCGGATATTGTCCTGCCCTTTGCAGCAAATCCGCCCTATTGAGAGCTGCTGCCTCTACTTCCAACAACACTTCGTCTTCCTTAATCTGTGGATCCGGCACCTCTGTCCAGTGCAAATGTCCATCCTCTCCATTTAATACTGCGCGCATGTAATTTCCTCCTTTATTTTTCCCGTGTTTTTTATTTAAAAGCACCGCAACATTTCAATATAAGTTTATACAGTCCCAATTCATAATCATATGTATACGGATTTTCATGCTCACCTCGGACATAAGATGCAAAGGAGGCCATCATCGTATCATATCGGTCGAACTCTATGCTCTCCGTCGTCCTGCCTTTATTTCTCCAGTTCTCTGATGTGTGAACTGTCCTTGTGGTAAACATCAGCTCTCCGTCACTGTACGTTTCCAACGGACAAAGCTCTACTGTTTTCTTGCTGCCGGTAACAACTAATGAACGTCTTGCAAATCCACCTATCTGAGTATCATTTGCTTTTGCAAAAGATACCCCGTTTTCATATTTCATGACTACCATACCGAAATCATCTGAACTCACGCCCTCTAAATTAGTAGAACAACTCAGCGGAATAATTTCTTTTGGTTCTCCCTGAATAGAATAAATTAAGTCGATCAAGTGACATCCCAAGAAAAACAACATCCCCGCCGGAAAATCACGAAGCCATTCACGTGTAGCTTTTGGGTGAATGCAGTTCATCTGTGCTTCCACACTGATAATTTCCCCCAGCTCACCTTCTTTAATCTCCCGCATCAGTTCCAACACATATGGATTATAGCGATACATGTACCCTGTATGGAAAACGGTTTTATTTTTCTTTACTGTCTCTATCAGCTCCTCAAATTCTGCAAGCTTCAATCCGCCCGGTTTTTCCATATGAATATGTTTTCCTGCCTTGGCTGCCATAAGAGCATACTTCGTAAGAAAAATCTCATCTGTTTCCACGATAATCGCATCAATAGAAGAATTACTCAGCAGTTCTTCAACGGTATACTCCGGATAACCTTCAAACAAACCAGCCTGCTTAGGCAGTCTCTCTTTTTCATGTTCCGGCAGTGCATAACCAACCAGTTCAAAAATATCATTTTGTTTCTTCATGCTGTCCCAAACAAATGGTGCATGACTGTAAGAATTTGTACCTATTTGTGCAGCTCTTATTTTTTTCATAATCTTCTCCAATCAAACTGAACAATCGGGAACGCACTTTCATTGACCAATCGTGTATAAATCTGCGGTGCTTCCATAGGTGAGTGTACCTCATCAATCAATGTCGACAAGTCAATTCTTCTCATTTCCGTAAGCCTTATCAGCGTCTCTATATCATCCTTTTGTGTCCACCATCCTTCGGAGGACTCAAATTTAGGTCTTGCCATAGTGTGCGCCCCGATAAGGCTAATCCCCGGCGCATGAACCTTACCGTAGTAATCGATAGTGAAGTTTTTATTTCTGGTACAGCCCAGCAGTGCCACTCGCCCAAACCGTGCCATACAGTTCAGTATTCCTTCCAGTCCTGCACCTATGCCGGTTACTTCAATACCGACCTTGGCGCCTCCTCCGGTCACTTTCTTTACCTTTTCAGCAAAATCCGGCATATAAGGATCAAATGCATAATCTGCACCTACCTCCAATGCTTTCTCACGCTTTTCCGCTACAGGATCCACTGCAATAATCGGTGCGGCTCCCGCTGCTTTTAAAAGCGGAATGGCAAAAAGACCCAGAATGCCCATGCCCATTACAATGGCACTTTCTCCTATTTCCAACCTGCATTTTCTGATAGCTGCTAACGGGAAGGTAGCTATATGAAAAAGAGCTGCATTCTGGAACGAAATCTTGTCGCTAATCTTATAAACATTTGCACGCTCATAAATATCCGTATGATTAATATTGATAAGCTCCCTGTGCGTTGTCCATGCCATGGTAACTCTGTCACCAACCTTCAAATCGGTTACAGCACTGCCTACGGCCTCTATTACACCGGAACTGCTGTATCCTAACACTCTCGGCCATACAACCTCCTGACCGGCTCCGGCAGACACATTGGGATCCCCAATCAGATTTGCCCTTTCCGTACCGCTACTGATGGTAGAAACCGCCATTCTTACCTGCACTTCATTTTCTTTTGGTACTCCGATCTCGTCCTCCACAACAGCTGCAACAGACGGACCTGTAAAAAGAATATTTCTGCTTTTCATTGATATTACCTCTTTCAGCTCTTTTTTATTCATTATTATAAGAATTTGACTTGCCGCACACAATATGCTAATCTTTTATAAATGAGGTAATTTTCTTTTATTTTCGAGGTGATTTTTCTATGATTAACACACTTTTATCTAACGAATGCTGTTTTTTGAAGATAAGCTTTTCCAAAAAGCATTATACAGACCATAGGAAGGGTTCCCCCTATCACTATGTTGCAAGACTTATGAAAGGCAAAGCCAGACTGTGCAGTCACGGAGAGAGCATCACCTTAAATGCCGGCGATGTTTTTTACATTCCCAAAAATATTTCCTATGAATCTTTTTGGTCCGGCGACGAGATTGAATGGTACTCCTTCGGCTTTTCCCATTTTCCGGAAGCAGAATCTACGAATTATAAAATCCAGAAAATAAATTGCAAGGATTCCTTAAAAGATGAACTCTCCTCTCTCCCTATGCCTTTACATATAAACAGCGCGGCTCTGGCGGCTTTTTATCATGTACTCGCCAAGCTGCTGCCATTTATGATTACAGACGAGAGCCGAAACGAAGAAATTGTTTTCCGTAATTCAAAGGCTCTTATGGAAAAGCACTTGGAATGGAGTATGAGTGACATTGCCAAAGAATGTCACGTCAGTTATTCTACTTTATACTTGATTTACAAGAAAGTATGTGGCAAGACACCTAACACCATCCGACAGGAAATTTTGGTTCAGCAAGCTGTTTTATTACTTTCAACTACGAACCGTTCCGTACAGGATATCAGCGACACATTAGGATTTTCATCAACATCCTATTTTCGGAAGGTACTCAAAAATCATACCGACCTTACACCCACACAAATAAAGCAGTCTATAAAGGAGTTTGTATAATAACTAAAACAACAAAAAAGCTCCAAACCCTTTCAAAGAGTTTGAAGCTTCTCACGTAATGCCGGCGACCGGAATCGAACCGGTACGGGAGGTAAGTCCCGCAGGATTTTAAGTCCTGTGCGTCTGCCAGTTCCGCCACGCCGGCATCCTAAATATAGGCTCGACCACTGGCTGGTCGAATGGACAGAGGTGGATTCGAACCACCGAAGCAAGATGCAGCAGATTTACAGTCTGTCCCCTTTGGCCTCTCGGGAATCTGTCCATGTAAAGGTTTCCCTCACGAATATTTATAATATCATAGCACACTATAAAACGCAAGTATTTTTTAACTTTTCTTTAATTTTCAGAATTCTCGCCTTTTCCTCTACAAATCTTTATAAAAAATATTGCAATTTGATATACTTTTGACGTATAATGTATACATGAAAAAATGTAATAAAATACTATCTATGATTTTACTCGTAGTAGGCATATGTGCTGTGTGCTATGGTTGTGCCAATATTATCGATTTAATCGGTGATACTATCGAGACCGAGCAGTCTGTTGGGCAGGTTTCCTCAGAGATTAATTCTTCTGATACGGCCTCCACAACAGAAGTAGTTTCAACAGAGCCAACAGCTACTCCGGAACCAACACCGGAGCCGACGCCGGAGCCATATGTAAGTCCGTATGCATCATTCTTTGAAGCATATCCTGACGCAGTTGCATGGTTACATATTCCGGATACCATTATCAGTTATCCTGTTATGTGGACCCCGAGCGACGAGAATTACTACTTGTATCGTAATTATGATGGTACTTCTAATCAAAACGGTTCTCTTTTGTTGGATACTGATAGTTCCTTAGATCCGATTACTACCAATCTTATTATCCACGGACATGATATGAAATCCGGTGCGATGTTTGGTAATCTCACGGACTATGCCAATGAAACTTATTGTGAGCAGCATAAGGAGATGCTCCTGTTTACAGAGGATTGTGAGCGTAAGTATGAAGTCATTGCAACATTCTACTCTCAGGTTTATCGCAAAAAAGACACTGTTTTTAAATTTTATCAATTTTTCCAGGCTGATACAGAAGAAGAATTCAACTACTTCTACGATAATATTATGAAGCTGGCAAGATTTGACACCGGTGTTACCGCAGAATTCGGCGATCGTTTCATTACATTATCCACTTGTTCTTCTCATGTAGAAAACGGAAGATTCGTAGTTGTTGCCAAAGAAATTACAGGCGACACCTCTACCACTCAAAAATAATTTTATCATGATAAACAAATTTATTAGGAGGATTTTCACTATGAAAAAATTATTTTCTCTTTTTGCAGTAGTTATGATGGCAGTGCTGTCACTCAATCTTGGCGCACTTACCGTATCTGCAGCAGAACCAAACACTTACATTGTTAAGTATGATGTTGCTAAGGATAATTGGTTTTATCAGGTGGGTAACAAATGGGACAAAGGCGCAACTTCTCGCGAAATTTATTACTTGACATTAGATCAGTTAAAAGATGGCGATTATATCGTTGTAGACGCTCCTAACGGCAATCCTGTTCTTGATTTGGATTTTCACTTAGGCAATCTTACCGTTAAATCCGGTGATTCTTGTACAATTAATGCAAAGAGTATCAAGGATTGTTACGTTTTAATCGGTGCTACCGCAAATATTAACTGTGACGTTACCAACGCATATCTCTATGATTCTTGTGTTGCAAACTTCACCAAAAATTGTGACAACTTAGACGTTACCTACTCTGACGCTTCAACTGTTTCTGTAAACGTTGTTGGCACATGTAAGAGTTTCTATATGCACTCAGCTACAAAAACTAAGTATAATTGCTATGATTTCACAAAGCCATTGTGCGTTGAATCCGGTAAGTTAAGAAATGCAGAAGGTGAGTATTCTGCTACTCCGGCTACACAGCCAGCACAACCTGCACCAGCTCCACAGGCTCCTGCTGCAGGAAACGAATATGATGATGTACCAAAGACAGGTCAGTCTAATGCATTCTTATTTGCATTCGGTCTTGCTGCTGTATGTTTCTTAGGTAGCTATTCTTTAAAGAAAAGAGCATAATAATTAAACACAAATAAAATCAAGGGACATTGGATCATTCCAATGTCCCTTTTTTTATTTCGTATATTTCAAAACAATAGCGGAATTTTTAGGCATTTCCAAAATAATTTTGCCTTGCTCTACGGTAAGAATTTCTTCTTTAGTAGTAAAACCTTCCTCGGTACTAAACATGATGCGTGTTAATCTGGCATTCTTTGGAATCCCTAACTCCCACACAGAAACTTTTTTGGTAAAAAATTCCTCTCTGTTGTTTATTGCTATCACGCAGGCGCCGTCCTTATCGAATCGACCATATGACAAGAAATTGTAATCTTGGTCAAGACTCTTAATAGAACCGGTTTTTAATTCTTTATGTGCTTTGTGGATAGCAATCATTGCTTTGTGGAACTCAATAAGCTCCCCGTCTTCTCGGCCCCAAGGATATGTGCGGCGGTTGTCCGGATCGGTGAAACCGCAGAGCCCTGCCTCATCACCATAGTAAACGGTTGGTGCTCCCGGCCACGTCATCTGTAGTGCAACAGCCTCTCTCATTACTGCCTTGTTAACCCATTCGTTTGCCGCTTCCGGTCCTAAATTATCTACACGCCCAACTCTGCGATTTGTTCGTGTCAAAAATCTGGAATGATCATGATTAGACAACTCATTCATTGCCGCATAAGCACTTGGCATCGTCATTGCATGATTTGCCATTTCATACCAGAAAGCATCTGCATTGCCTAGTAATTCCGGTCTGAAGTTATCGCTATGCTTCTGCATACCTGTCAAAAACCAAGTCACCGGCTCCATAAATGCATCATAGTTCATAACGCTGTCCCATTCCCCGCCGGACAGCCATGGTTTGGTATCACCATAATGTTCTGCCAAAATCAAAGCATTGGGATTTGCTTCCTTTACTTTTTTGCGGAACTTACGCCAAAATTCATGGTTATATTCCGGAGTGTGACCTAAATCAGCCGCCACGTCCAATCTCCATCCATCTACATTATAAGGCGCAGATACCCATTTTTGCGCAATGTGTAAAATATACTCTTCTAATTCTTTACTTTCTTCGTAGTTGAGCTTCGGTAACGTATTATGATTCCACCAACCTTCATAGCTTTCATTGTAAGGCCAGTTATTTTCTTTAAACTTGAAAAAACTTCTGTAAGGGCTTTGTTCACTAACAAAAGCACCGTCTTCATAACCTGCAGCCTGCTCATAAATACGCTCTCTATCCAGCCATTTGTTAAAGGAACCACAGTGATTAAACACGCCGTCCAAAATAACTTTCATGCCGCGCTTGTGTGCTTCTTCTACTACTTTTATAAAAAGCGCATTGCTTGCTTCCAAATTCTTTTTGTTGGAAACGCGATTAATATATTTGGTTGCCTTACTGTTGTCCATTTCCCCTGCTTGGAGCACATCACCGCAGTCATCTACAATGCAACCGATGTGCGGGTCAATATAGTCATAATCTTGAATATCATATTTGTGATTAGAAGGAGATACAAACAGTGGATTAAAATACAAAGCCTCCACTCCAAGATCTTGTAAGTAATCCATTTTGTCCAACACACCCCGCAAATCGCCACCATAAAACTCTCGGACACCCATTCTGGCCGGATACTTATACCAATCGTCTACCTTCTGCACGTAATCCTTGATGTAAACATACTCTCCGGTTTCCACATCATTCGTGTGATCCCCGTTATAAAATCGGTCCACAAAAATCTGATACATTACAAGGCCTTTTGCCCAATCCGGTGTGTAAAATCCTGGTATAACTCTAAACCACATGTGCTCCATGGTTTCTTTTACAAGACCGCGAGCATCATAATAGCCAAACAAAAAGCCCACATGCATCTCAAAATAATAATGAATTACTTCCTCGCCGAGCTGATACTGCACTGCAAAATAATCGAACTGCTCATCATGGCTTTCTTTTGCCATTTTAAGACGCTGCCCGTTGATAATTACATATACTTTGTCCAGATTGTCCTTACCTGCACGAAAGCGAATGGTAATTTTTTCATACAGTTTAGGTTCCGCAGGGATAACATACTCTCCTGTGGTATCACTAAAGAGCGCCCTGCGATTAAACACCGGACGCATCTCTTGAATATAATGTTTGTCTAATGCTACTTTGTCAACTGAGCCAAGTGACATCACATTTTACCTTCCTCGTGTTAGAATTTTATGCCTCCCAAAGGCTTTCAAACTCTTCGCGGGTAATGCGCTCCTTCTCCAAAAGAAGGTCTGCACACTTATGAAGAATATTTTCGTGCTCTAAAATAATTGCTTTTGCCTCTTCATAGCACTTCTGAACAATGCTGCGAACCTCGTCGTCAATAGCATTGGCGGTTTCTTCACCATAACTTCTAGTCTGACCAAAGTCTCTGCCGATAAACAATTCCTGACCGTCATCATAATTAATCAGGCCAAGCTTTTCGCTCATACCAAATCTGGTCACCATGCTTCTGGCTCTCATAGTAGCCTTGTGAATATCACTGGAAGCTCCTGTGGTAATATCACCAAAGATAAGTTCTTCCGCGATTCTGCCGCCCAAAGAAACCATAATATCTTGTTTCATCTTTCCCTTAGTAAGGAACATCTCATCCTTTTCAGGTAATGGCATTGTATAACCTGCCGCTCCGTTTCCGGTTGGGATAATAGACACGGTATATACAGGGTCCATATCCGGCAATACGTGGAACAAAATTGCATGACCGGCTTCATGATAAGCAGTAATACGTTTTTCTTTGTCGCTAATAACGCGGCTCTTCTTTTCGGAGCCGATACCCACTTTAATAAATGCTTTCTGAATATCGGACTGCAAAATATACTTTCGGTCATCCATCGCTGCACGGATAGATGCTTCGTTTAATAAGTTTTCTAAGTCTGCTCCGGTAAATCCGACCGTAGTCTGTGCCACCTGATTCAAGTCCACGTCATCGCCCAAAGGTCTGGTTTTGGCATGTACTCTTAAAATATCATAGCGGCCACCAACATCCGGACGGCTTACGGTAATTTTTCTGTCAAAACGACCCGGACGCAAAATTGCAGGGTCTAAAATATCTACACGGTTTGTAGCTGCCAAAACGATAATTCCGGTATTTGCTGTGAAACCATCCATTTCAACCAAAAGCTGGTTCAAGGTTTGCTCACGCTCGTCGTGTCCGCCACCCATACCGGTGCCTCGCTTTCTGGCTACCGCATCGATTTCATCAATAAATACGATACAAGGTGCATTTTTCTTGGCGTCCTCAAATAAATCTCTTACTCGTGATGCACCTACACCTACAAACATTTCCATAAAGTCAGAACCTGATACGGTAAAGAACGGAACGCCCGCTTCTCCGGCAATAGCCTTGGCAAGCAATGTCTTACCTGTACCCGGAGGTCCCTCCAAAAGAACACCCTTTGGAATTCTGGCCCCAACCTCGGTAAACTTAGACGGACTTTTCAAAAACGCAATGATCTCTTCTAAATCTTCTTTTTCTTCTTTGAGCCCTGCTACATCCTGCAACTTTGTAGTGCTGTCACCTTTTCTCGCACGGCTCTTTCCGAAGTCCATCATTTTGGCATTGGATCCGCCATGCTGCTGGCTGTTCATCATACCGAAGAACAAAATGATCAATGCAGCTACAATCAAAAGTGGAAGCAACTGATTTACAAACCAGCTTTCCTCGGGTATAGCCTTTACGTAAACCGGGATGTCCAATGATTCTGCAGTATTTAACTCTGCTACCAGATTTTCGATTACACTAACATCGGTCACATGGAAGGTATTCCCCTCACCACTCTCCATATATACATAAACGGTGCCGGTAGGCACATCCTTGCTTGGTGCAAGAACTACGCGGTTCACCTGACCGTCCTTTATATCTTGAACAAATTCACTTTTGGTATACTGGGTAGCCTGACTGTTTAAATTATTCATCCAAAGAATACTGCTTAATAATGCACCCACAATCAGCAAATACCAAAGTGCTCCACTACTTCTTCTTTTCAACAAAAATTCCTCACTATTTCTATTCAAATTTTAAGACACCAACAAACGGAAGATTGCGGTATTTCTGAGCATAGTCCAAGCCATATCCTACAATGAACTCGTCTGGAATTTGAAATCCGGTATAATCTACATGTACCGGTTTTTTACGTCTTTCCGGCTTGTCCAACAAAGTACAAAGCTTGAGACTAGCAGGCTTTCGAGCCTCTAATATTTCCAGCAAATAACTCAAAGTATTTCCGGAATCCAGAATATCTTCAATAACAATAACGTCCTTGTCTCTTATTGGTTCATCCAAATCCTTTATGATTTTTACAACACCGCTGGACTTGGTATCGCTTCCATAACTAGATACAGACATAAAATCCAAAGTAACGGGAACGGTAATTCTCTTTGCTAATTCACAAGTAAAAAAGATACTCCCCTTCAACACGCAGATTAAGTGTACTTCCTTGCCTGCATAATCTCTAGAAATCTGCTCGCCAAGCTCCTTAATTCTGGCATCAACACTTTCTTCACTTATTAAAACTTCAATTCTTTCAGTCACAACCGTTTCCTCCTATGTGTATTTCTAAAACATTCTTTGTTTGTTCTGTAACCTTATAATGAGCACTGATGCGCTTGTCAAGCACCCATACAACATGGCTACCGTCTGCCAAAAGTAGTTGCTTGCCACGCTCACTCTTTGGCACTTTTTCATTTATCAAATAATCCTGCAACGATTTTCTTGCCCCGTCATCCGTTACGATTAAAAAATCTCCTTGCTCTCTAGTTCTCAATAATAAAGTTGCATTTATTTTATCATAGTCGAACCATTTAACACAATTGTTTTTCGGAATATTTTCCAAATTATCACAAGGAAATAACCGAGTTTCTAAAACTCTTCCATCCTGCAAAACATATGTCTGATTCGGCTCTATTTTCATGGTGCACAATGATGCGATTTCTTGCTCGTTTTTCTCTAAATTCTTTTTAAAAATCAGCTTGGAATAACTCCTCGTCACCGTGCCGCCGTTTGGTAAATGGATAACTTTTTCACCCTCTTTATCCAGTAGCTCCAAAATATGATGGATATGCTTTTCGGTAATGTCCTTGCGATTCTCAAAAGCCCTTGCAATAGATTCCGTTAGCACCATTTTTTGCAATGCAATATGTTGATGCCTCAACTTATCCGCAGAAATATTTAAAAGACCCTCTGAATATTCTCCGTACGCCTCCAAAAAAGCTGCTGCCTGTTGTTCCATATAGTCCAAAACTTCTCTTAGCTGACCGGCAGTATGGCTCATATGCTCTGTAGCACCAAAGGAAATTTCTTCCGCCATAGGAATCATATGATGACGAATTTTGTTTCGGGAATACATATCACATGCGTTGGT
>JAZOSF010000173.1:0-4754 GCA_045657025.1 Lachnospiraceae bacterium | reverse complement strand
TATATGGCATCCTGTCAACAATATTGGTAGAAGTGGTACTTAAACTGGTAAATGAGTTTGTAATTGCAAAAACCAATCTGCTTTATGTAGATAAGTTGCTGGATTTTTTTATGCTTATTGTTCCGTTTATTGCGGTTATGCAAGTGATTCGAGGCATTATGCAGGCTGAATTTGACAGAGAGATGGTTAGTGCTTCCCGCTTGGCTTTTGTTGTTTGCATGATAATCGGGACAGTGATCAGTTATCTTATATTAGGGGGATACGGTGCCAAAGCGGCAAATTTGATGCAAAGTGTTCGCTTAGAGCATTTTTATGTGGTAATCGGATTAATACCGGGTATAATTATTGGTGCTGTTGGAGCCAGCGCGTTTTTAATTGTGATGGGATTTGCGCATAGAACCAAGGTTACAATATTTGCAAGACAATCCGGAGCTGCAAAGGAAAGCATCTGGGGACAGTGCTTTGAATTATTTAGGGACGAACTCCCGGAAGTGGTTATTCCGTGTGTTAAACGGGTGCCGATTCTTGTGCTTTTGTGGTTGTCTTTAGGAGAAATTGCAGCAGAAAATTATTTGTTTGGTAATTTTTATGGTGCGGTACTTCCGCTTTTAGGCTTTGCATTTAGTTTCAGTGATTTGGGACTTGTAAATTATAAAAAGCGTCTTTTCATTGCATACCGTAAGAAAGCTCACGAACAGTTTTACATGGATTTAAAGAGTGTTTTGTGTTATGTGGCACTTCATAGTATGACAATCGCTGCATTTATGTTTGCACTGCATAAATCATATCTTGCTATTTGGGATTTACAAACATCTACATCCTTTATGCAACTGGTTGCTGCAAGTAGTATTTTAGGCTTGTTGGGATTACCAAATCTCGTATTGGAAGATGCCCTCAAATATCGTGGCATGCAAAGTCAGGCAGTAGTTGCTGTGGTTTTAGGTGTAATTGCCAGTGGGATTGTTGGTATTGTATGTGCAAAATATATCGGTGTAGGCGTTGTGATGTATGTTATGTGCATTGGCGTACAATATTTGTTAACAACTTTATTTATGGCATGGTCACTAAGCTCTTCTGTGGGAATTAATTATTTGTCCGTAATACTTCGCACAGGTAAGGGACTGATTGCCACCGTGATAATTGCGTTACTTTTATATGTTGTACAAAGAATTTTATTTACACCATTAGGTGGACTCGCTACATTGATTATTTGTATAATACTTGGTCTGATACTGCAAATGATTGCAATTTTTATACTTCGAATTTTTGAAAAAGAAGAGTATCAGAATTTGCCATTGCCGTTCTTAACCAAAAATATAGGCAAATTTTTCTAACAGCGGTATAAAATAAAATATTTGACGGATACTAACCTTAAAAAAGAAGTCTTTTTAATAGGAGGTTTGTATCCTTATGAAAAACAGATGGAAATCCTATATATATGTTCCTGCTTTGGCCTGTTTGCTGGCAATTAGCGGTATGTATATATATCATCAAAAAGTATCCGAAAGTAGTCCTTCTAAAGAGCAGATATATAATTTGGATGAATATTTCAAAGAAAATATTACAAAACCTACAGAAGTACAAACTGTAGATGATAAAAATGTGGTGCTGGATAATATTCCTGTAGCAGAGAATGAGTCTGAAGCAGAGTTTGTACTGCGAATGGTAGATGATTTTGTGGTAGTATATCGCAACGGAAATTCTCACGAAAGTTATATGACAACCGGCATTGAAATGAAGGAACTTCCGATAGAGACACAAGAAGAAATTTTAAACGGAAAAGAGATTGCAGATGAGGAAGCATTGTACTTCTTTTTAGAGTCTCATTCTAGTTGAGTAAGAGAGTTGTTTTATGAAAATAGGTATTATTGGCGGAGGAGCCTCTGGTATGATTGCCGCAATTTCAGCGGCGCGTAACGGAGCAGATGTCACAATATTGGAAGGCGGAGACAGAATCGGTCGAAAGATTTTGTCAACCGGAAACGGAAAATGTAATTTTACAAATATAAAGATGGATAATCCTTGCTTTCGTAGTAATACGACAGCAGATGTTTCCCCGTTTTTAAAAGCATTTGGAGTAAAAGAAACTCTTGAATTTTTTGAGTCCTTACAGATGCTATACAAAGATAAAAATGGGTATTTTTATCCTGCAAGCGAGCAGGCTAGTACCGTGTTAGATGCTCTGCGTTATGAATTAGAATCTCATTCAGACCAGATTAAAATAATAACCGGTTGCAAAGCCCGCATGCTTACATATCAAAAGGATGGCACAGTGAAAGTGCAGTGCGGAACAGAGAGTTTTGTGTTTGATCGCGTGGTTTTAGCATGTGGCAGCAAGGCGGCACCTAAAACGGGCTCTGACGGAACGGGATATCAGCTTCTAAGAAGCTTGAAGTGTGATTGCCATATAGAAGAAATCGTGCCTGCATTGGTACAATTAAGATGTAAAGAAGCATATTTAAAGGCTGTAGCAGGGGTACGAGTAGAAGGTAAAGTGACTCTTACTATAGATGACAAAGTGATCTGTGAAGAACAAGGGGAAATTCAGCTTACGGATTATGGTGTAAGCGGCATCCCGATATTTCAAGTCAGTCGTTTTGCATCTTATGGATGTGTAAAGAACAAAAAGGTTCAAGTGCATTTGGATGTAATGCCAGGCATGAATTTTGATTCTTTTACGCATTACATGTTCCGGCGTAAAGAAGCGTTGGCAAAACGCACGATGGAGCAGTTTTGCGCTGGCCTTGTGAATAAAAAAATTTGCACTTTGTTCTGTAAAATGGCGAGTATTTCCATGGAACAAGTCGTGCAAACAGTACCTGAACAAGCATGGATTCATTTTATAGAGCTTTTTAAACAGTGGACCTTACAAGTAGACAAACCGAATGGCTTTGATATGGCACAGGTTTGCGCAGGTGGACTTTCCATGAACGAGATAGATTCCCATTTTGCTATGAAGAAATGTCCTTCTGTTTATGTGGTTGGCGAACTGCTTGATGTAGACGGCATTTGTGGCGGATATAATTTGCAGTGGGCTTGGACCAGTGGGTATTTAGCCGGTCAATATGCGGCCTTGGATTAAAGGATAATATATGATTCGATTAAGTCAGATTACAATGCCTGTTGGACACTCTGTGGAGGCATTGGAACAAAAATGTTATAAACTTTTAAAGATATCCCCAAAGGATGTAAAGAAATTTCAAATTGTAAAACAATCTATTGATGCACGTAAAAAACCGGACATTATGTTTAGCTATGTTGTAGACGTTGCCTGCGAAAAAGAGGCCAAGGTATTAAAACAAAGTCGTGTTAAACAAGCAGAGATTATTACAAAAGAAATTTATCAATTTCCTAAGCATGGCAACAAGCTGTTGAACAAACCGATTGTCATTGTCGGTATGGGACCGGCAGGACTTTTTTGCGGGTATATGCTTGCAAAATATGGATATAAGCCTATTATTTTAGAGCGTGGACAAAATGTAGATGTTCGAATGAAAAAGGTGCAGGAGTTTTGGGAAACCGGGAAACTGGACACACAATGTAATGTACAGTTTGGAGAAGGTGGTGCCGGAACCTTTTCCGATGGCAAATTAAATACATTAGTTAAAGATAAATATGGTCGAAATGGAGAGGTGCTTTCTATTTTGGTAGAAAACGGTGCTCCGGAACAAATTATGTATGATGCGAAGCCTCATATTGGGACAGATGTGTTGAGCCGTGTAGTAAAAAAAATGCGTGAGCGTATTTTGGCATGGGGCGGCGAAGTGCATTTTGGCAGTCAGGTGACTAATTTTATTATACAGGAGAATCAAGTTGTCGGCTTAAAGCTTTTGGGTGGACGACAAATAGATTGTGAAGGTGCTGTGCTTGCTATCGGTCATAGTGCTCGTGACACATTCCGTACACTATATGACTTAGGAGTGCCTATGTCAGCCAAATCTTTTGCAGTAGGATTTCGAGTAGAGCATCCGCAAACGCTTATTAATAAAAGTCAATATGGTGTAGATAATTATCCTGTTTTGGGAGCTGCACCTTATAAGGTAGTTGCCAAGACCGGTACAGGTCGAGGGGTATATAGTTTTTGTATGTGTCCGGGCGGTTATGTGGTAAATGCATCTTCTGAAGAAGGCAGAACCGCAGTGAATGGTATGAGCTATTCCGGTCGTGATGGTGTCAATGCAAATAGTGCTATTATTGTATCGGTGACCCCGGAAGATTTTGGGAGTGACCATCCCCTTGCAGGCGTGGAGTTTCAGCGCAGACTGGAAGAAAAGGCCTATAAACTTGGTAAGGGCAGTGTGCCGGTAGAACATTACGGGGCGTTCAAAAAGAGCGTAACAGGAGAAGAAACAAAAGAACTTTTACAGCCCTATAAGCCTTGTATTAAAGGCACTTATGTAGAGGCTGATTTAACAGGGATTTTAACCCCACAAATGAATCAGGCATTCGTAGAAGGTATGGAGCATTTTAACCGCATTATTCCGGGCTTTGCGGCGTCTAACGTGTGGATGGATGGTGTGGAAAGCCGTACTTCTTCACCGGTACGTATTGAGAGAGACGAGACGATGCAGTCTGTTATCCGTGGTCTATATCCTTGCGGAGAGGGGGCAGGCTATGCGGGCGGTATTACATCTGCGGCAATGGATGGATTGCGTATTGCCGAAGAAATTGCAAAAGAATATTCCCCAATAAAGGAGTAATTATGAATAAGAAACTAAGAGAGTGTATTAAAGACAAAAAACGTATTGTTATAA
>JAZOSF010000172.1:0-7373 GCA_045657025.1 Lachnospiraceae bacterium | reverse complement strand
AGAGTTTCCACAACGCGTGGTGTCATATCCCCCAGATTACCAATCGGGGTAGCACACAAATAAAGCATTCCCGCCATAATTATCTCCTTCACATTAGATAGTACTGCTCAAATATATAAACAGTACTATCCATATATCTCACATTTAATATCCGTAGATATCGTAAATTTCCGGCATGTATACGCCCGGTTCTTTGTATACGATTAATGGTTTTTCTACTGTCATACGGCTGCGTCCGCCACGCACGCCTTCGATCAGCACCATATTTGGCTCTTTGTCTATGTATGGATACACCAACTGCATACGTTTTGGTTCTAAGCGATACTGCACCATCAAAGAAATAATCTCTGCCATTCTAAACGGTCTATGTACCATATAAAAATGTCCGCCCGGCTTACAAAGTTTGGCTGCCTGACTGATAACATCCTCTAAGGTACAAAGCACTTCGTGTCTGGCAATTGCTTTTGGCGCATCCGGATTTTGAATACCGTGCTGCCCTATCATATATGGTGGATTGCAGGTTACAACGTCAAAAGAAGCAGCACCAAATATGCTCGCTGCTTCCTTGATATCACCTTCTACTATTTGAATTTTATGTTCTAAACCATTCAAAGCAACGCTTCTGCGTGCCATGTCGGCACTTTCCGCTTGAATTTCCAAGCCTACCAGTTTTGCTGCTGGAGTTTTTGCTTCCATCAAGATCGGAATAATTCCGGTACCGGTACCCATATCCAGAACGTGGTCGCCTTCTTTTGCTTTGGCAAAACCACTTAAAAGTACGGCATCCATACCGAAGCAAAACTTTTCCGTATTCTGAATGATAGAATAACCATTACGTTGCAAGGAGTCGATTCTCTCATTTTCTTTCAAATTAGGATTCATGCTGCTCCTTTGCGCCCTCTTGGCGGTTATGTTTGCGGTTACGGTGGCGGTTACGTTTGCGGTTGTTTCCGCCTTCTCTCTTTTTATCTTCCTTGGCTTCTACTGCCTCTGGTTGCTGTGTTTCTTCGCTCTGAACAGCCGGTTCTTTGGCATCCGTCTGCTCTTCGCGGCGACGGTTTCGATCTCTTCGGTCGCGATTCTTTTTGTCAGGACGACTCTTGCGTTCTCCACCGTTTTCCTCAGCTTCTGAATCCATCTTGTCCTGCTTTTCCAAAAGTTCCAATGCCAAAAGTTCTTCTGCGGAAACCTCTTCCTTCACCTGACGATAACCCTTCTTCATAAAACGGATATCCTCCGCTTTGTATTCATGGATTTCCTTGGAATCACCTTTTTCTACGATTACCTTAACAAGCTGACGAAGTACATTTACATTGGAAACCTCGCCCTGTGTTCCGTCCGGACAGGTCACCTTGTCTCCGATGTTCGGCAAATTTCTATTTAAATCTTCGTAAGTTTCTTCTTCGTGATTGAGACAGCACATCAATCTGCCGCAAACGCCGGAAATCTTGGTCGGATTTAAGGATAAGTTCTGTTCTTTTGCCATTTTAATGGATACCGGCATAAAATCAGACAAATGTGCGTAACAGCAAAGCGGTCTGCCGCACATACCAATGCCGCCCACCATCTTGGTTTCATCACGGACACCAATCTGGCGCAGCTCAATACGTGTCTTAAAAACGGCTGCTAAATCCTTTACCAACTCACGGAAGTCAATACGTCCGTCTGCTGTAAAATAAAACAATACTTTGTTATTGTCAAAGGTATATTCTGCATCAATCAGTTTCATATCCAGCTCATGCTCACGAATTTTTTCCAGGCAGATTCGGTATGCTTCTTTTTCACGCTTCTTATTTTCTGCTTCCTGCTCTACGTCTCTCTGTGTTGCAACACGCAGTACCGGCTTCAATGGCTGAACTACCTCATCATCGGACACCTGCTTAATGCCACTTACAACAGAACCAAACTCAATACCTCTTGCGGTTTCCACAATAACGTGGTCACCCTTATTTATATTAAACTCCAACGGATCAAAGTAATATACTTTACCCGCGGTACGAAATCTTACACCAATAACTTTAATCATCTATATACCTCCATTATTCCTCCGCACACACAAGCAAAAGCCACTCTAATGTAAGCTCTGCATTTACATTTCCGGCAAGACGGGTTCTTGCCTCTTCCAAACTATTCAGTATGCGGTTTAGCCCCTCGTAGGTGCTTCTCACAGCCATTTTCTTAATATGCTGCACTTCTTCACTAAAAATAAGGTTTTTACTGCTTGCGGTAGACTTGTACATCAGTACATCTCGATACCACATCTGCAGCAATTCCAAAAATCCATCCGTGTTGCTGTTTTTGTCTGCTTTTAATTTGGCAAAAGCCGCCAAATCGCTTAAGCTCTTGTCGGAAAGTTGCTTTACGAACTGTATGGTTTCTTCTTTGAGTTCATCGAACTCTAAGCTCATTGCCAATTCTTTGGCGCGCCCTACATTCCCTCTGGCAAATGCTGCACAGATACCTGCTTTGTAATCAGGAACACGAACCTCGCGCATTAAATACTTTTGCAATTCGATATCCGGGACCGGCTTTATAGTCAGGGTCACACAGCGACTGCGAATAGTCGGAAGCAAGGCTTCTACATTGGTTGTCAACAGCATAATCGTAGCATATGACGGTGGCTCCTCTAATGTCTTTAACAAAGCATTTTGCGCCTGAGAATTCATTTTCTCTGCTTCGTCGATAATATAAATTTTGCGCTCGCTGCTGTAAGGCTTTATTGCAATGTCGTTGTTTACCTGTTTGCGAATTTCATCAACGCTTATGATGGCCGGCTTCTCATGCTGCACATAAATAATGTCCGGTTGGTTGCGATTTAGTGCCTGCTTACAACTGGTACACTGATTGCACGGCTCATCTCCGCCCGCTTCACATTGTAAAGCTCTGGCAAACAAGTCTGCCAGAGTCTTTTTGCCGCTGCCCTTCTCACCATAAAAAATGTATGCATGAGAAATTTTGCCGGTATGTAGACTTTTTTTGATATGTTCCTTAATGGAAGCCTGTCCAATTACATTTGCAAAAGATTGCATACATTTCCCTTCTGTTTAACGTGTCAACTGTTCTTTGATATAAGAACTGATTGCTGCTGCAGTCTCCTCGGAAGAATTGTTTTCGAAGACTCTGCAAATTCCTGCCGCGTCAATTTTGTCCTGGGCATAATCTGCACTATCTGCCAAAAAGCGTCTGCACATTTCCTCGTACTTTGGATTTTCCTGCTGTCTCTCACGGGTGAGAGCTCTGTCCAAACGCACGCCGTCATCTAATGTTACCAATACCGGAATTACTTTGTCCGGACCAAAATGCTTTACGATACTCACATAAGCTTCCAAAGTGCCAATCAGCAAATAACTGTGCAGTGATAAATTTAACTGCTCATCTTCTACCGTAAAATATCTCCAAAGCCCATGAATAGTATTATAGGAGCGATGTTCAACCACACGCCCCTCTTCTAGTAATCCATGAAATTCTTCCTCAGTAACAAAATGGTAAGCTTCTCCGTCTCTCTCACCAGCACGCATAGGTCTGGTTGTGTATGGTACAAGTTGCTGCAAATTAAGGCTTTGATCAACCTGCAATAATTTGTAAATGGTATCTTTACCCGTAGCACTTTTACCCATGAGAACGATAAGCTTACCCATATGAGTCTCCTTGTCGTCGGCGTGACAGGATTCGAACCTGCGACCTCATCGTCCCGAACGATGCGCTCTACCAAGCTGAGCCACACGCCGATTTATTTATATATGCTTGAAGAAGCACGCAGTTAGTGTAGCACAAAACTAAGGCTACTTCAAGCATAAATTTTAAATTCTGTTGCTAACTATCAACTATTTTTGATGATGTGCTAATATAACACAAAGGAAAATTTGTCTTTAAGCATCATTTATTGATTTGTATTTTCCAAAGTTCTGCAGTAGCCCCTTCCTCTAGACGTATTCCTGCCAAGATTTCCTTACGCAAAAAACCTTCTTCATAATACGAATGCGGAAAATCGTTTGCTCCCCATGAAATCACATAAAACTCTTCTTTATCCCAGCTTTCAAAATCCATATCCTCATACCAAATGAATTCTGCATTTGGTACATAATATTCATAAATCACATCATAGGTTGGAAAAGTATAAACAATTTTGTCCTCATCCTGTACCTGCGCTAATACTTCCTTCGTATGATTTATCCAAGGAATTGTATTGAACTCCGTTGCCTGCATAACTGTATAGGAAGACAATACCATTACACCTAGCCAAACCATACCAACAGCCCATGTGAACAGACTTTTTCTGGCCAGAACAATTAAAATAAATAACCATAAATACAGTAACGTATCCACCAGATATCTATTCGTCCAAAAATGATTTATTTTCGTCATTAGCAATGCACACGCACCAAAGGACAAGAAAAACATTGTTCCGGAAAGAATCAAAAAGCTACGCTCTTTTTTTGAGAATTTTCTGTATTCAACTATAAACAATACAACTGATACAGCAAATACAATTGCCGGTAAATACTCTGAAAATTTGATGTTGTTTCCAAAAGCCCATTCGCACAGTTTCCGTACTTGAAAGTCAATACCTTTTTCTTTATTCACTGTCGCATCTCGTTGTAAAGTCGTTATTACAACAGACAGCCACGGCATATATCCCACAACCGTTGCCACGCAGCACAATAACCACTTCTTCAGTTGCTTTTTGTCACATACTAATATCCAAATCAATAAGAAAGCATAAATCAGTGCCAAAGGAATTACTGCAAAATATTGTGTATATACTCCGCACAACGACACAAACGTAAATAAAAGCCACCAATACCATTTTGCAGAATGCATAATCTCATATGCAAAAAGTCCTGCTGCAATCACAAAAAAAGACAACCAGGAATACATTCTCACATCGACACTGTAATAAACCAACTGTGTCGCAAGTCCTGTGACTAAAACAAATGGAATAGCAGTTTTTATTCCCCAGCGTTTTCTGACCAACGTCATACCAAGGATTCCCGTAGCTAATGTACCTGCTACAGATACTAATTTGGCGACAAAAATGCTTTGTCCAAAAATACGCATACCCAGCATAACCAACGCATAATATAATGGCGGATGCACATCTGCTGCGGTTGCCTTCAGCATTTGCAGAAAATTATTTTCTGTAACCATTTGCCATGTGTAAGCTTCGTCCCAATGAACGGCTTCATTTCTGCTTATTCGTACCAGCATCAGAATAACTCCAATAAGTTCAAGTGCTAAAATAGGCACCTGCCACTTTTCAAGTATTCCTTCAACCTTCCTGCAAAATTTATTTTCTTGCATAATTCCTTTTTGAGACAATGTCTCTAAAAACATAAATCCAACAAGACAAAAAAATCCCCAAAGGCATATAACATTTTTGATATTCAAAGGAAATCTATACACATATCTAGTCACTGCTTGTCCCGATACCGGGGTATTATCAATATACAAAGCTTGATTACCCTTGGCTGAATCCTCATCTGATGTATATGCAACTTTGAATTTCAGATTTGTTTCTTCCTGCGGCATAACGGTATAACTATATAGCGTATCCTTCTTCAGCCACTTTTGAATATCCACGTAACTGAATGCAGAATCATTTACATTTTGAATCGGAATGATTTCTTCTGCTATCAATTTATTATCATTATCTACTTCTTTAATCTGAACTACCAAAGCACCGCTTTCTGGTTTCCCATCAGGGAAGGTAATATCAAAGGCCAGTTTTGATAGATAATCGGTTTGGGCGATAAAGGATTGCTCCATCATTCCCCCTATTTCCGAAAACTCATAAATCAAATCTAACCTTGAATCAACATTTACATCTTTTCTGATTAGACGAAGCGGGAAAACGCAAGCACATAGGAGTATGGTAAGGATTACTATTCCTGTCTGACTAATTTTTTTCATTATATGTCCTCCAACTGTAAATTATATATAGGCATTTGTTAAATACTAAACCCCGTTTTACCGGGTTTTATCACTTTTGTGTATAATCTAATTTCACTCCACATTCATAACACGAATCATATTTGTGCTGCCCACTTTTCCAAGTGGTACACCTGCAACGATTACAACTCGGTCGCCCGTCTTGATATAGCCGGCTTTTTTGCTGACACGAATTGCTTCTGCAAACAACTCATCTTCTGTTTCTTTTTTATCTACATGCATAGACTGTACACCCCACATCAAAGACATTTTACGACATACGTCATCATGCATAGAACCGCCAAGAATCGGTACCGGTGGTTTCAAACCTGCCACTTTTTTGCAGGTGCTTCCGGAAATGGTTACGGAAATAATTGCCGCTGCTTTAATTTCAATGGCAGTAGTGCATGCTGCAAAAGCAATGGCAGAGGATAAGTCATCTGTTGTGTCTAATTCTCTGGATGCCAAAAAGCTTGCATAGTCCATGTTTTTTTCTGCTTCAATAGCAATTCTGGACATGGTAGCAACTGCTTCCACCGGATATTTGCCTGCTGCCGTTTCACCGGAAAGCATAATGGCTGTGGTTCCCTCATACACCGCGTTGGCTACGTCTGTTACCTCCGCTCTGGTTGGACGCGGATTGGTAATCATAGACTCTAACATTTGGGTTGCTGTAATAACATGCTTTTTCGCCTTGTTAGCTTTCTTAATCATATCCTTTTGGATATGCGGCACTTCCTCGAAAGGAATTTCAACACCCATATCGCCTCTTGCCACCATAATACCGTTAGCAACCTCTAAGATTTCATCCAAGTTTTCCACACCTTGTCTGTTTTCAATCTTGGCAATAATCTTCATAAAGCTGCCTTTGGAATCCAAAAGTCTGCGGATTGCTTTTACATCTTCTGCATTACGAACAAAACTTGCCGCAATAAAATCAAAGCCGGTTTCCATCGCAAACAAAATATCCTTTGTATCGGTTTCACTCAAATAAGGCATGGACAACTCTACGCCCGGAACATTAATACCCTTTCTGTTAGAAACAGGACCACCGTGAACAACGGTACAAATAATATCTGTATCTGTAATTTCATCTACCACCAGTTCAAGCAATCCATCATTGATAAGAATGGTAGAGCCGATTTTAACATCGTTTTTTAATTCTTTATAGGTAATGGTTGCTTTTTCGGCAGTACCCATAATTTCTTCCGTAGTTAATATAAATTTGGCGCCGTCTTCCAAAATCACTTTGCCGTTTTCAAATAATCCAAGGCGAATTTCCGGCCCTTTGGTATCCATCAAAGTTGCAATCGGCATACCAAGATCTGTTCTTACTTTAACAAGGCGGTCAAATCTGGCTTTTTGCTCCTCATGAGTGCCATGAGAAAAATTAAAGCGCGCCACATTCATACCATTTAACATTAATTGCTTTAAAGTTTCTTCGT
>JAZOSF010000171.1:0-13092 GCA_045657025.1 Lachnospiraceae bacterium | reverse complement strand
TGTAAACCTTTTTTGTTCATGGTCTCTCCAAAATCAGTAAATCCTATATATAATTCAGTATAACACTAAAAACAGTAAAGGGCTAGAAAATCTTGCTATGAGGTGTAAAATCTTGTATACTTATTTAAAGTATTTATGTTTTTTGGCTATGGAGGACGGATATGGACGAAAGAACCCCTGTAAATAGCAGTGATTTTTTGGAAGAAAGAATAAAAACAAGACCCCGAAACCGAAGACGCATTGTGCGAAGAGCTGTTGAAGTAGCTATACTTGCGGTGATTTTTGGTTTAATAGCCTGTGTGACTATGGCATTTGTTTCTCCTTTTTTGGAAGAGAAACTTTTTCCGACGCCTGATGCAACCAATGAGGTGGAATTCTCAGAGGAGAGCATACCGTATATCAAGGAAGAAATACAGCCTGAAGACATGCTTTTGGTAGATGAGGAAACGCCATCAGATGAAGCACTTGAAATAGAAGAAGCAGAGGAAATGCTTTTACAAACAATGCATTTCTTAAAAGAGAAGACCGAGCAGTGTAAAAGATGGATTGTAGAAGTTAACGGAGTTTCCAGTTCCGTGAGCTGGCTCGAAAGCATTAACACTCAGTCTAATTCTTCGATAGGAGCTATCGTTGCGGATAATGGCACAGAAATGTTAATTTTGGTTGACCGAGATTGCCTTTTGCAAGCGGACAAAATCAAAGTTACCTTTGTTGACAATATGGCAGCAGAAGGATATTTGAAAGGGGAAGACGTCGATGCCGGATTGGCAGTAGTAGCAGTTCCTAAGGATCTTCTAAGTGACGACACATTGAAGCATTGCAGTGTGGTTGAGCTGGCAACCTCTAACAGCAAAGCGCTCGTAGGTAGCCTTGTTATAGCAATCGGCAGTTCCAACGGGATAAACGGAAGTACCAGTTACGGTTTTATTACTTCCAATAGCACAGAGGTCAATAATTGGGATATTAATTACAAGTTGATCACAACGGATATGTACGGTGCCACAAATACAAATGGGTTTTTGGTAAATCCGCAAGGACAGTTACTTGGAGTTTTGTGCCAAGACTATAATACGGAAGAAGCTTCTAATATGATTTCGGCACTTGGCATTAGCGAGTTAAAGAGAAAAATAGAGCATATGTCCAATGCAAGTGAGGTTCCGGTGTTTGGCGTAAAAGCTACGGGAGTAACAAATCAGGCACATGAAGAATACGACATTCCGTACGGCGCATATATTTTGGGAGTGAAAATAGACTCTCCGGCAATGAAGGCAGGTATTCAGGCAGGCGATATTATTGTGAAGATAGACAACAAGGATATTTCCTCCATGACTTCATTGTCTTATTACTTGCACCGGCAGAATGTAGGTGAAACAGTAAAGATTGTAATTATGCGACACAGTCAAGGTACATACAAAGAACTTACGTTGAATATTGAACTTATAAATTAATTTATTTAGAAAGAGTAGAGATTATGAAATTTATAAAAGATTTTAAAGACGGCGACCGAGTTTTTGATATTTATTTATGTAAGCAAAAGCAGTCCGCAGTGACCAAAAACGGTAAGCCATATGACAGTGTGATTTTACAGGACAAAACCGGCACCATTGACGCCAAAATCTGGGAGCCAAATAATGCAGGGATCGATGATTTTGACGCCTTAGATTACGTGGAAGTTTATGGTGATGTGTCTAGTTTCCAAGGCGCTTTGCAAGTTAGCGTTAAGCGTGTAAGATGTGCTCGAGAAGGCGAGTACAATCCAGCGGACTATTTACCTGTGAGCAAAAAAGGTATAGAGCCGATGTATGCGGAGTTAAAGGGGATTATCAATAGCTTGAGCAACCCATATTTAAAGAAATTAATGCAGAGTATTTTTGTGGAAGACACCGCATTTATCAGAGCATTTTGTAATTCTTCTGCTGCCAAAAGTATTCACCACGGTTTTGTTGGTGGGTTGTTAGAGCATACACTGAGTGTGACGAAATTGTGCGACTATTATTGTAGCGCATATCCCATTTTGAAGCGCGATTTGTTGCTGGCTGCGGCAATGTGTCATGATATCGGAAAAGCGAAAGAGCTTTCTGCTTTCCCGGAAAACGATTATACCGACGAAGGTCAGTTGCTTGGTCATATTGTTATGGGGGCAGAGATGGTGGGCGAGAAAATTCGCGCCATTGAAGGGTTCCCGAAAGTGCTGGGCAATGAATTAAGACATTGCATCTTGGCACACCACGGCAAATTGGAATACGGTTCTCCAAAGGCACCTGCACTTATAGAAGCACTGGCATTAAACTACGCAGATGATACCGATGCCAAAATTCAGACTTTTACTGAAATTTTGGAGGCAGGTCCGGAAAAAGGCTGGATGGGATATAACCGCCTGTTGGAATCCAATGTGAGAAATTCCACTCAGTTGTAAACGATTTTAAATAATACGAAGCCGCATGGAAAGACGGCTGGATGGAGCGAAATGAACTTTATTAAAAATCAGTTGATAACATTAGAAATTACGGATGTAAGTCATGATGGCGAAGGCATTGGCAAGGCTGACGGGTTTACTTTTTTTGTAAAGGATGCCATTCCCGGCGATAAAGTAACTGCCAAAGTGATGAAGACCAAAAAGACTTACGGATACGCCCGGTTGGAAGAAATTCTTGTTCCTTCCGAGGATCGCGTGGAGCCGGTGTGTGCTTATTACAAGGCGTGCGGCGGTTGCCAGCTACAGACGATGAGCTATGAGCGTCAACTTGCATTTAAGCAGCAGAAGGTATACAACAACTTGCTGCGTATCGGCGGCATAGAGGAAGAATTGCTTCAAGAAACTATGGAGCCTATCGTGGGGATGGAAGAGCCGTTTTACTATCGCAACAAGGCACAGTATCCGGTAGGAAAAGATAAAAATGGCGAGATTATTACCGGTTTTTATGCAGGCAGAACTCATTCTATCATTGCCAATACCAGGTGTTATCTTGGCGTAAAAGAAAATCAGGATATTTTAGAATGTATCCTTAAATATATGAAGGCACATCAGGTAGCTCCTTATGACGAAGATGATGGGGCTGGTTTGGTGCGCCATATTTTAATTCGTACCGGTTTTGACAGTGGTCAAATTATGGTATGTGTGATCGTAAATATGACAAAGGAGGCTTGGGAGAAAAAAGGTGCAGCCAGATTGCACACAGATGCACTGGTTGACGCACTGAAGGATGTGCCGGGTATGACAAGTATTTCTCTCAATTTTAATACGCGCCGCGACAATGTTATTATGGGAAGCGACGTGGTGACAATCTGGGGCGAACCGGTGATTAAAGATTCTCTGTATACACGGGATGTGGCAGCAGGATTTACAAAAACCGGCGAAAAATTAGATTTTCATATTTCTCCGCTGTCTTTTTATCAGGTAAATCCGGGACAGACTGAGAAGTTATATAGTATTGCGTTGGATTATGCAGGACTCACCGGCAAGGAAACGGTTTGGGATTTGTACTGCGGTATCGGCACCATTTCTCTCTTTTTGTCTCAACGTGCCGGCCAAGTTTACGGCGTGGAAATTATTCCGCAGGCCATTGAAGACGCCAAGGCAAATGCTCGTCGTAACGGCATTACCAATGCAGAGTTTTTTGTGGGCAAAGCAGAGGAAGTGCTGCCGGAAAAATATGAAAAAGAAAATATTTTTGCCGATGTGATTGTGGTAGACCCACCGCGAAAGGGCTGCGACACCGCTTGCTTGGACACTATGATCAAGATGCAGCCGGAGAGAATTGTTTACGTAAGCTGCGACAGCGCAACACTGGCCAGGGACGTGAAGTGCCTTAGAGAAGGCGGATACGAGCTGAAGAAGTGGAGAGCCGTGGACCAATTTGGAATGACGGTGCATTGTGAGAGTGTGTGTTTGTTGACTAAGCAAAAGCTACATGATGTATTTTGTTGAATAACCCATCTTAAATAATGCATAATGGGATAAAAAGGGGGCGAGCGAATGGGAAAAATTATGAAAATATTGTCAGACCCTCAAGTGATAGCTTTGATGATTGGTGTTGCTGTTTTTGCTTTCATCATTGGGATTATTTTTCTTATTTTTCATAAGAAGCACTATGAATGGGACGATATGGAAGGGCGTGAATTCGAGAAGTTTTGCGCAGACCTTTTGAAACGTCGTGGATTTCAGGAGGTGGTTGTAACCAAGGGAAGCGGAGATTTCGGTATTGATATTCTGGCAGAAAGGGACGGTATCAGCTATGGTATCCAGTGCAAAAATTATCAATCCCCAATTGGCGTAAAAGCGGTGCAGGAGGTGTACGCCGGCAAAGATTATTATGACTGTATGGTAGGTGTGGTTATGAGCAATCAATATTTTACCGGGCCTGCTGTAGAGGCGGCCAAAAAGTTGAAAATCGTTCTCTGGGACCGAGGTTACATGGAAGAAATGATGGAGGAAACCGATGAATAAAAGAAATTGGCGGGAAAATTTTCCCGCCTTTTTTATTGCTTATTTTTCGTCTTTTAGTTTTTGGGCTAAGCTTCCAAAATCGCCCGCTCCGCTTTCTAAAATCCATTCATGAAAAGCATAGTCGGAGTAATTGTCTCCCCAGAGTTCTTTGGCGATTTCTTTTAATTCTAAGATTTCCAAATATCCCACATAATACTTTGGGTAGTTGGCCGGGGCATCACAGATGGCGGTGTAGACTGATTCCGCAGAAGAACTGTTTAAGCCAAGGGTTTTTAAGAGCTTTTCTACATCTTCTAAGGAAGCATCATCGTAGTGAATGTAGACATCCAAAATGCTGCAGAGGCAAAGCTGAATTTCCCGATTAAGGCGGGCAAGCTGCAGACTATCCGTCAGTTTTTCATCGCAGAGGTCCGTAATAAAATCATAGGAATATAGTTCTGCATAAACCGCCCAGCCTTCCGTATAACCGCCGTAATAAAGGAGCTGCCGGATAAGTGGTTGGTGTGTGGTGTTCATAACCGTCTGGCTATACACCGTCTGGTATAAGTGTCCGGGGAACCCTTCGTGTGCCAGGGTGGCATATAGGTCTAAGGATTTCATTTCGGAATCTGGATTAATATAAATGGTGTGCTCGTCATTGGCATCAATTGGGGGTGTCATATAAAAAGCAGGCGCACTCATGCCGGAAAGAATGCCGTTTACATTTTTTAGCTGTAAGGCTTGCGTGGAATCCCCGGTCACAGTAGCAAGTGACGGAAATTGCTCTTGTGCGGTCTTATACAAATGTTGCAACATATCAGAATGTCCTTTTATCGGAAAGGTCCAATTTTGTACCAGAGTACCTTTTTCTAAAAGAGAGGTGTATTGTTTATATAGCATATCGTAACGCTTATAAAGCATGGACTGTATATCGGCTATGGGTTTGTCAGAACCTGTATTGTTAGAAACTAACAGGGCATAATATTCCTTGCCTTTTGGATAAGTGGCAAGTCCGGACAGAACAGGCGACCCTTTTAAAGTGCCTATGGTGTTGGCCAAAGAATGATAGGCCGGCATGATTTTTGTTTTTAATAAAGAAGTGTTTCGCATTTCGTAATCAGAAGCTTCTTTATCTGTAATAATTCCTTCGTTTAGCAGTTCTTGGATCCTTTCTTTAAAGCTGGTTTGCAAGAAGTGTGTGTTTTTATCCAGTTGTCCTTCAGGAAACATTTCTAAACATTGTTTTTTTACTTCCGTAAGGGTATTGCTGTAGATAGAGATGCCGTTTCGCTCCTGGGCTACCATATAATTTGCAATTCCGTCAAAATATGCAGGAATTTGGGACAGCAGCAAAAAATAATTTTCTACATCCTGTTTATTACGAAATGTGTATTCGGACAATAAAACAGGCAATTGACTGTGGATGCCGCCGGAACAGGAAAGGGGATTTTCATAGTAGGGAAATTCCATGCTTTTCAGCTGTAGATTAACATATCTGGACAACAGGCTATGTACAAAGGTATCTTTCTTGCTTAAGTGTGCCGGGATGATTTTTTTTAGGGATTCTGCACGTTCCACCCAAATCTCTTTGCTTTTCATATAAGAATCTTCCTCAAAAGGGATTAAATCGTTGGACAAATCTTCAAAGCCAAATTCTTCCGGATATGCAATAGTATAGTGGAGTTCAAAAGGATTGTTTGTCAGCTGCTCCATCGCCAGTTCTTTACAAAAAGCGCCGAGAGGTGCTATACTCATAGAGTAAATTAAAAATCCTCGCGCGATGACGCAGATTAAAATAAGTGAGAGTGGTATTGCAGTATTTTTTTTGGAAAAGGTCATAATATACCAACTTATTTTTTTACTAATTTATGTGTTGCACGATAAGGAAATGCGCGGAAATTTTTAAGGGAAAAATACATTTCCAAAAGAAATTTAACAACATTTGGTTATTCGATTGACTTTTTTTGGATGTAGGTTATAGTATAAAGTGTAATAATTTTGCGTACTAGTGATTTACTAAGATTGGAGGGGCTAATGAACAAGTTAGAACTACAGAAAATTGCTGTAGAAATTCGTAAAAACATTTTAATCGGTGTACATGCTGCAAAGGCAGGACATCCGGGCGGATCTATGTCTGCAGCAGATTTACTTGCGTATTTATATTTTGAGGAATTAAACGTGGATCCAAAGAATCCTAAGTGGGAAGACAGAGACCGTTTTGTATTATCTAAGGGTCATGCTGCACCGGGTTTATATTCCGCATTGGGATTAAGAGGATTTTTCCCGATTGAAGATATGAAAACTTTACGTAAGTTAGGTTCTTACTTACAGGGCCATCCATGTATTCAATATACACCGGGTATTGATATGTCTACCGGTTCTTTGGGACAGGGCGTTTCTGCAGCAGTTGGCATGGCAATCTCTGCGAAATTAGACGGCAAAGCATATCGTACTTACGCATTACTCGGCGATGGTGAAATTCAGGAAGGTCAGGTTTGGGAAGCTGCTATGATGGCATGCTACCGCAATTTGGACAACCTTTGTGTTATCGTGGACAACAACAACTTACAGATTGATGGTTGCATCGACACTGTATGTTCTCCATATCCAATTGACAAGAAGTTTGAAGCATTTAATTTCCATGTAATTAATATCGATGGCAATGATTTCGATCAGATCGATGCTGCTATGAAAGAAGCAAAAGCTACAAAGGGTATGCCTACAGCTATTATTTGCAAGACTGTTAAGGGCAAGGGAGTATCCTTCATGGAAAATAATGCAGGCTGGCACGGTGTTGCACCAAACGATGAAGAGTTTGCAGCAGCAATGGAAGAATTAAAGAAAGCAGGTGAAGCATTATGTCAGAAGTAAAGAAAATTGCTACCAGAGAGAGTTACGGCTCAGAATTAACTGCTATCGGTGCAGAATATCCAAACGTAGTAGTATTAGATGCAGACCTTTCCGGTTCTACCAAGACTGCTGTTTTCAGAAAGCAGTTTCCGGAAAGACATATTAACTGCGGTATTGCGGAAGCTAATATGGCAAGTATCGCAGCAGGTATGGCTACTACAGGCAAGATTCCTTTCATGAGTTCTTTTGCTATGTTTGCAGCAGGCCGTTGTTACGAGCAGATTCGTAACTCTATCGGTTACCCACACTTAAACGTAAAAATCGGTGCAACTCATGCAGGTGTTACCGTTGGCGAAGACGGGGCTTCTCATCAGTGTATTGAAGATATCGCATTAATGCGTGCAATTCCTGGTATGGTTGTTATGAATCCATCCGATGACGTGGAAGCAAGAGCCTGTTTACGTGCCGCAGTAGAGTACGAAGGTCCTGTTTATATGAGATTCGGTCGTGCAGCAGTGCCGGTAATCAACGATTATCCGGAATACAAGTTTGAAATTGGTAAAGGTACTGTTGTAAAAGAAGGTAAGGACGTTACCATTGTTGCTACCGGTGTATGTGTAGACAGTGCGAATAAAGCAGCTGAGAAATTGGCAGCAGAAGGTATTGATGCAGAAGTTATCAACATCTGTACCATCAAACCATTAGATAGTGAATTAATCGCAGCTTCTGCACGCAAGACAGGCAAGGTTGTAACAGTAGAAGAGCATTCCGTAATCGGAGGCTTGGGTTCTGCAGTATGCGATGCTTTGGCAGAGCTTGCACCAACACCTGTTAAAAAGATTGGTGTTCCTGATGTGTTCGGTCAGTCTGGTACAGCAGCAGAGCTTATGGCTTTCTATGGTTTGGATGGCGAGGGTGTTTACAAAACTACAAAGGAATTTTTAGGTAAATAATTTTATGGAATATATCTTATCCCCGTCCCTTTTGGCATGTGATTTTAAATGTGCAGGGGAAGAAATTGCAAAAATTGATAAAGCCGGTGCACAGTGGGTTCACATTGATGTAATGGATGGCGTGTTTGTACCGAATATTTCATTTGGTGTACCGGTAACAAAGTCTTTCAGAAGTGCCACAGAGCGTTTTTTCGATGTGCATCTTATGATTGTGCAGCCGGAGCGTTATGTCAAAGTCTTTCAGGAAGCCGGAGCAGACTTGATTTGTTTCCATGTGGAAGCAACCGAGTATGTGCAGGAGACCATCGATATGATTCATGAAGTGGGATGCCAGGCGGCGGTTGCTATTAAGCCTGCAACTCCAATCGATGACGTGCTTCCTTATTTGGACAAGGTAGAGATGGTGTTGGTAATGACTGTAGAGCCGGGCTTTGGCGGTCAGAAGTATATTACAGAGTGTACAGAGAAAGTACGCAAACTCCGCGCTATTGCTACTGCCAGAGGCTTAAATTTGCATATTCAGGTAGATGGTGGTGTGGACGCATCCAACGTTTCCGTTCCTTTAGAAGCAGGAGCAAATGTTATTGTTGCAGGAAGTGCCGTGTTTAAAGGGGATATAGATGCCAATGTAAAGGCTATTATGGGACAGTTTCCAGAAGTTTAGGGAAATGGATTAAATTAGGAGGACAGCAATGAGTAAAGGAAAATATTATATTACAACTGCAATTGCATATACTTCCGGCAAACCACACATTGGTAACAGCTACGAAATTATGCTTGCAGACAGTATTGCAAGATACAAAAGAAAAGATGGCTATGATGTGTTTTTCCAGACAGGAACTGACGAGCATGGCCAGAAAATCGAATTAAAGGCTCTTGATGCGGGCGTAAGCTGTCAGGAATTTGTTGACGGCGTGGCTGGTGTTATTAAAGAGTTGTGGGATTTGGTGGATACATCTTATGACAAGTTCATTCGTACCACTGATGCGTACCACGAAAAGCAGGTTCAGAAAATTTTCAAGAAATTATATGACCAGGGCGATATTTACAAAGGTGCATATGAAGGTTTGTACTGCACACCATGTGAATCTTTCTGGACAGAATCTCAGTTAGTGGACGGTAAGTGCCCGGACTGTGGCCGTGAAGTGAAGCCTGCGAAAGAAGAAGCTTATTTCTTCAAGATGAGCAAGTATGCAGACAGATTGATAGAGCATATCAATACACATCCTGAATTTATTCAGCCGGTTTCACGTAAGAACGAGATGATGAACAACTTCCTCTTACCGGGCTTACAGGATTTGTGTGTATCCAGAACCTCTTTTAAATGGGGAATTCCGGTAGATTTTGATGATAGACACGTAGTATACGTATGGTTAGACGCTTTGTCCAACTATATTACCGGGATCGGTTATGATGCAGAGGGTAATTCTACAGAGCAGTATAGAAAGCTTTGGCCTGCAGACTTACACTTGATTGGTAAGGATATTATCCGTTTCCATACTATTTACTGGCCTATTTTTCTTATGGCACTTGGCGAACCATTACCAAAGCAGGTATTTGGTCATCCATGGTTACTTCAGGGTGATGGCAAGATGAGTAAATCTAAGGGTAATGTAATTTACGTAGATGATATGGTACGTCTTTTTGGCGTAGATGCAGTGCGCTACTTTGTTCTTCACGAGATGCCATTTGAAAACGATGGTGTAATCAGCTGGGAACTTATGGTAGAGCGTTTCAACTCCGATCTTGTTAATACATTGGGCAACTTGGTTTACAGAACTATTTCCATGACCAATAAATATTTTGGTGGCGTAGTAAGAAAGACCGGCGTGGAAGCAGATGTAGATGCTGAATTAAAGGCAGTGGTTACCGCTGCAGCGGACAAGGTTTCTGCTAAAATGGCCGGCTTACGTGTAGCAGATGCCATCACAGAAATCTTTACAGCTATCAAGCGTTGCAACAAATATATTGACGAGACGGAGCCATGGGTACTTGCAAAAGATGAGGCAAACAAGGATCGTTTGAGCGAAGTAATGTATAATCTTTGTGATTCTATTATCACTACAGCAAGTCTTTTGGAGCCATTTATGCCTCGTACAGCAAAAGCAATTTCCGAGCAACTCAATTGTCAGCTTAGAAGCTTTGATGAATGCAAGGAAAGTGGTCTTTATCCGGCAGAAGGTAGCGTAACAGATGCACCTACTATGTTGTTTGCAAGACTGAAATTAGAAGATATTTTAGTGGAAGTTGAAAAAATCATGGAAGCACAGAAACCAAAGGAAGAAGTGAAGCCAGAAGAATCAGTAATCGATATCGAAGCTAAGGCAGAAATTGAATACGATGATTTTATGAAGCTTCAGTTCCAGGTTGGTGAGATTATTGCTTGTGAAGAAGTGCCAAAATCCAAGAAGCTACTTTGTTCTCAGGTAAAAATCGGATCCCAGGTTAAGCAGATTGTATCTGGCATTAAGTTACACTATACCGCAGAAGAGATGGTTGGCAAGAAGGTTATGGTTTTAGTGAATTTAAAACCAGCAAAGCTTGCAGGCGTATTAAGTGAAGGAATGCTCTTGTGCGCAGAGGATGCAGAGGGTAATTTAGCACTTATGACTCCGGAAAAAGAAATGCCTGCCGGTGCCGAAATCTGCTAAATAAAGTTTTATCTTCATAGAAAAATTAAAATTTAATTATAATAAGGCTCCTTTTCGAGGTGAATTATATTTGCTTCGCAAAGGGGCTTTTGTTAATATAAAAATGTTAAGAAAAAATAAACTGATTCTGAAACATTGCAAAACTGTAAGATAAGGTTTATACTGAGAGAGTCATATAAGGGCGAATTATGGGAAATATTGTTGTAAAACTTGCGGAAGCAAGAGATTGGGAAGCGGCCATCGGAGTTGCTTGGATTACTTTTCAACAAATATCTGCACAGGTATGTGATGATGAGGGGGCAAGAGAGTTCCGAGAAGGGCTGACAAGTACACAATTGTATATTGATTTTTTGCAAGGGAATTATCCGATTTTTTGTGCATACCAAGGTCAGAAGGTGATAGGTATGCTGGCACTAAAGAACAAAGAGCATATTTCGCTGTTTTTTGTAAAAAAAGAATTTCAGGGTCAAGGAATCGGTAAGGAGCTATTAGCAAGATGCAAGGTGTATTGCAAGGAGCAGGGGATTTCGCTTCTCACGGTGAACGCAGCACCGACAGGGTTACCATTTTATTTGGCGAACGGATTTGAAGCGGTGAACGAAGAGCGCTTTGAAGGTGGGCTCAGATTCACCCCGATGACATTAAAAGCATAAAGACAGGAGAAATTATGGACGGTATTTTTGGTTTAGACAGTACTTTCATGAAGTACGCAAACAAATTTGCAGATTTGATGTTTTTGAATATTGTAACGATTATTTTCTGCATACCTATTTTTACAATTGGTGCGGCAATGACAGCCATGCACAGCATGTTGCTGAAGATTTACCGTGATGAAGAAAGCTATGTTATCAGAGGATTTATAAAAGCATTTAAAGAGAATTTTAAACAAGCAACAATTATATGGCTGATTTACCTTTTGTTTGGCCTGGTTCTTGCATTGGATTTCTTCTATATGAAGAATTACGATTTGGATTTTCCAAAGTTTCTCAATTATGCACTTATTTTTGTAGGAGTGATGGGTGCATTTAGCTTGGCATGGGTATTTGTTCTTCAATCTCGTTATGAAAACAAAGTATTCACCACGATAAAAAATGCATTCGTAGTGGGAACATCTCATTTCTTCTATTCTATTATAATGCTTATTTTAAGCGCGGCACCGGTTTTTGTTGTATATTTCTTCCCTGTATCGATTCCCGTTTGTTTATCTGTGGGCATGACACTTCCGGGTATATTGCAGGCTATGCTCTATGGCAAGGTGTTTGATCGCCTGGAGGGTATTGATCGTAAAGCATTAAAGAAACAGCCGATGGAAGATGATGGTTGGACTGTAGACGAAATAGAAGAAACTCCGCAGGAAGAAGTTGCATTAGATGTGCAGATTGACGAAGAAAAAGCAGATTAGCATACAGATTGCACAAAAAAAGTGCGAAAATGGGGTTTGCATGTCAAATTCTACAATGATGAAAAAAAACTTTGTTGATTTGTGATATAGCCGAAATTTGACAAAAACATTATACTGTGTACATAGGGTATTATGCTTAATACCACATCGATAGAAAATTGGAGGAATTTTTAAATGGCAAGTTTAAGTTTAAAAGACATTTGCAAAGTGTATCCTAACGGATTCGTTGCAGTAAAAGATTTCAACCTGGAAATCGAAGATAAAGAATTTATCATCTTCGTAGGTCCTTCAGGTTGTGGTAAAACTACTACACTTCGTATGATCGCTGGTTTGGAAGATATTTCAGCTGGTGAATTAAAGATTGGTGATAGAGTTGTTAACGATGTAGAGCCAAAGGACAGAGATATCGCGATGGTATTCCAGAACTACGCTCTTTATCCACATATGACAGTATATGACAACATGGCATTTGGTCTTAAGTTAAGAAAAGTACCAAAGGCTGAAATTGATAAAATGGTAAGAGAAGCTGCTAAGATTCTTGACCTTGAGAAATTATTAGATCGTAAGCCAAAGGCTCTTTCCGGTGGTCAGAGACAGCGTGTTGCTATGGGTCGTGCTATCGTTCGTAATCCTAAGGTATTCCTTATGGACGAACCTTTATCAAACCTTGATGCTAAGTTACGTGTACAGATGCGTATCGAAATCGCTAAGTTACATCAGAGATTAGGTTCTACTATCATCTACGTAACACATGACCAGACAGAAGCTATGACACTTGGTACAAGAATCGTAGTTATGAAGGATGGTGTT
>JAZOSF010000170.1:0-2462 GCA_045657025.1 Lachnospiraceae bacterium | reverse complement strand
CAAGGGCGCTAGTGTTAAGGCGAGAGAGTTGGCTGACGCAGGTTGCGATGATTTAACCGTATTTATTAACGGTGTAATTGAGCATGCAGAGTATGTTCTCAGCCAGACTCCGGAAATGTTGCCGGTATTAAAACAGGCTGGCGTTGTGGATTCCGGCGGGCAGGGCTTTGTAGAAGTTCTTCACGGTTGGCAGGATGCATTCCTTGGCAAGGAAATCGATTATTCTATTATTGAAGCAGCACCGGTAGCAAGTGCTATGAAGGTGGATGCGCAGGCAGAAGCAGACATTAAGTTTGGTTATTGTACAGAATTTATCATTTTATTATCCAAGACCTTTAACGTAAAGCATGAGATGGATTTCAAGGAATATTTAGAGTCTATTGGTGATTCCATTGTTGTGGTTGCAGATGATGATGTGGTAAAAGTACACGTTCATACCAATGATCCGGGTCTCGCTATCCAAAGAGCATTAAAGTATGGTGCACTTTCCAACATGAAAATCGATAATATGCGTTTAGAACATCAGGAAAAGATTTTTAAAGAAGCAGAAAAGGCTGAGTTGGCAGCTGCAAAAGAGCCTGAAATGCCAAAGAAAGATGTAGGATTCATTTCCGTATCTATTGGTGAAGGTATGAATGAAATCTTAAAGAGCCTTGGTGTAGACTATATTATCGAGGGTGGTCAGACTATGAATCCATCTACCGAGGATATGTTAAATGCAATTGACAGAGTAAATGCAGATACCATCTTTATTTTGCCAAACAACAGCAACATTATCCTTGCTGCTAATCAGGCAAAGGCATTGGTAGAAGATAAGAAGATTATTGTTATTCCTACCAAGACTGTACCACAGGGAATTACCGCAGTTATCAACTATGTTCCTGATTTGAGCGTAGAAGAAAACGAAGAAATCATGATGGAAGAAATCAAGCGTGTAAGAACCGGTCAGGTTACTTATGCAGTACGTGATACTATGATTGATGACAAGGAAATCAAATGTGGCGATTTCATGGGCATTGAAGATAAGGGTATTTCTGCAGTTGGTACCGACATGTTTGCGGTTACATTAGAAATGGTAGACCATATGATGAATGACGATATGGAATTAGTAAGTATTTACTATGGCAGTGATGTTACAGAAGAGGATGCAACAGCACTTAGTGATGCCATTACAGAGAAGCATCCGGATGTTGACGTAGAACTTCAGTATGGTGGACAGCCGATTTACTATTATGTTATTTCTGCAGAATAAATACAAACTTTATGGGGCGGCATGAGCTGCCCCATTTTTAAAACAAAAGGGAAAAGCGATGAAATTAACGGATTCTGTTGTTCAAATTAAGGGTGTTGGCGAAAAAACCGCTAAACTTATGGCAAAACTGAATATTGTGACTGTTCGGGACTTGCTTCATGCTTTTCCGAGAGATTACGATACATTTGAAGATGTGTGTAGCATTTCTCAGTTAGAAGTCGGAAAAGTCGGTATTATTTCCGGACGCGTGGTAAGTGTTAAGCCTCTTAAAAAGGTGCGCAATCTTACTATTATGAACGTGCTTGTACGAGATAAAACCGGAGCGATTAATCTGACGTTTTTTAATCAGCCTTATTTAAAGAGTAAACTTAATCCGGGATACACTTTTTATTTTAGAGGAGTACCGCAGGCAAAAGGTACAGAGCTTGTTATGGAACAGCCGGCCATCTATTCCGAGGCAGAATTTGAAAAACTGCGTAATGCGATTTGGCCGAAATATTCTCTGACCAAGGGACTTACCAACAAGCTTGTAACTGCCAGTATGGAAAAAGCGTTGGCGGAAGTAAATTTGGATGAGGAATTTTTGCCGGAGCATATTTTAGAGGAATATCAGCTTTGTAACAGAGAAGAGGCATACAAGGGAATTCATTTTCCGGTTGACTTTGAACAAGTAATAGAGGCAAGACGCAGACTGGTTTTTGAAGAACTTTTTATGTTTGTGTATATGATTCGCAGGGAAAAAGGTTATTCAGAAAAGATTGCGAATGCATACCCAATGCGAGACACCAAGGAATTAACCGGTTTCCAAGAAAAGTTGCCGTATCAGTTAACCAATGCACAGCTTAGAACCTGGCAAGAAATTTGTGATGATTTATCCTCACCTTATAGCATGAATCGTTTGATCCAAGGCGATGTGGGAAGCGGTAAAACGATTATTGCCCTGTTGGCACTTCTAAAGACTGTGACAAATGGCTATCAAGGCGCCCTAATGGCTCCTACAGAGGTTTTGGCACACCAACATATGGAAAGCTTTACCGAACTGACAGAACGCCATAATCTGCCATTTAAGCCGGTACTCTTGGTGGGCTCCATGACTGCCAAGCAAAAACGGGAAGCTTATGAGAAGCTGGAGAGTGGTGAAGCAAATTTAGCAATTGGCACTCACGCGGTTATTCAGGAAAAAGTTGCATTTAAGAAGCTTGCTTTGGTA
>JAZOSF010000169.1:0-3017 GCA_045657025.1 Lachnospiraceae bacterium | reverse complement strand
ATTTTGACGGTTTTTGCTCACTATAAGCGGGGCAAGTATGTGAATGCGCATTTGCATTTTGACGCAGAGTACTTGTTTGAGGCGGACGAAGATGCGGTAATACGCATGAAGCCGGACGAAAACAGCGGGGTTGCCTGGGTGCCTATTGAAGAAATAAATGCGCGCGTGACGGAAGAGCATATGAAGCCGGTGTATGCAGTGTTAAATGAGAAGTTGAAAATGCTATAGAGGTAACATGAAAAAATTACGAATTATTTTAATCGTATTGGCACTGATCATCATAGCGTTGGCCGTATATTTGTTATACATATTGAATATCATTCCTCATAGAAAATATTCCAATGAGGATTTTGGAATTACCACATATATTAGCGCAGTGGACAAGGATGGGGATGGCATAGACGACCAAACCGACATTTTGCAAAACGTGCGTGCGTATATAGCTACAAAACCGGTGTACAAAAGCAAGTATTATGCAGGTGGTTATCCAAATGACGGATACGGTGTTTGTACCGATGTAGTGGCACAGGGACTTTTGCACACAGGATATGATTTACAGGCACTGGTTGATGCGGATATTGCAGCATATCCGGACAGGTATGATGTGGAGAAGGCTGACCCGAATATTGATTTCAGACGTGTACGAAATTTGCATATTTATTTTCAAAATCATGCAACCAGTCTGACTACGGACGTAAGCGAAATAGAGCAGTGGCAGGGCGGAGATATTATTGTTTTTAAAAAGCATATCGGCATTGTATCTGACAAGCGCAATAAAAACGGCGTCCCGTTTATCATTCATCATGCCAATCCTTATCAGAAACAATATGAAGAAGATATTTTAGAAAACAGAGAGGATATCATTGGGCATTTCAGAATTAGTTGATTGGATGCTGTGACCGGGCAAGACAACGGCGTTAAATGTAATTGCTGAGAAGCAGGGGCTTGCCCACATTCTCCTTTACTTCTTTCTATGTGTGATGCCAAGATTTACGACATGGATGAGGAAGCGGGTAATGTTATCTTGTGGAAGGTGATTTCCGACTCGAGGTCTGGAAAGAGGCCAGCGGTCGGAGATTGAAAGGAAGTTTCCTCCGACTGGAAGTAGAAAGTGTATTATCAGTCGGGAAAAAGGCGAGAAATAACAGCTTAACTGTTTAGGAAATATTTGAAACATAACATATTCTTAACACAAGTCCTCTATGCTGTGGATGTAAACACAGTGTGGAGGATAATTTTATGTCGAATAACAAGAAGCTTGCAGTATTATCGGACATACATGGTAATTATATTGCTCTGAAAAGGTGTGTGGATTACGCACTTGAACGAGGCATAAACACCTTTGTGTTTTTGGGAGATTATGTTGGAGACCTGGCGTATCCTCAGAAAACCATGACGATGCTTTATGATTTGGCAGAGTATTATAAGTGCTATTTTATAAAAGGGAATAAAGAGAATTATTGGCTGCATTATCGTAAGGTTGGTGAGCAGGGATGGCGTGAGGAAGATTCTACTACGGGAACGCTGTTATATACATACCATAATTTGACGGATAGGGATTTACAATTTTTTTCCACGTTAAATCATGTACAAGCTATAGAATTCAAAGGATTCCCGATTCTTACAGCATGCCATGGTTCGCCGGAAAAAGTAAATGGAGCGCTGCTTCCAAACGATGCGAAGTCATTAGCAATCATAGAAAAAGATGCCAATGAATATATTCTCTGTGGGCATACACATATACAGCAGAAAATCCAACAGGGAATGAAAGTTGCTTTAAATCCGGGCTCCGTGGGAATGCCTTTGGAAAGTGATGGGTTGGCACAGTTTATTATTTTGTGTGGAGAAAATGGCGCTTGGCAGGAGGAGTTTGTCAGCTTGGAATATAACGTTTCAGAAGTAATTGCCGATTTAAAAGAAGCGAGACTAGACAAGGTAGCACCGTTTTGGTATAAAATAACGGTGCACTCGTTGGAGACGGGTAAAAAAAGCCAGTCTCATGGCAGTGTGCTTGGCAGAGCCATGGAGCTATGCAAACAAAAATATGGACATTGCGTTTGGCCGGATGTTCCGGAGGATTGTTGGGAGCAGGCTTATCATGAAATGATAAATGAGGATAATATCTTATGAAAAAACAGGCAAACAGAAAAAATTGGAAAGTCATTACACTTGTAATAATACTTGCACTTGTATCAGGATGTACTTTTTATGTGAGTGACTATTACAGAGCACTTCCGGAGGCGCTTACAGTTGTGTCAGAGCCTGCAGAGGGTATTACCGTTACGGAGGGAAAAAATGACCGTATTGTATTTGAGCCTAAGTATGCAAAAGCAGGGTTAATTTTCTATCCCGGCGGAAAAGTGCAATATGAAGCCTATGCGCCTCTTATGGAGGCATTGGCTGAGGAAGGCATCTTATGTGTGCTGTTGCATATGCCTGCAAATCTGGCGGTGCTTGATATGAACGCTGCAGAGGGGGTTGCGGCAGAATATCCGGACATTGAAAAGTGGTATATTGGCGGACATTCATTAGGCGGTTCCATGGCGGCGTCTTATGCGGCAAAGAATAAAGAGGAATTGGAAGGCGTGATACTGCTTGCCGCTTATTCTACTGTGGCGCTTCAGGATAGTGGTTTGGACATTGTATCCATTTATGGTTCTAACGACGGAGTATTGAATTTGACAAAATATGATAAGTATCGTGATAATCTACCGGAGGATTTTAAAGAAGAAGTAATAGAGGGCGGTAATCACGCATATTTTGGAAAATATGGTTTTCAGGAAGGGGATGGAGAGGCAACTATTACCAATGAGAATCAAATTGAGACCACGGTAGATATAGTAGCAACAGAAATTTTAGAGTAATAAAAGTAAAATTTGTGCAATTTTTACAAAAATCCATTGATTGCCAAAAGTTTAACAAGTTTATATACACAAACCGTTTTTTTTGTGATATAATATTTCCACTTGAGCGTGGGGCAGTCTGTTCAAAACTGCCTTAGTGTGTTCCAGAGTGCA
>JAZOSF010000168.1:0-15895 GCA_045657025.1 Lachnospiraceae bacterium | reverse complement strand
TTGCCTAATGACATGGAAAATACCGGCAAAATCCAGCTTTTCGGATTGCTTGGATTAAACAACAGCGGAATTCCTAAAATTTCTGTGCCATATAACTGGATAAAGAGAAAATATACCGCCGCAGGAACTGCTTGAATAAACACAATAAACAAAGTTCCCATTTTATCCAAAAACTTGCCTTTATATCTGGCCATCATAGAACCCAAAGGAATACCAAGCACTAAAGATACCAAAATAGCCATGGAACCAAGTTTAATGGAGAAAGGGATTTTCTCCGCAATAATAGATATAACATCTACATTTTGTCTATATGTAATAGAAGTACCCAAATCACCGCGAAAAAGATTTAGCCAAAAACGTCCAAGTTGTTCAATAATTGGATCATTTAATCCCATTGCTTCCAAACCATTCTGAATCTGTAAGTCAGTCATCTTTTCATAATTTGAGAAATATCCTTCAATCGGCATTTGACGCAACAATATAAATACTACAGAAATTATAATAAATAACGAAATAACACTCCGCCCAAGACGTTTTGCTAAGTATTTAAACATATATTTTTTCTCCTGTTTTGGATTTTGTTGTATACTTACAAAAAAAGTATTTACCATACCGTTTTTGTAAATATGCAACCATTTTTAAATATAGCCATTAAGCAAGTCTAGGGCCCGAAGCATTTCTTCGGGCCCGGCTTACTATAAGCTTTTAATACAGATTACTTTTTGTTTGCATTATATTCATCCATAGAAATAAAGTCAGAATATAATTTCATGCCTTTGTAACGTGCATTTGCAACACCTGATGGTGAATACTGGCTTTCAAATACATTTAATTTGTTAACAACATAAGCTTTGGTAGAAATACCGTATGGTACTGCTAATGCGTGACCAATCAAATAGCTTTCTGCTTTTGCAAATGCGTTAAATCTTTCTGCTTCCTGATCAGCACCTGTAATAGCTTTTGCTTCTTCAACTAATCGGAAGTATTCTTTTACAGTTTCAGCACTTGCGGTGTTGTCGATAATAGCATATGCAAGGTATGCGTAGCGGCCACCTCTGTGATATGTACCATCGCCGTTATCTCTCTGATAGAATGGTTCAACCCACGTTTCAGGATCTGCATAGTCACCACCCCAGTTACACTTCATAAACATGTAATCAGAAGAACGACGTACTGTACTTAAGTAATTTTCACTTGGACCTGCTTCAATAATAACGTCAACATAATCGGTTCCGAGAACGGATTCAACCTGCTGCTCTAAAACGATACATTCCTGTTCCCAGTTTGTAGTAGACGGGTTGTAACGAACAAGCATCTTAACAGGGAATGTTGCACCTTCTGCAGTTAATTCAGCAATTGCTAAATCACGATATGCCACTGCATCCTCTGCGTTATAAAAATCTGCTGCATTAATACCATCAAATTCCTCTAAAGTAGTGTATGCATCTTTACCATCACGAACAATATTGTTTGTTGGTGTAATAGTATTCATAATAAGGTCTGCAGGATTTGCGTAATCACCGGTATTTACATAAACAGTATTTGTTCTGTTTACAGCAAACATAATAGATTTACGGAAGTTTTCATTGTTTACAGCCTTTTCCCAGTTCCATGGTTCATACTTCTCGTCAATAGCATACTCGTTTGTACCTGTTCTTTGCCAATCATCACCCAACTTGTATACATTAAAGTTAAAACAATAGAAGTAAGAATAAGAAGCATCGTCTCTTTCCATAGATACCATATCCTTAGTTGCAGGATCATTCATCCAGCTGTCAACGATATCCGCGCCAAGTTCTGTGTAATCGATTTCACCACGCTGAGCCATTGTAGGACCTACTGTTGCAGCTTCTGCATTATAGGTTTTTACAATTTCATTAATGAATACGTTTGCAGCATCCCAGTTATATGGATTCTTTACATAACGATGTTCAACCTGTGGATCCCAGTTTGCCATGTAGTATGCGCCACAATAGTACATTTTGTCTTCCGCTGTTCCATATTCAGCACCTGTAGTCTCTAATAATGGACCATATGCAGGCATGAAACATACATAACCAAGCATAGACAAGAAATATGGAACATCTTTTTCAAGTGTGTACTGAAGTGTAAGTGTATCAACTGCTTTTACACCAACTTCTTCAAAACTTATGTCATTGGAAGCGTCGTCATCACTTAATGCAGCATAATAATCGGTTGCATTTAAGATAACACCTTCTAACAACCATTCTGTGTCGCTTACATTTGCAGGATCAAGAACATACTTCATTGCATCTACAAAGTCCTGTGCAGTAACATCTGCTACAACAGCACCTGTGTGATCTAACCATTTTTGGTCAGCACGAAGGTTAAAGGTCCAAGTTTTGGTAGTTTCATCATAACTCCAACTTTCTGCAAGCCCCGGAACCATAGTACCATTTGAATCGTAGTCAATCAAAGTATCTACTGTATTTGCAGCAACTGCCTGATCAGCAGCATTGCCGGAAATCAAGTAATTCATGGTACCAATTTCACTGCTGTAAAGAACACGATAAATAGCGTTTTCACCTTCCAATGCAATATTCTCTGTTGTTCCATTGTTATTCTGTGCATCACCGCCGCAAGCAACTAAGCCAAACACCATAACAACGCTCATAAGAAGTGCCATTAATCTCTTCTTCATAGTTTTACTCCTCCTATTACTATGTATATAGACTCCCTAAGGGACTGTCTCAAAGTTAATACCTAAAAACAAGGTGCATTTAAAATACCGATACCCGGTGTTTCATTCATAATAATGTCTGCTCCCTGATAAATAGGCCCACCCTCATAAGGGTCAATACTACAAAGAGACGGACCATCCAAATCCGCTCTGGTAATAATGCCCTTTGCTGCCGCAAAATGGGCTGCTGCCGAAACGGCGATCTTACTTTCAAGCATACAACCTATCATACATTCTACTCCATAAATCTCGGCAATAGAACATATCTTTAATGCTTCATATATACCGCCGGTCTTCATCAGCTTAATATTAATCAAATCGGCCGCTCTTCCTTCGATAATGTGAATAGCATCTTCGGCAGAAAAAACGCTCTCATCCGCTAAGATTGGAGTGTATACATGCTTCGTAACATATTGCATACCTTTAAAATCATGTGCGTGAACCGGTTGCTCAACCAAATCCATCACAATGCCTTTGTCCTCCATGGTGCCTATAATCTTTACTGCTTCCTTTGCCGTCCAACCTTGATTGGCATCAACACGGATTGCAATATCTTCACCTACTGCTTTTCTAATTGCTTCTATACGCTTAATATCTTCAAGGTCTTCCTTGCCAACTTTGATTTTTAAAATCCTAAAGCCTTGCTCTACCGCTTTTACACTGTCAGAAACCATTTCATCAATTGGATTGACACTAATTGTAATGTCCGTCTCGATTTTATTTCTGTGGCCTCCAAGCACCTTGTAAAGAGGCTGGTTTAATTCCTTGGCATACAAATCATAGATAGCCATATCCACAGCTGCTTTTGCAGAAGTATTCTTCAAAATACAACTATGCAATTTCTTCATAATGCCATCTATATCAAGAATATCCATCCCGATTAAATTCGGAGCAATAAAATCCTGAATAGCACATCGAATGCTTCCTAATGTGTCACCCGTGATTACTGCGGTAGGCGGTGCCTCACCGTAACCAACCCGTCCATCATCTGCTGTCACTTTAATTACAATGTCATTTACACAGTCCACAGTACGAAGGGCTGTTTTAAAAGGGGTAACTAAAGGTATTTTAACCTCGCCCACTTCAATTTTTGCTATCTTCATATATGTAACCTCTACCCGAAGAAATCATTGTCATTTGCCTTATAAAGCATCAACGAAATATCCGCCATCTCTCTTTCATAACGTGCCACATCCGTCTCATTTCCAAGGAAAACAAGTACAAATGGCTGCTTTGCATATACAATACCCACATCATGTGTAATGCCGGTATCCTCACCTGTTTTGTGAGCAATCGCACCATAATCAGGAATGGTATGAATGTGGAATGGAATCTTACCATTCAAGCGCTGGTTTTTCATAACAGAAAGCATGTGGTCACTGGATACTGAATCAAATACCTCGCCGTTATAAAGGCCTTCCAAAAATACGCCCAGTTCTAACGGACACACATAATTTTGGATCCCTTTGGAAGACTTCTCCATATCATACATCTTGCGATTGAGCTGGGTCTTCTCATGACCCAAGGCACGAATCCCATCGTTAATAGCTTCTTCCCCCAAAATATCGATCAAAAAATTGGTGGCAGAATTATCGCTCAAAATAATCATCAATGTATATAAGTCCTGAATCGTCACTTCCAAACCATCATGCATATAAGTAAGTGCCCCACAAGAAGGAACACATTTGATTTTGTTAATTACAACCAAATCATCCTTACTCAGTATGCCTTCCTTACATTGGCGAACTGCCTCGGCCATAATATAAAGTTTAATTACGCTGGCTGCCAGAAAACTCTCATCCTCATGATAAGTAATCACCTCGCCGGTAACCAAATTCTTATAATAAAAACCAATCTTGCCCGATAGCTTTTCTAACCGGCTTAATATCTCCTGTTCCATACTCCGTCCTTGCATGAATAAATATACATATTTTGCACGAAAGGGCAAATATATACATACATCTGCCCTTTCATTCTATATATTAAAATTGTATACCACTATACAATTTATGTCAATCAAAAATTAGCCTTTTGAACCTGGTAAACGCACCCTGAAAATCAAGTGTTTTAACTTTTTCCATTCAAACGGAATAAGCGGATACAAGTAACTCTGCCTTGAAACAGTCTTATTTCCAATAAGTGCTGCAAACAACACAACAATACCTATAACAAATCCCCACACATTAAATAGTGCTGTTAAAATCAAATTGATAATTCGCATAAATTTCAATGCATAGCCCATTTCATAATTAGGTTGTGTATAGCTTGCAATGGCAACAAATGCCATATAAAGCATGACTTCCGAATTAAACCATCCGCTTCTTACCGAAAACTCACCCAATACAAGGGCTGCCATAATACTAAGTGGTGTACTTAGCATATTCGGCGTATTTACTGCAGCAAGTCTCAAACCGTCTATCGCCAGCTCCAATAACAAAAATTGCCACACTAACGGAACATTTACCGTTTCCTTTACCGCAATAAACTTAAAGCTCTCCGGTATCAAATCAGGATTTTGCATCAATAGTAAAAATAACGGAGCAATCAGATATGTCAAAACAGTAATAATGAATCTGCTTATACGCAAATAAGTTCCGGTAACCGGCGGAAAATAATAATCGTCCGCCTCCTCTACCACGTCAAAAAATGAAGTCGGCATAATAATAACGGACGGCGCATTATCTACCAGTATAATAATATTTCCTTCCAACACCTGAGCTGCCGCAGTGTCCGGGCGCTCTGTATATTTGAATTTTGGAAAAGGATTATACCACTTGTATGGAAACAGACACTCTGCCAAACTTTGCTGGTTCATAGTCAGTGCGTCTACTTTAATATTTTGAATTTTGGTTTTAATCTCTTTTAAAAATTTTTTATCTACCCGGTCATCCATATAACATACCACTATATCCGTCCTGGAAGCATGCCCGGCATTCATCATTTCCATGCGTAAGTGGGGATCCCTGATACGCCTTCTAATTAAAGCAGTATTAAAAACAATGGTTTCTACAAATCCATCTTTACTGCCTCTTAACGTCCTGTCTTTAGCTGGTTCTTCCACGCCTCTGGCCGGATAGGTTCTGGAATCAATAAGTATTGCCTGTTCAAATCCGTCTATTAAAAGCACAAATACACCGGACAGCAAATTTGTCAGGATTTTATCATAATCTTTTGCAACATCCACTTCTACATAGGGAACCTTCCTTTTCAACATCTCATGCACATCTTGAGGAAAATCTGCTTCCTTCATATCCATAAAATATTGCAACATTTTCTGCATCAATGTATCTTTACAAAATCCATCAATAAAATAAATGCAGGCTTCTTTTCCGCCCACATGCACTACACGATACACCAAATCAAAGCTTACGTCCACTTGTAATATTTGGTTTAAATAATCCATATTTTCCTGCAAACCGGTTGCAATTGTTTGAGTATTAAATTCTGCCATAAAAAAACTCCTTTTCCTAAAATTAGTGTTTCAGAAAAAGGAGCATTTATACTTATGTTTTAATATTTTAAATAAGGAGCTGTATTTGTATTAATCTGTTTGCTAATCTGTATTAAGTCTTTGGAAACCTCATAATCTGTTTCACCAAAAAACCGCTGATGAAAATCCGTCACAGCCGCCACCAGGTTGGTACAAATCACACTAGCACCAACATTCCCACTAAGGGTTGCATTAGCACGATATTCCAAAGTGGGAAATCCGCCCTCGTCCGTTAATGTGTATGAACCCAAATCACTTAACAAAACCAAAATTTCTTCTAAATCAACAGATGTATAAAAATCAGAAAACACATTTTTTACAAGCTTTGTAACAGTAGCCACATCCAGTTCTTTTGCCTTATCTAAAACAGCCTGCAATACTTCTCTCTGTCTGGCTGTACGCATAAAATCATCTCCTGTAGCATGACGGATTCTGCATTACGCAACTGCCTGAAGACCATCTAACAGTTGATACCCCGTTCGAGTCACCTCTACATAATCTATTTTCATCTCTTCTGCCATACAAAGTTGATAATCGTTGATATGCTCTAACTCTTCTTCATTCACGTCAATCATTACACCACCCACGGCATTTACTGTGTCCATTACGCCTTTAAAACCAACTGCCACAAAATCGGTAATATCCAGGTCTAAGTTTTTGTTTAACATATTAATTGCCTGTAATGCACCGCCCTTTGCGTATGCCGCATTACACTTATTATATGTATCGTTTCCAAGGTTCAAATAGGTGTCACGGTAAACACTCATCAACTTCACTTCTTTGGTCTTATCATTGACAGATGCAATCATAATAGTATCACTGCGTGTATCTTTCAAAAGCTCCCCTGTAGTGGAATCCAGTCCAAACAACGCAATAGTTCTATAATTAGATGTACTTTCCACATCGGACAAGCTATTATTATCATCTTGCCGTTTTATTCCGTCGTTAATTATAATATCATTATCGGAAATCTCTACGCGTTTCACACCACTTTCTTCATCTGTAAATTCCGTTACAAACCACAAAATGCCAAACATTATTATTAGTATTATAATTTCTATAGATATAATAATTGTATTCCTTCTCTTTCTTGCTAAAGCTTTTGTTCTTGATAAGTTTTTGACATTTTGTTCTCTCATAACTCTTCCTCAATCTTTCTGTATTATTTGTGTTTACACTACAGTAAAAATGTTATTTTCCGGTTATTAGAAAATTGTGAGAAACCTGTTATGGACTTGTAAAAAAACGGCTCTCTTTCTTAAGATTTTCGAAAGAGAGCCAATTTTATATTTTATTATTTTGTTGTACTGCCAAAACCGCCGTTACGTATTTCAGTTGCATCATCATCTACAGTAATGCCATATTCAAGGAAAATACCCTGGATAAATCCGGTGCCTGCCGGGATTTCTACTGTTTTGCCTTCGTTAGAATCATTGGTGATCTTTGCAAAAATATGTCCTTCGTTATCAGAATAGAAATAATCTGCATCAATAATTCCAACCGTATTATTTAACTGCAAACGATATTTAAATCCAAGACCACTTCTAGGATACAATTTCAACACCCAATCATACTCCATTTCACAACGGATGCCGGTAGGAACCTTCATAGTTTCCCCCGGTGCAAGCACAATGCCAACCGGTGCAAAAAAGTCATATCCGGCGCTGCCTTTCGTGGCACGCTTTGGAAGCTTTATACTGTCATAAATCTTACGAACAACTTCTAAGTCCTTGCTGTAATCCGCAAATCCTTCTGCAAACTGTTCAAAGCTGACTTTGTGAAATTTTGCAATTCGTTTCATTAGTTATAATCTCCACAATGTAATACTGGTACTTTTATGTCGTCACTTGCAAGGGTTTTCTTTACATCAACTACTCTCTGATTGGAACTACCCTTCCAAAGAAGCTTTACATCTCTTTTTTCTAATACAAACGGTCCTTCTACTACAACATCCAAGTAATTCATAATCGGATAATGTGCAATTTCTTCCCATGTGTATCCGGTGTATAACCACAGTGTCTTGTTTGGATACTTTTCTTTAATCTCTATAGCAAGATTTCTCACATCAATGCGGTTTGCAGGATGTAAAGGATCTCCGCCGGAAAATGTCAGGCCGGAAATATAATTTTTGTCAAGCTGATCAAAAATTTCTGCCTTTGCGACTTCGTCAAATGCAAGTCCCCCTGCCGCATCCCAAGTAATAGGATTCTGGCATCCCTTGCAACAATGCTCGCACCCTGCAACCCAAAGTACGACCCTGAGTCCATCGCCATTGAGCATGTCGTCTTTTGTTATATTATGATATCTCATTTTTTGTCACTTACTCCTTACATGCTCTTTCTTTCTGCAATTTCAGCCATTTTTGCAGCATTCAATCTGGTATCACCATGAACTCTGGAATAAGACAAGTAGCCATTCATACGGTCAATCTTTGTTAAGTTTCTGCTACCGCATTTTGGGCATACATCCATTTCTAATTCCTGATGTCCACAATCATCACAGTAAGCCAAAGATAAATTTACACCTTCGTAATATCCTAATTCCATAGCTCTGTATATCAAGGTCTTGATTGCATCCTTGTTGTAATCGATAGGATATTTTACATACTGAATCTTGCCACCGTTTGCCAAATCCCAGAATCTGCCCTCTAAATCTTGCTTCTGAATTGGGGTGATATCTTCGGTTACGTGACAATGGAAGGAGTTACTCACATATTCTCTATCAGAAACGCCCTCTATGATGCCGTATTTACGTCTAAACTGCTGTACCTGTGTTCCACAAAGGCTTTCTGCAGGAGTGCCGTAAATCGCATATAAATTGCCGTCTTCTTCTTTGAACTGGTTAATCTTAGCATTGATATATTCCATAACTTCTACTGCAAACTGACCGTCTTCTGCTAAAGACTTGCCATTGTAAAGTTTCTGAAGTTCGTTTAATGCTGTGAAACCAAAGCTTGCTGTTGCAGCTTTTAACAAAGGTTTAATCTTGTCACTTGGCTTTAAGTTACCGCCAAGGAAACCGCCTTCACAATATGCCAAAGGATTGGTAGACGCACGCATTTCACCCAAATATGCATAGGTACGAATATGAAGCTTACGGATTAACTCTAAGTAGTAGTCTAATACTTCATAGAAATCTTTGCTTTCCTGACGAGCTTTTGCCAAAATCATCGGTAAATGTAAGGAAACAGCACCAATATTGAAACGTCCTACAAATACAGGTGTATCGTTTTCGTCTTCCGGATGCATACCGCCTCTACGGTACCAAGGAGACAAGAATGCTCTACATCCCATTGGGGAAATAATTTCGCCATATCTCTTGTAAATGCTTGCAACATAGCCTTTTCCGGTTAAGCTTAACCAGTCAGGATACATAGTCTTTGCAGAACATTCTACACCTGCATCAAATACATCTTCTAATTCCTTGCCAGGACCATGTAAGTTCTCATCATATAAGAATACAATCTTAGGGAACAAAACAGGTTTCTTGCAAGTTTCTTTACCCTGACCTTTTCTACGTACATTAAGCATACCGATAGATGCCATCTTTGCAAAACGGCCGGTGCCTGTACCAATTGTCATAGTAATGAACGGATAATCACCACGGCTAGAAGCAACGGTATTGAACTTGTATTCCCATCCCTGGAAGCCCTGTTCGAAGTCTCTTTCCAAGTCGCGGATAGTCTCTGCTTCTGTTAATTCTTCGCTTAAGCCGAGACGGGCATATTTTTCTTTGTACTTTTTGTAAGATTTCTCTGCATAAGGCTCTAAAATCAAGTCTACGCTAGGCACAGTAAAGCCGCCATACTGCTGGCTTGCTGCACTAAGTACAATGTCACCGATAACGTCAAATGCTACATCCAGAGTTTTTGGCTCGTTGTACCAAATGTTACCCATTTCAAAGCCGCCTTTTAATACGTTTTTAACGTCAAACAGGCAGCAGTTCATAGTATCACGTCTTGCAGACATATCATGTACGTAAATATAGCCATCACGACAAGCCTGAATTTCCTCGGTAGTCATGAAAAACTTCTGATATAATTCTTTATTCAACTGGTTAAAAATAAGACTTCTCTTTGTAGATACTAAGGCAGAGTCTGTATTGGAATTTTCCTTATCTCCAATATACATAATAGACTGGCTCTTCATGTATACATCGTCCAACATACGAACAAATTCCTGCTTATAGTTACGATAATCACGGTAACTCTTTGCTACTACCGGCTTTACCTGCTCCAAAGCGCTTTCTACAATATTGTGCATCAATGCAATCGGAACAGAATCCTGGCCTAATTCATTAATCTTGTCCACTACATGCTGGCAGATTTTACACTTTTCTTCATGTGTAAAACTGGTAAGTGCTCTGTATGCACTTTTACCAACCGCATTAATAACTTTTTGTACGTTAAACTTCTCTAAGCTTCCGTCTTTCTTGATGATACGAACATCTTTCTTAGTGTTAAACGCTGCACCATAATCGAAAGTGTCTTTTTCCAGTTGATTATTCATGAATATCCTCCTAATAAGAAATAAAATAAAATTATTAACTTATGTATCACATATCCTTCACCACAATATATAGTGGTAAAGTAATTTTCGCACCACACGAACTTGTGTTAATAAGTATAAAACTCCCGTTCACAAAAATCAAGATGTAAACGAGAGTTTTCTATTTATCGTTATTTCTAACAAATTTAGTTACAAATATTTATTCAATTCGACAATTTTTTATAACATGAAATCTAAAATACGAAGGACATCCCAAAGATGTTCGATTTCATAATCCGGTTTGTAGTCTCCGGTAAACTCTTTTCGCTCAGGATTAAACCAACAAGTCTTAATGCCCGCAAGATTACCACCCTTAATATCACTAGTCAAAGAGTCACCTACAATAAGAGTTCTTTCAGGATCGAAATTTGGAATTTTGCTGAATGCATATTCAAAAAATTTCGGATTTGGCTTTTCATAACCGGCATCTTCAGAAATGAAACAATCATTCATACAATCTCTAAATCCGGAAAGCTTGATTTTGCGGCGCTGTGTACCGGCAATACCGTTGGTTACTATGTACTGCTTGCACTTTGGCTGAAGCATCTTACAAAGACCGAGAGAGTCCTGAATGTACTCATATACATTACCAAGAACTTCTTCGTATTCTTTACGAACACTGTCCACATCCACATCGGTCATGCCTAATTCTTCAAACAGTCTCCTAAAACGACCTACCAAAAGCTCAGGGCGTGTCACCTCACCAAGCTCCAGTTTCTTCCAATAAGATTCATTAATGCGGCTGTACAAGTCAATGATATCGTCTGTCAGTGGCTTGTGAATTGTTCTAAACACCTGAGTAATAGCTTCCTTCTGTGCAATGCTGAAATCTAGCAGTGTTCCATCCATATCCCATAAAATAATATCAAATTTCATCTGTAACTCCTGTATCTGTATTTTCTGCAGCCATTGCTGCCTCTTTTGTATTTGCTCGTACGCGAAGCTTGATTCCAAGGAAAATAGCTACGCCAATGACAAGAACGAACACCGCTACCAAAAGCAGGTATGATAAAAATGAATTTAAGAACAAAACTAAATTCGCCATCATGGGTACCTCATTTCTCAATCTAGATTTAACTATAACACAAGATATATTTATCGTCAAGGAACAAAACCACTATATAATGATACAAACCATGCCGCCATTCATATCGTTTACGATCTTTTGCATAGACTCCTGCAACTTCAGCTGGCTCTCTTCTCCAATCATGGAAACTTTATTTTGAATGCCGTCTTGTACCAACTGTTCAATGGTTTTTCCAAAAATATTTGTTTCCCAAACGCCTTCTTCTGTATTATCTGCAGCTTTGATATAATTTATTAAATCTTCTGCCTGTTCCTTCGTTCCCACAATCGGTGCTATCTCCGTCTCAATTCCTGCACGAATCATATGAATGCTCGGACTCTTTGCTTTGATTTTTACACCATATTTATTGCCATGCTTGATAAGCTCCGGTGCCTCCAAAGTAATTTCCTCCTGTGCCGGCATTACAACACCATAGCCCGCATTACGCACTTGCTGCATAGCAACCAACACCTTGGAATACTCCTGCTTCATATTGGCAAGTTCTTTAAGCATACCTATCAATTGATACTCATTTTCTACATTATGTCCCGTCATTTCGGAAAGCATCTTGTAGTAATGCTCTTCTTCCATAGTGATAAGAATTTTGGCAATGCCGGTGGCTAAATCAACTGCACTAAGCCTTGCCCCGGAAATATACGGAGACTCCAAGGAAATCTGCTCTCTTTTTATTTTTTTGATTGTGTTTTTGTGTTCCATAAATTGCTTTACAGCATCAATAATGGAAGCTTTTATCGGATGACTGACAGGAAGCATTTCTACCCACTTTGGCATATAAAATTCTACGCTGGTTAATGGGAAACCTAAAAGAAGCACTTCCAATATATGGTAGATGTCTTCCTTCTTTAACTGTTCGCAATTAACCGGTAGTACGTCCACTCCGTACTTATCCGCTAGCTCTTTTGCAAGCCTTAATGTATCATCACTATATGGTCTGGCAGAATTAAGTAACATCACATATGGCTTATATTCTTTTGCCAGTGTTGCCATAGTTCTTTCTTCCGCAGCCACATAAGAAGCCCTGTCTAATTCACCGAAGCTACCGTCCGTAGATATAACAAGTCCTACTGTAGCATGGTCCTCAATTACCTTGGTAGTGCCAATTTCTGCTGCCTGAGTAAATGGAATTCCTTCCTCATACCATGGTGTTTTTACCATGCGTTCTTGGCCATCTTCTAAATGCCCTACTGCGCCATCCACCATATACCCTACACAATCAATCAAACGCACTTTCATTGCCACGTTATCTTCCAGCACAATCTCCGCAGCCTGCTTTGGTATAAATTTAGGCTCTGTCGTTGTAATGGTTCTGCCGCCACTGCTTTGCGGAAGTTCGTCACGTGCTCTTTCTGCCTCATGACCGTCTTCCATATTCGGAAGCACACACAAATCCATAAATCGTTTAATAAACGTAGACTTACCCGTTCTAACCGGACCTACAACTCCTATATAAAGCTGTCCGCCGGTTCTTGCCTTCATATCCTGATACATACTATATGTATTATGTTCCAATGCTTCGTCCTCCATTCTAATACTGTTATATTTATATGAAGCATTGGAAAGATGTATGACGTTTATCCGCGGATTTGTCCATTTCCTAATATAGTATATTTATAAGCAGTCAATTCTTTTAAGCCCATCGGACCTCTTACATGCAGTTTTTGGGTACTTATACCTATTTCTGCACCAAATCCAAATTCAAATCCGTCCGTAAATCTGGTGGAAGCATTTACATATACGCAAGCCGCATCCACACGATTTGTAAACAACTCGGCTCTGGCCATATCGTTGGTAATAATAGCCTCTGAATGTTTTGTATTGTATTTATTAATATGAGAAATTGCTTCCTCTATAGAATTTACAATCTTAACAGAAACAATATAATCTAAATATTCTTTGCCAAAGTCCTCTTCGGTTGCTTTCGTACAATCCATTATAATTCGGCAAGCTTCTTCATCTGCACGAATTTCCACGTCCTTGCCGCGAAGTACCTTTTCTAATTTCGGCAAAAATTCTTTTGCAATTTGGCTATGCACTACCAAAGATTCGCAGGCATTACATACACCGATTCTTTGGGTTTTTGCATTCTCGATAATAGAAAGCGCCATATTCACATCTGCATGTTTATCTACATAAATATGGCAATTTCCGGTACCGGTTTCGATAACCGGAATGGTACTGTTTTCCACAACTGCACGAATAAGCCCTGCACCGCCTCGAGGAATCAACACATCTATATATTGATTCAAACGCATAAATGCATTGGTCACCGCACGGTCAGTGCTATCAATAAACTGTATGGCATCCGGATTTATATTGCATTCTTTTAAAGCTCCTTGAATCACCTTTGTAATGGCTCGATTGGAATGGATTGCATCGGTACCGCCTTTTAAAACTACAGCATTACCGGTTTTAAAGCAAAGACCGAAAGCATCTGCCGTTACGTTTGGTCTGGACTCATAAATAATACCGATTACTCCCATAGGTACTCGCACTTTGGAAATGTGCAATCCGTTTGGTCTGTCAAAACTTTCTATAATTTCACCCACAGGATCCGGAAGCTCAACAATTTGCTTTAAGCCTTCACTCATAGCACCGATACGGTCTTTTGTAAGGCGCAAACGATCTAATAAACCCTTGTGCATGCCTTTAGCTTCTCCGTTTGCGATATCCAATGCATTGGCGCTAAGAAGCTCCTCACCATGGGCAATCAAAGCATCTGCAACACATAGTAACGCCTGATTTTTTTGAATGGTTGTAAGTGCTTGTAATTCATATTTTACAATATTTGCTTTTTGTCCTAACATAATCAAATCAAAAGAATTCTCTTGCATGATAATCCTCCTGCTATGGTATTATTTTTCTCTCTGAAATTAATGTTTTCTACCAAATTTTTCACCCAGATTTTCAATGGTTCCATCTTCATTCTCGATGTCAATATTATTTAACTGGCCTCTTATGGCATTGCGAATAGATTCTAAGTAATCTTTACGAAGAGCCTGCTGTTCTGCTTTTTCCTCTGCTGTTAAGCCTTCTGCTTTTGATTTATGGTATAACGCATTAATTCTGGCAATTTTTTCTTCCATTGTAAGTTTTGTAATATCCTGCATTTTAATTTTTGTGTAAGGTCACTACAAACTTCTTTAAATCAAAGTTGTCACTAACTTGTGCTTTAAACAGTGTACCTACATTTTCTCCTTCCATAATTTGATGAATCACATCTAAATTCATACTGTTTGCAATAATCATATCTGTGCCGGACTTCGTTGCAATCTGTGCTGCAATTAACTTAGTGCCCATACCGCCGGTTCCCACGCTGGAACCTGTAGTGGAACGTCCCATCTGCATAATATCATCATCCAAATGCTCTACTACTTCAATAAACTCAGCATCCGGATTGGTTCGCGGATCATCAGAATAAAGTCCATCTATATCAGATAACAAAATCAACAAATCTGCTCCGATTAATGCTGCCACGATAGCAGATAATGTATCGTTGTCTCCGATTTCAATTTCATAGGTTGCAACCGTATCGTTTTCATTTACAATCGGAATTACACCCAATTTCAAAAGCTCCATAAAAGTATTGTGAGCATTAAAACGATTCAGGTCATCTACGATAGTATTTTTTGTCATAAGAATTTGGGCCGCAATGTGATTATACTCAGAAAACAATTTTTGATATACCATCATCAAACGAGCCTGTCCTACCGCTGCGCATGCCTGCTTTACAGCAATAGGGCTGTCACCTGCAATATCGGTTCGGTTAGACAAGTTCATAGCGTTTCGTCCTGCTGCAATAGCACCGGAGGAAACCAGTACTACTTCCTTACCCTGGTTGCGGATGTCACATAATGCACGCACCAATTTTTCTAATTTTACATAATCCATATCGCCGGTTTCTGCATGCTGCAGAGAACTGGAACCAATTTTTATAACAATACGTTTTTTGTCTTTAATACACTCTCTTAGTTTCTTATTCATAATTACTCCTTTATTGGGGAATATTCTTTTGCAATTTCTTCGGCAATACGCAATCCATCCATTGCCGCAGATGTAATACCGCCCGCATA
>JAZOSF010000167.1:0-3189 GCA_045657025.1 Lachnospiraceae bacterium | reverse complement strand
GAATCATATACGGCAATTTTAAGCAATTCCTTAATATCATCCTTTGCAAGCGGTTTTAATTCAAAAATAATGGAACGGGACAAAAGAGCTCCGTTTACTTCAAAATAAGGATTCTCTGTCGTTGCTCCAATTAAAATAATGGTACCGTCCTCTACGAAAGGCAGTAAATAATCCTGCTGTCCCTTGTTAAAACGATGAATTTCATCTACAAACAAAATGGTTTTGCGGCCATACATGCCCTGGTTGTCCTTGGCTTTACTTACCACTTCTTCCATATCCTTCTTGCCTGCAACGGTGGCATTAATTTGGGTAAACTCCGCACTGGTAGTACCTGCAATTACCTTTGCAAGGGTTGTCTTGCCGGTTCCCGGTGGGCCGTAAAAAATAATAGAACTCAGCTTGTCCGCCTTGATGGCACGATAAAGTAACTTGTCCTTACCGATAATATGTTGCTGCCCTACCACTTCGTCCAAAGTGCGTGGTCGCATACGTGCCGCCAACGGTGCTTCTTTCTCCATATTGTTGCTTCTCATATAATCAAATAAATCCATGATAACTCCTAAAAGTTTATGATTATACTGATTATACTACATTTTCTTCTCTTTTTCTATATATACATTTTATTTCTTGTATGTTATACTCACTTTATGAAAACAAAAGCATATAATTCAAACAATTCATTTACATTTCCCTGCGGTCTTTTACTTTCCGCAGCATTTATTTTAAGACTAATCATGGCCGCTGTATGCAAAGGATTTCCTTCCGATATTGCGTGTTTTGGCAGTTGGGCTCTAAGAGTTTATGAGCAAGGCTTTGCAAATTTTTATGCGCCGGATGTCTTTACGGATTATCCTCCGGGATATATTTATGTTTTATATTTTATAGGTGGCATATTGCATAATCTAAAGATAGATATGTTCTCAGTTTCCGGTCTGTTACTGCTAAAGCTACCTTCTATTTTATGCGATATGGGTGCAGGAATCTGCCTATACCGTATGGGGGAAAAGTTTTTAAAGAAAGGTTATGCCCTTATACCAGTGGCTTTGTACTTGTTTAACCCGGCGGTACTTCTTAATTCTGTCGTTTGGGGACAGGTGGATTCTGTTTTTATGCTAATCATATTGCTCTTCTGCATTGCCATAAGCGAAGGACGTACGATACCGGCTTACTTTATTTTTGCAGCAGGCATTTTATTAAAGCCACAAACCTTAATATTCGCCCCATTACTTTTGTACGGAATCTATGAATTTGAGATTTTAAAATTCAAGAACTGGAAAATATTCCTAATGCATCTTGCAAGTGGACTGTGTGCAATTGGTTCTATCCTTCTAGCCATGCTTCCTTTTGGACTAGACAAAGTCTTACCACAGTATACCAACACCCTTGGTTCCTATCCATATGTGTCCGTTAACGCTTACAACTTCTGGGCTCTTTTAGGACTAAACTGGGATTCTCAAAACACTGCAGTTTTAGGCACCACTTATAGCACAATTGGTACCATTGTTTTGGTAATCTTAACCATTTTGTCCGCAGTTTTGTTTGAAGCATTAAGACGCAAAAATGCCAAGGAACGCTATTTCCTCACGGGCGCCTTTTTGATTACAACCACGTTTATGTTTTCCGTACGTATGCACGAGCGCTATTGGTATCCGGCTATGTTATTGTTACTGATTACATATATTCTTAGCCAGAAAACCTCGTTTTTACATACATACTTATTAGTCTCATTGGCGCATTTTTTGAACGTATTGCATGTGTTGAAGTATTATCATCCGCAGCACTATTTTGAAATAGAGCATACGGTTATCAAGCTTTCTGCTATAACCCTTGTGGCGGTTCTATATTTTTATATCCAGTTAGTTAGACATTTAATAGGAAAGGAAGCTCCAAAACACTTACCATCAAGTTCTCCGGCAAGTTTACCGTCACATATTTCGTCATATTTTTCATCACGAAAACCGGTTGCTACCAAGAAGGAACTTGCTTTTACCAAAACAGATTTGTACATTATGCTTTCCATTACTCTTGCTTATGGAATCACAGCATTTATAAATCTCGGAACTTTAAAAGCACCTGAGACTACTTATACCATTCAGGAAAACGCTACCATTTCCTTGGAATTTTCTGAGGAAGATTGTCCGGAAACCCTTTGCTATTATTTACTTCACGAAGTGGATTTGGACTGCGAACTCACACAATCACCGGACGGTACCAATTGGAGTGAGCCGCAACAGATTTCTATGAAGAAGGTATTTAGCTGGGAAAAAGTGACGCTTGAACCGGGCACACGTGTCCTTAATTTAAAGAACACTTCCGCTGCCGGATATATTGGGGAACTTATTTTCTTAGATAAAGAAGGTGAAATGGTAATACCGCAAAATGCTTCCCAGTATACTGAGCTTTTTGATGAAGCAGATACACTGCCAAAACGTTTCGATTTCAGCAGCAGTGCTTACTTCGATGAGATATATTATCACCGCACTGCATACGAATTTATGGAAGGTATGCCTGCCTATGAAATGACGCATCCTCCGCTGGGCAAGACCTTGATTATGCTGGGGGCTATGATTTTTGGCTTGAATCCTTTCGGATTCCGCTTTATGGGTACACTTTTTGGAATACTGATGTTGCCACTTATGTATATGCTGGCACGCAATCTGACTGAAAACAGATGGATTGGCGGAATGGTCAGCCTGTGCTTTGCATTTGACTTTATGCACTTTACGCAAACCCGTATTGCTACCATTGACGTGTTTGTAGTGTTCTTTATTATACTTATGTACTATTTTATGGAGCGCTATATACGCCAAAGTTTTTACGATACACCTTTGCGCAAAACCCTGCTTCCTTTGGGGGCTTGCGGTGTGGCTTTTGGCCTTGGAATCTCCAGCAAATGGACCGGGCTTTATGCAGGTGCAGGCCTTGCAGTTATCTTCTTTGCATCCTTGTTTAATCGCTATAGGGAATATAGATATGCCCAAGAAAATCCTCGCAAATCAACAGATGGCATTTCTCACCAGCGCATTATACAGGAATTTGTACCAAATACCTTAAAGACTATCGGTTTTTGTCTGATATTCTTTGTATTGGTTCCTGCAGTGATTTACACCCTGTCCTATATTCCTTTTAGGGACTATGCTTATAACGGGCTATTAAAAGGAATGTGGAAGAACCAGTTCGACATGTACA
>JAZOSF010000166.1:0-17309 GCA_045657025.1 Lachnospiraceae bacterium | reverse complement strand
GACATTTATGTAAGATATTTTAAGAAGCCACGCATTGATAATTATTTGCGTATTACCATTGGTACGGATGAAGAGATGCAGGCATTGATCTCATTTTTGGATACATATTTAAGGGATAAATAATTAGGAGATTAAACTCACATGGAAAGCTATAGAGATTTTGCGGAAGTTTATGACGAATTCATGGATGCCACACCATATGAAACTTGGTGCAGTCGAATTGTTGATATCATAAATAAATACGGTGTATCTAAGCCGGCTTCCGAAATGGACATAGGGAATTTGAGTGAAGAAGAAAAGGCCCTTTTAAGCGAGCGCAATTTGGTTTTGGATTTGGGCTGTGGCACCGGAACTTTGACTGAGATGATGGCCCAAGCGGGATACGACATGATGGGCATTGATATGTCCTATGACATGCTGCAAATTGCTATGGATAAGCAGGCAGAGTCCGAATATGACATTATGTATTTGTGCCAGGATATGCGAGAACTTGAGCTTTATTGTACCGTTGGGACTGTAATCTGTGTGTGCGATTCCGTTAATTATGTGTTGGAAGACGAAGAGGTTATAGAAACCTTTTCGCGTGTAAATAATTATCTTTATCCAAAGGGTTTGTTTATTTTTGATTTTAATACAAATTATAAATATGCCGAGGTGATCGGTGACACGACCATAGCAGAAAATCGCGAAGATTGTAGCTTTATTTGGGACAATTATTACGACGAGGAAAGTCATATCAACGAATATGATTTAACTGTTTTTGTAAAAGATAAAGACGAGGAAGAAGTTTTTCGTCGCTTTCAGGAAACCCATTTTCAGAGAGGGTACGAGCTGCAGGAAATGCTTGATTTCGTGCAGGCAGCCGGTTTAGAATTTGTAATGGCTGTGGATGCGGATACGGACGGCGAAGTGACTTCTGCTACAGAACGTGTATTAATGGTATGTAGAGAGAAAGGGAAATAACATGAATGATTATATAGTAAGAGCTACCGCAGCAAATGCACAAATTAGAGCATTTGCCTGTACCTCAAGGGAGACGGTAGAAGCGGCGAGAGCACATCATGATACCACACCGGTAGCAACCGCGGCATTGGGCAGATTGCTGATTGGCGGTGCTATGATGGGAACTATGCTAAAAGGCGAAAAAGATATTTTGACTTTGCAGGTGCATGCCAGCGGCCCACTTCAGGGTATGACGGTAACTGCGGATGCTTTCGGACACGTAAAAGGTTATGCAAACAATCCTTATGTGGATTTGCCGTTAAACGCCAAAGGAAAGCTTGATGTGGCAGGCGCTGTAGGCATAGGTTTTATGAATGTTATCAAAGACCTCGGATTGAAGGAGCCTTATGTAGGACAGACCGTGTTACAGACAAGCGAAATTGCAGAAGATTTGACTTTTTATTTTGCAACCAGCGAGCAGGTGCCATCCAGCGTAGGCCTTGGTGTACTTGTGGGCAAGGACTATCATGTGGCGCAGGCAGGTGGATTTATTATTCAGCTTATGCCATTTGCAGAGGACAAGGTAATTGATAAGCTGGAAGAGAATTTAAAGGACGTTGATTCCGTGACAAAATTATTGTCAGAAGGTCTTACACCGGAGCAGATTTTAGAGAAGGTTCTGGAAGGCTTTGATGTGGAATTTACGGACAAGATTCCGATGAGCTTTTATTGCGATTGCGATAAAAAGCGTGTTGAGAAGGTTTTAATCAGCGTAGGAAAAAAAGAATTGCAGGATATGATTAATGATGGCAAGCCGATTGAAGTAAACTGTCATTTCTGTAATACAAATTATACATTTGATGTAAACGAATTAAAGGAAATCTACAAGAAGAGCAAAGCGTAAGAGGTTTTGCAGATTACTATAAGTAGTTATTAAAGAGAGGATATATATGCAGTTGACAGGCAATGTTGTAGTAGGGCAATCCGGTGGACCGACTGCTGTAATTAATGCATCCGTGGCGGGGGTTTATGTGGCAGGCAAAAAATTGGGTGCTGCGAAAGTTTATGGAATGGTAAATGGTATCCAGGGGTTCTTGAAAGAGAGTTTGCTGGATTTGGATGATTATCTGAAGGAGAAAGAAGGGGTAGAGCTTTTAAAGCGTACACCGGCGGCTTTTTTGGGCACATGCAGATATAAGTTACCGGCGCCGGAAGGACACGAAGATATTTATGAGCAAGTTTTTGCCATAATGGAGAAGTATGAGATTGGTACCATGCTTTATATCGGTGGTAATGACTCTATGGACACCGTGAAAATGCTTTCCGATTACGCAGCAGCGCACGGAAAATCACAGCGTTTCGTTGGAATTCCAAAGACCATTGATAATGACTTGCCGGTTACCGACCATTGTCCGGGTTTTGGTTCTGCAGCAAAGTATATTGCCACCTCTTTGAAGGAAATTATACGCGACAATGAAGCCTACGAAGGCAAAACCAAGTTGATTTTAGTAGAGATTATGGGAAGACATGCAGGCTGGTTGACCGGTGCTGCAGGCCTTGCAAAAGGTGAGGATTGTACGGGAGTGGATGCTATTTATCTTCCGGAGCGTACATTTGACGTAGATGCCTTTGTGGCCAAGATTGAGGAATTGGCAGCGCAAAAATCTTCCGTAGTGATTGCAGTGTCTGAGGGTGTCAGGTTGGCAGATGGACGATTTGTCAGTGAATTATCAGCAGAAAGCACGGACGTTGACGTGTTTGGACACAAGCAGGTAGCGGGAAGCTGTGCTACATTAGCAGAGATTGTTGAAAGACGAACCGGGATTAAAGCCCGTGTTATCGAGCCGTCATTGTTGCAGAGAGCAGCGACACACATTGCTTCTTTGACTGATATTGATGAAGCATATGCAGCAGGAAGTGCTGGTGTGCAAGCGGCTATGGACGGCCTTAGCGGTGTGATGATTACATTAAATCGCGTGAGTGATTGTCCGTACAAATGTGAGACCGCTGCATATGATATTCATGCAATTGCAAATTTAGAAAAAATGGTGCCGGAAGAATTTATTCGTGAAGACGGCTGCCAAATTACAGATAAATTTTTAACATACCTGCGTCCTTTGATTCAGGGAGAATTATACCCAATATTTAAAGGCGGCCTTCCATACCATTTGGTGCGCCGTAAGTAAGGAGTTTTTATGGATAAGATAGCAGTATTAATACCATGCTACAATGAAGAACAGACGATAGGAAAAGTAGTGCGCGATGCATATGCGGCCCTTCCGGAAGCAACCGTATATGTGTATGACAATAATTCCAAGGATCGCACCGTTGAATGTGCTAAGGAAGCCGGAGCGATAATCCGTTATGAATACAAGCAGGGCAAAGGAAATGTAATCCGCCGTATGTTTCGTGAAATCGATGCGGAATGTTACCTTATGATTGACGGGGATGATACATATCCGTTGGAGCATGCCCGTGAAATGGTAAATTTGGTTTTGGATAAGCATGCGGATATGGTAGTAGGAGACAGACTTTCTTCCACATATTTTGAAGAAAACAAGCGTCCGTTCCACAACTTTGGTAATAGCATTGTGCGCAAAAGTATTAATATGCTTTTTAAGTCAGATATCAAAGATATTATGACCGGATACAGAGCTTTTAACTATGCTTTTGTTAAGACCTTCCCGGTAATTTCCAAGGGGTTTGAAATTGAAACGGAGATGACTATTCACGCTGTAAATTACAATTTACAGGTGGAAAATGTGGTGGTTGATTATCGCGACAGACCGGAAGGAAGCGAGTCCAAATTGAACACGTATTCTGACGGAGCCAAGGTTTTATTTAAAATATTACAATTATTTAAAAACTACAAACCGCTTCCGTTCTTCGGAACAATCAGTTTGATATTGTTTCTGGCAGCAGCAGTACTTTTTGCACCGGTGCTCATAGAGTATGTAGCAACCGGACTTGTACCACGATTCCCGACTTTGATTGTAAGTGGTTGTATGGTTTTGGCTGCGTTGCAGTCTCTCTTTGCGGGACTGATTTTATCAGAAGGCGGTCAGACAGAGCGAAGAAATTTTGAATATAAATACACCGAGATGACAAAACGTGCATTGGAGGAACAGAAAAATGCGTAGAAGCGGTATTTTGATGCCAATATCCAGTTTGCCCGGCAAATATGGCATCGGAACCTTTTCGAAAGAAGCCTATGCTTTTGTGGATTTTTTGCAGCAGGCAGGTCAGAGGTTATGGCAGATATTACCCCTTGGACCAACAGGGTATGGAGACAGCCCGTATCAGTCTTTTTCTACCTTTGCAGGCAATCCGTATTTTATTGATTTAGAAGCTCTGATAGAAGAGGGACTTCTCACCGCAGAAGAATGTGAAGCTTTGGATTGGGGTGGGGACGAAGAGTATGTGGATTACGGCAAAATATACGTGTCCAAATTCCAAGCTCTTAGACTTGCTTTTTCCAGAGTGGATTTAGAACATGATAAAGAATTCTTTGCCTTTATTGCGCGCAACTACGATTGGGTTATTGATTATGCGTTGTTTATGGCAATCAAAAATGCCCATGAAGGTATGTGCTTTAACGAATGGGAAGAGGAAATTTTCCTTCGTAAGGAAGCTGCATTGGAAGCATGCAGAAAAGAGTATGCGGAAGATATTCTTTTTTATGAGTTCTTACAGTATGTTTTTGACAAACAGTGGAAAGCTTTAAAAGAATATGCTAATGAGGCAGGAATTAAAATTGTAGGTGATTTGCCTATTTATGTGTCGTCTGACAGTGCTGACCTTTGGGCAAATCCGGAGTTATTCCAATTAGATGACAAAAATATGCCCGTTGCGGTTGCAGGCTGTCCTCCGGATGCTTTTTCAGAAACAGGGCAGTTGTGGGGCAATCCTTTGTATGATTGGGACTATCATAAAGAAACCGGTTATGCCTGGTGGATTAGACGCATAGAGCACAGCTTTGAATTATATGATGTGGTGCGTATTGACCATTTCCGAGGCTTTGAGTCCTATTACAGCATTCCGGCAGGAAGCAAAAATGCACAGAAGGGCAAGTGGGAGAAAGGTCCGGATACGGATTTGTTTGATGCTATGGAAAAAGCCCTTGGCAAAAAAGAAGTAATAGCAGAGGATTTGGGCTTACTTACGCCGGCAGTTGTAAAGATGGTAAAAACAACCGGTTATCCGGGTATGAAGGTGTTCCAGTTTGCGTTCTATGAGGACAGCGACAGCGAATATTTGCCACAAAATCACGTAGAAAATTGTGTTATTTATACGGGAACCCATGACAATCAGACTTTACTTAGCTGGTATTTGGATTTAACCAAGGAAGATCGTGATTTCCTGGAGGAGTATACGGGTATTACTTCTTGGAAAAATGTTTGTCCTGTTATGATTAAATATGCCATGATGAGCGTGGCCGAAACTTGCATTATTCCGATGCAGGATTACTTGGAATTAGATGACAGTGCCCGTATGAATGAGCCAGGCACTACCGCGGATAACTGGAGATGGCGTATGAAAAAGGATGCCACTGCCCAGTACGCGCAGTTAGCATCCCGTATCAACAAATTAGTAAACAGATATGGTAGATAATTAGAAAATTTGACGGCTCATAAAAGAATTGTGATATTCCGGCCTGAACGTTACGTCTTCTGCAAACCAATCCGGTGGCAGAAAGGCTTCAGAGGCCTCTAAACTGTCAAATTCGACCTCTGCCAGTATTAAAGGGGAAAATGGTGCGTCAAATACGTCCAATTCGATTGTGAGGCCATTTAAAGGGATTAGATAGCGTTTCTTGGAAATGATATTGCCATCACACTTAGATTTTAGGTGTACATAGCTCTGCTCGTTGAGCGGAAGGTTATATTCTTCTCGGGCGAGCATGCCTTTGCCTTTGTAGGTAAGTACATAGTCGTTGTTTTGTTTACGTATACGTACAACCGGATTGACATTTAAGTAACCTTGTTCGATATGAAGGCAAGGATATGACTCTAAATTGTCCGGCAGGGTTTTTATTAAAAATTTTCTTTCGATTTCCATAAAGAACTCCTTTGGATTGTTTTCTTTATCATAGCACAAAGAAAGGCGGGTAGACAAGAATATGAAAAAAATTGCAATCTTTTTTGCAGAAGGTTATGAGGAGATAGAAGCACTTACCGTAGTAGATTTGTGCCGTAGGGCAAATATTCAGATTGATATGGTATCTGTGACGGATTCCTTGCAGGTGACCGGTGCGCACGGCATAGCGGTTACTATGGACAAAATGATTTTTGAGGTGGACTTCTCTTCTTTGGATATGATTGTTTTACCGGGTGGCATGCCCGGAACCCGCAATTTGGAACAGGTTCCGCTTCTTATGGAACAGGTAAAAGCTTTTGCCGAAACGGGTAAATATATTGCAGCTATTTGTGCAGCACCTTCCGTATTTGGGCATCTAGGTCTTTTGAGTGGCAAAAATGCTTGCTGTTATCCGGGTTTTGAAGAAGAGCTTACCGGTGCAAATGTAAGTTTTAACCGCTGTGAATCAGATGGAAATATTATCACAAGCCGCGGTATGGGTTGTGCTATTGACTTTTCTTTAAAAATTATTGAAAAATTGAAAGGCGAGGATGTGGCGTCTCAAATTGGACGACAAATCATCTACTTCTAAAAAATTTATAAAATCGACAAAAAAAGTGCGACGAAAATGCCTCCTTATGCATATACGTAATAAGGAGGTATTTTTTTATGCAGTTTTTGAAAGGCGAATATACAGAACAAAACAAAAACCCCTTTGTCCGGGAGGAATCATTTACTTACTTTACCGGATATCACGTCTTGGATCCCCTGATTAAGGACAGGGAGATATCGGATATTAAGGTCATTTCTTACGACCGGGTGAGAGTGAAGCGTCTGGGTAAGCGGGAGGACAGTGCCGTGTGCTTTAAGACGCCTCAGGAATTGAAGCAGTTTACAGAATTTGTGGCTGCCAAGAACCAGGTCAGCATTTCCAGAGCTCATGCGATGCAGAGTTTCACAGACAAAACCAGCAATAAGGATTTTATCCTTCGATTTAATATTAGTCAGTCCATCATTAATTCGGTGGACACGCCCTATTTGCACATTCGCAAGATTCCAAAGGAGAAGCCAAGCCTAAAGGACTTGCAAGAGATTGGCATGCTTACGAAGGAACATGCGGATTATTTAAAAAAGCAAATACGGAAAGGATATATCCTAATTGCCGGTAAAGGTGCAAGTGGCAAAACCACCTTGCTAAATGCACTTTTAGATGAGATACCTCGGGACAAGTCTGTTTTGGTTATTCAGGAGAATGAAGAGTTGTTCAGCAAAGTGCATCCGGATATGATGTTTCAACATATTCTGGAGCAAAAGGGTGAGAGCAAGGTGCGCTACGGATTAAAGGAACTTAGTATCAATGCACTTTTGATTGATCTGGATTACATTGTAATCGGTGAGATTAAGGGCGGTGAAGCACTTTATTTCTTAAATGCGGCGTATACCGGTCATCTGGGACTTGCTACCGTGCATGGACAAGATGGTGTGGCAGCACTTTATAAGCTGACAGATTATGTGAAGTACGAGTCTGACTATAGCCAGGAAGAAATCAAAAAGATGTTGGGCTGCATCTCAACAGTGTGCTATATGAAGGATTTCAAGCTGGATACCATTACAGAAGTGAAGGTGGATGACAAAGGCATGTTGAATACCAGAAGCATATATGAAAGGGAGACGAAGCATGACGATAATACTTAACTGTATTGTGTTTGGACTTTTATTTTTCGGAGTTACGCTGTTTATCGCTTGGTTATGGGATGTTGGTGTTCAGGAAATTATGATTTACACAGAGTTTTTTCTTGTGAAAGAAGCCAAGAAGTTACGTGTAAAGATTCTTCCGGAAGTAACCAGTACAAAGCCTTGGGACAAGTTGGAATTGTTGCTGTTCTACAGTGGAATTCGCAACTATTTTCCGTTTGTGAGTGCAAAAGTGTGGTTTGTTTTTTGCGTGGTGGTGTTAAGCTGCAGTTTTTTGATTGTAGCTTTTTTGGCAGGAAGCATCTGGTACGCGTTTGCGTCAAGTGTGGCTCTGGGAGTACTTATAATGCAGGTTTTAGGTGCTATGCGCAGAAGTAATCTGCGAAATACGGAGCGGTATCTTTTGGAACTTTTAAATGTAACTGAAAGTTTTGCGGCAACAGGAGATGAACCGGTTGCGATTTTAAGCCATTGTAGTGTTTATCTGAAAGGGCCGATAGGATATGCCCTTGGACATGTGGACAAGCAGATAAACCGGGGGTGGTCAGGGCGCATGATTTTAGAGCATTTAAAGGTTTGTTTAGAACATCCGAAATGGCAGGAGTTTATACATAACCTAAATGTGTGCAGTATGTATAACAGTGATTTTGGATCCGTTTTTCGTAGCTCTCGCAGAAGCATTCAAACGTACTTAACCAGCAAGAAGGAGCGGCAGGGTATTAAGCATACTGCCGAAATGGAAATGATTGTAATTGTGGTATTGTGTTTTGCAATTATTTTGGTTCTTAGCAATTTTCTTGGCATAGAGGCCACAGAACTTATGTGGGGAAACGGTATCAGTAAAGGATGCACCATATATATGGTGATTATTATAATACTGTTTTTTTACAAGATAAGCGTTTATGAAAAGGAGTAAAGCTATGGGTAAATTTGCAGAAAGAACAGCAGAGGATTTACAGGAATTTCTAAAAGCATACGGGGCGGAGGATATGTATGAATTGATCATGTATAGAAGTGTTGGACACTTTTTGCTAAGCAGCGGTTTATCAGGATTTTTAATTTGTGCACTTGGTGTCAGATGGCAGTGGATGGCAGGCGTTTTGGGCTTTGTTATAGGCATTTTTCTTCCGGCAGGCATCTTATATTTGTCCAATGAGAGAGACAACGAGATGATTATGAAGGATTTAAAATGGCTTTATGAAACCATCGCTGTGCAGTTGCAGGCAGGACTTCATATTCAGCAGGCTTTATCAGAAAGCGAAGGGCTTATTAGGAACAAGCGGCTGAAACGTGCACTTCAAAAGCTGGTGAGCCGAATGGTAAAGGGGGAAGATATGACCAGGTCCTTGACGGATTTTGAGAATAGTTTTCGCAACCATTATGTCAGTAGTTTTTGCTTGATACTCAGACAAATGCAAGATTCCGGATATGCAGTCAAGATGTTAGAGGATATCCGTCTTCAAATCGAGGAAATGGAGAGAGTGCAGTTGCACAAGAAAAAAGAAACCTTGGAGATGCAGCTTCAGGTGTTTCAAATGTTACTATTTATCGGCGTTTTAGTGCTGGTAATGTATGGCTGTATTATGGCAGCAATTCAAAATATCAATTATTTATAAGGAGAATGAAAATTATGAAAACATTTTTAAACAAAGTATTTATGGCAAAGGATAACGGAGATAAAGCAATTGTAGTAGAAGTGGGATTGGCAGTAATTGCAGTAGTATTGTTGGTAATTTTCCAGGGCGAAATGAAAGAGTTTGTAGAGACTCTGGTTGGCAATATGACAACAGAAATTGGTAACATCTTATCAACAGGTGTAGGTGCAGGAGCCTAATTTGAATGAGAAAAAAAGATTCAGCATTTGCTGAAAAACTGTTGCCGGTGCTTTTAAGCACCGGCATGGTATTAGGCCTGGTGCTATTATCGGGGCAATTTATGGAAGTTCTTAGAACAAGAGAGCAAATGAACCAGATTGCCCGAGCTTATATGCTGGAGATGGAAACTGTGGGTTATTTAAAGAGTACCGGTATGGATTCGCTAAAAGAAGCTTTGGAACAAGAGGGATTAACAAATGTTAAATTGACTGGAACGACCATTTCGCCTTTAGGTTATGGCGAACGTATCCGTTTGGTTGTTACAGGGGATTTGGTTGTGGATTTTAGTGCCGGGATTCCTTTCTTGTATAAAGCCAGAGGGGATTGGACCATACCGATAAAAATGAAACTACAGTCTACCTCAAAACATTAGGAGGCATGCATGAAGAGAAAAGATGCAGGGACAATTCATAAGCTGTTTGCAATGATTATTTTGCTTTGGGCTGTTATTTGCCTAGGCGTTTTAATGAATGTAATGCGTGCGGGATATGTAATCCGATATGTGGAGGACAATATTACACAGGCCAATCTGGCAGCACTTCTGATAGACCCATATCATTATGGGTCTACAGGAGAATTAGTTTTTGAGAATGTGGAGCAAACCAAAGCACTTTTTGAAGATGTTTTAAAAGAAAGCATGGGAAGTGATGAGGAGAAAAATGCCCTTGGGATTCGAGGAGAAGTTCAAATTTTGGACTTTAGGATATATGAGGTGACTTCTAAGGGAATCACTGAATTTGATTATGATATTTATAATTGTTGTGAACAAAGAATGTATGACAAGGCGGCTGATGTAACAGCGCCGGATGGTACCGCTATTTATAATAGTTCCATTTATGCCAAGGTCGCGGTGCCGGTAAGATTTTTATTTGGATTAGAAATTATGGCAACAAAGGAACATTGTGTAGACATGGTGAGCGAGGAAGTTGTGTATGAATAAAAACAAAAAATTGTGGATTGGGATTATTAGTTTAGTATTGGCATTTCTTGTGTTTTCAGTACTTTTGATGATAGAAAAAAATATGCACAAGGAGCCTATATATAAAGAGGTAATACGTGTTAAAAATCCGATTAGTAAAAGTGAGCTGATAACAGAGCAGAACGTAAATGAGTATTTTGAATCCGTAAAAGTGCCGGAAGATTGGCTTCCGGATGATTGGATATCTGATAAAGGATCCTTGTATGACATGGTGTTAGAAACCGATTTGTCTCCGGGCACCATTTTAACAAAAAGCATGGTGCGAGAGCGCAAGGAATTTTATAAAGAGTATCGAAATCTGACATGGATTAGTGTGCCCATAAAGGAGTTATATAAGGGTGTGGCAGGTAGCCTTCGGTCAGGGGATTATATAGATATTTATATCGTTTCTAAGGAAGAGGAGAAGTATCACTGTAGTTTGGTGGCAGAGCATGTTCGCATTGAGGCTGCCTATAGTGAACAAGGAATTGAAATAAATAAAGACAGTCGGGATGGTTTAAGCCAATTGATTGTAATTCCGATGGAGAAGGAGCAGATAGCAGCTTTTTATGAAAAATTGGCACAGGGGGATATTAGGATAGCAAAGCATGAGTCGATATAAAAAAGTTATTTCCAAATATAGTATTATACTGGTTATGCTACTCGGCTTAGTAGTGGGGATGCTGCAGTGTGAGCACTATTGTATCAGAGCCACAGCTATGGAGTCTGCGGAGGATATGGCAATTTATGCAGGGGTGACAGTCAGTCCGGATAAAACAGCATGGACTACAGACTATATGGATCGGACAAATGAAAGTTTGCCGGAAAAATATACTATTGTTACCGGTCAAGGTTCTAGTCTTAGAAATTTGGAAAAGGGTGAGCATTATTACAAGGCTGCTGCCGAGGGAAGTATACGAATCGGCAAGTGGGTAGTTGCATGGAAAGATGCACAGTGTATCCATTACTATGGTGCACAAAATTATAAGGGCTTTCAGATAAAAGAGGGCATATGTGAAAGGTATTATAATAATGGCTGGAATGCATATTGTGCAGATTGTAATGAAGTGGTTGCAGATTTACTGTTTTATGCAAAAAGCGATACGGTAAAGGGGATATTAACCATACCTGCAAAGTCTTGCTATTTATATATTTGCCCGCATTGCGAAGGCCTTGAGCAAGGGACAGAATATCAGCATATGTGTAAGGAAATATCCTACAACCGCTATGACATTGTTTACGAGAAAAATGCACCAGGTGGTGCGAAAGTGATTGGATACATGCCGGCTTCCAGGCATATGTATGATAATGCGAACTTGTATGAAGGCGAGGACGCTAGCGAGTTGGGATATGCGGATAAGTGCCTTCGCACAAATGTATATGCCACGACGGGATATATATTTTCCGGGTGGAACACAGTGCCGGATGGTAGCGGACAATCTTTTACAGATGGACAAGAAGTTTTGAATTTGACCGAGGAAAATAACGGAAAGGTAATATTATATGCCCAGTGGGAAAGGGCAAAAAGCTCACTTCATATTAATCCCGGGGAAGGTGCTTATAATGACAAAACCGGGATTACGATTGTTTTCGGAGTATATGGGGATAAATACACACTGGATCGTGCAAAGGTCACACCACCGACAGGACAAACTGTTTTGTTCGAAGCAAATGGCGGAGAGTGCATTGATAGTTTGAAAACGCAAAAAAGTTTTTATACATGGCAGAAAGGTAATGATTTCCAAGGAGACTTAAAGGAAAATGTTTATACATATACGGCACAAGACGGGCATATAGACAGCATAACTGCAATATATCAAGATGATTCGTTTATCTTACCGATTGCAACAAAAACAGGGTACGTTTTGGCAGGGTGGTATGCTGATAAAGAGTATACGGAATGGGTTGGGCATCCGGGGGAAAAAGTTACGACGGATTGTGATATAACCTTGTATGCGCAATGGTCAGAATTGGTGTTGACGGCCCAAAATAATTACGAGGCTTATGGAGGTTCCGGTGCAGTAGATTTGTCATGGACGCAGCCGGGAGAAGAGAAGTACTATAAATTGTACCAATCTCGGGACAAATCAAACTGGGCAATGATATATGATGCGGATGACATAACCAACAATGTTACAAAGGTAGAGAAATTCATAGACTATAATTCAGTTATGAAATCTTATACGGTGCAACAAACAGGGTATTATACTTTGTCTGCATTTGGTGCTAAGGGCGGAGATTATGAGGAATTCTTAGGTGGTGCCGGAGGGTATACTACCGCGACCTATTGGCTAAAAAAAGGAGATGTTATTTCGGTGTATGGCGGCACTGCCGGATTGGGAATAAATGGTGGTGTGAATGATAGTGTGGCAAGCGGCGGAAACTCTAAATCGGAAGAAGGAGCGGGAGGCGGGGCCGCCACGGAAATATATATTACCCGAAATGGAACAAGAGAGCTTTTGATGATTGCCGGTGGCGGTGGTGGTGCAAACAGTTCTTATGCAGGCGGTGCAGGTGGTGAAAGTCTAACTGCAATAGGTAATTTGACCGGTACAGGTTCCGTTTTTGGCGGAGGCGGTGGTGGTGCACAAGGCGGCACTGCCAATGGTAGTAAAACCGTTACAACCATAGATAATCCTGCAATAGAAGATATCGCTTTTATGAGTCATGTTTCTAAAACATATCGAGATTACAGTGACTACGCTATTGCCGGTCACATGGAAAATAAAAAAGCAGGCGGGCTGGTATATCAAACCCTCATAGATGATGATGCTCCGTGGTTGGGTGACGCAGTGCATGTGATTGGCAGCTTGAATAGACCTATAGATATAACGGATGCAGACTATGTTTCTGACGAATATCACTACGCTACATCTAAGAATACGATGGCTTCGATTGACAAAGCGCCATACTATTATTGCCTTCAGGCAGGAGGTGGTTTTACAAGAGTTTTTACTGCTACTTATCCTACCAATGGCAACACCAATTTGGTTCTCTCTGCAAGTCAAAAAACTCCATGGCATGCCATAAATGGTTATATTGAATTTGTTGTAACAGATGCAGATACCGGCAAAGAGCTTGATGCAAAACGGATTGTAGAAGCAAATGCCAAGTGGGCAGAGATTCGTAACAATGATGGAAAAATTACGGCCAGTGGAAACCATTTATATGCGGGATGCTGGACGGATTTGGCAATTCCTAAAGGAGTAGAAAATGTTACAGTAACAGCAAGAATTTTTATTAAAGCATGGGATGCACACACAAATGCATATCTTACGGATACATTTTTTTATGGAAAGGAAATTGTGTCAGTAGGACCAAATACAGGAGGAAGTAGTTATATTAATACCGGTTACGGATGTAAAAACCAGTCTTTTGAAGCGGGTAAAAACAATGGTATGGGATATGGCACCATAACCGGAACAATCGAAGCTGTTTTGGAACAAACGTCACTACAAAATGTTAGAGCAAGAGATGTGGAAGCACCGGATAAGATTTCTCTAAACAAAGAAAATTTGCGGGTTTTGGATGACGATATTATAGAGGTGGTTTGGGCAGAACCGGAGGATAAAGGAACAGTCTACTATCATAGATGCGAAAGCTATTATAATGGTGAAAAGCAATTGGATAGTAATATTACGAAAAACACTATTATAAGTGGTGTGAAAGGATACTATTATTGTATAGACTCTTATAGTGAGGGTAAGGCCACTGCATCAGACACCTATGTAGAAAGTGTAGCACAAAAAGGGTGTATAAGTGTCAAGTTGGAAGATGAAGAGAAGTATCTACATGTGGCAGCAGTAGATGTTGCAGGTAACCTTGGTGATACGGCAAACATCGAATTACAACTTGGGGAAAATTCGTCTTCGGAGCATATAAAACTATTTACAGAGCAGATGAGTTTGCAAGACACGGAATTTACTTACGAGGTGAGCAAAAACTGCTGGTATGTAAAAGCGGACGGAATGACAGAACATACTTTGAATATAGGTGCAGGTTTGGATGAAGCAACAATTGACCTTCAAATAAATGGTTTGCGGGTATGCGTAGGAAATGTTGAAGAAAACGAATGGATACAAACCTCAATTCCTTATAGTAATCCGTCATTTAATACGGAAAGCTTTTGGAATGGGGAACTGAGTATGAGTGTGTCTGAAAAGCTGGAGGATTTTCTGCAACCGGGGACGGCAGTAGCCAAAAGAACAAACCATGGAGCAAGAGTGGAATTGGCGCAGCGTTTTTCTGTGAATTCGGATGTGGCGGATATATATGTTTATCCGAAAGCGGTGGCGGAGGTCAATAATAAAACATATTATTCTGATGGCGCCCAAGATGTGTTGCATGGGCTGACAATTATCCCGGATGGAGAAGCACCGACAATATTAGGATTATCGGAATTACAAGAGTTGAAGGTTGTGGATATAACAGAACAGTCACGACAAGTTACTTTGTGGGCTGAGGACAAAAAGAGCGGATTGCAAGAGTTTGTTTTGACAGTTAAGAATAAGGATAATCATATGAAGGCAGAGTTTTTGTCTGATGGGGAAGGCAAGATTCAAGTGGACATTTGTAAAGAAAACCCTTTGTTTATGGGAGAGGTAACATTCTCTGTTCTCGCAGTGGACCTAGTTGGAAATGCAAATATAATTGGCGAAGAGGGATTGTCTTTTACGTTAGAAACAGAATTATACAAGGAGAGAAATCCGGAAGAAGTTGTATTTAAAACCGGTGATGGAGCAGTTTTAGATATAGCGACCAGTGGATATGTAGAACGTATTGAAGTGATATTCCCGGAGGTTCTTTTAGGGGTAGAGCCGGATTTGAATTGCGTGTTTGAATATGAGTATCCTGCTATCCGAAAAACGGAAAGTTTGAAATTTCATATTCCTCTTGGAATTGTGGAACAGGAATATGAAGTGGTTGTAAAAGCTTATAAAAATGGTCGGGTGTTAATCAGTAAACCGACTTTGGTTGTAGTGGAGGGCTCTGTGTTAGATGAACTTCGTACAAGGATTCGAAATAACGGCTAGCATTGTTTTTGGCATATATTTGATTTGGGTGTCTTGGCAGGATTTCAAAGAAATGCAGGTTGTGCGGTATTCTCATTTGTTAGGGGTGGCTGCGATTTTTCTGCAAACAATCCAATTGATATTATTGGAAAAAGGGTGTACTAATTATGAAGCCAAGGAGTATTTGGCGGCAGCAGTGATACTTTTGTTGTTTCAGGTTGTGGCATATTGGTTTAAGTTATATGGCCCGGCGGATGTGTTTGTATGTTACTTGTGCGGAGTGTTTTTTATCTTGGATAAAGGTGTAGAACATTGTTTGATAGCATATTTTGCGTTGCAGGCAATTGCCGGCTGTATGCTGTTAATAATCCAATTCATGAAAGGAAATGTAAAAGGTGTCTGTTTGAGGAAACCGGTGCCGTATATTCCTTACATAAGTGTTGCTTTTTTCTTGACAAATATGGTACTTTAGCGATACATTTATATTAACTATGTTTATATATACAACAAGGAGCAAAAGTTCATGAGTAAAGAATTAGCAAAGACATATGATCCGAAAGGAATTGAAGACAAACTTTACCAGAAATGGTTAGAGAAAAAATATTTCCATGCGGAAGTGGATAGAAGCAAGAAGCCATTTACCATTGTAATGCCACCACCAAATATTACCGGTCAGCTGCATATGGGACATGCTTTGGATAATACCATGCAGGATATTCTTATTCGTTTTAAGAGAATGCAGGGTTACAATGCACTGTGGCAGCCGGGTACAGACCATGCTTCCATTGCTACTGAGGTAAAAATCATCGAAGCAATGCGTGCAGAGGGTGTTACCAAGGAAGACCTTGGTCGTGAAGGGTTCTTAGAGAGAGCATGGGAGTGGAAGAAGGAGTACGGCGGACGTATTATCAGCCAGTTAAAGAAATTAGGCTCTTCCTGTGACTGGGACAGAGAACGTTTTACAATGGATGAAGGTTGTAACAATGCTGTTACAGAAGTATTCTGCAAAATGCATGAAAAAGGCTGGATTTATAAAGGCAGTCGTATTATTAACTGGTGTCCTGTTTGTAACACCTCTATTTCTGATGCAGAAGTAGAGTATCAGGAGCAGGCTGGTCATTTCTGGCACATTAAGTATCCGGTAATGGATGACAACGGTGAACCAAGTAAGACAGAGTTCCTTACATTTGCAACCACACGTCCGGAAACTATGCTTGGTGATACTGCAGTGGCAGTTCATCCGGATGATGAGAGATATACACATTTACATGGCAAGCAGGTTTTACTGCCATTAATCAACCGTGTAATCCCTATCGTAACAGATTCTTATGTTGATATGGAATTTGGTACCGGTGCTGTAAAAATTACTCCTGCACATGACCCTAACGACTTTGAAGTTGGTAAACGTCATAATTTGCCGGAAATAAATATTATGAATGATGATGCAACTATCAATGCAAACGGCGGTAAGTTCGAGGGATTAGACCGCTATGAAGCAAGAAAGCAGATTGTTGCGGAATTAGATGAATTGGGTTTGCTTGTAAAAATTGAAGACCATACACACAATGTAGGAACACATGACAGATGTAAAACTACAATCGAACCATTAATTAGAGAGCAGTGGTTCGTTAAGATGGATGAACTTATTAAGCCTGCTGTAGAAGCAGTAAAAACCGGTGATATTGAGTAGATTCCGGAACGTATGGACAAGACCTATTTCAACTGGACAGACAATATCCGCGATTGGTGTAT
>JAZOSF010000165.1:0-10416 GCA_045657025.1 Lachnospiraceae bacterium | reverse complement strand
AAAGTATAAACGGTTTCTTGTACAAAGACGAAAAATCCAACAAGGTTACAATTTATGATAAAGAAATGCCGGGAACGGCTGCCATTAGAACGGTTTATAAACCATTACAAATTTGTGGCAATGTGACATATTTGGAAGTAGAACTTGTGACAGGAAAAACACACCAGATCCGCGCACATTTAGCAAGTATCGGTTATCCACTTGTAGGTGACTATAAATACGGCGATTTTGATTACAATAAGATTTTTAAACGTGCGTATAAGGTAGAGGACCAGCTCTTACATGCATACCGATTGGAATTTCCGATAATTCCGGAGGAGCATGAATTGTATAAACTTTCCGGACAAGTGATATATGCCAAAGAGCCGGAAGTATATGAGCAGATTTTAAAGACCTATCGCGCGTAAAGGAGAAATACATGGCAACATGGAGTTCCAGGGGACTTAGAGGTTCCACACTGGAGGATATGATAAATAAAACAAATGAAAAGTATCGTGATGCAGGACTTGCATTGATTCAAAAGGTTCCTACACCAATTACGCCGGTGCGTATCGAACAGGAGAGTAGGCATATTACATTGGCGTATTTTGACCAGAAAAGCACCGTTGACTATATAGGTGCGGTGCAAGGGATTCCTATTTGCTTTGATGCAAAAGAATGTTCCAAAGATACCTTTGCACTACAAAATATTCATGAGCATCAGGTTCAGTTTATGGGAGATTTTGAGAAGCAGGGTGGCGTTGCATTTTTCTTGATATATTTTACTCATATGGACTTATTTTACTATTTGCCGTATGAGATGCTTTTGTATTTTTGGAATCGTGCCGAGGAGGGCGGAAGAAAGAGCTTTCGGTATGATGAATTAAATCCGGAATATATTTTGCCAAAGAAGAGTGGTGTTTTGGTACCTTATTTGGATGCAATTCAGAAGGATTTGCAGGATAGAGAATAAATAGTAAAAAGTCTTGTTGACAAATCATGTAAAAGTAGTATACTCAAATGTATAGTTTAACGAATTAGCACACTACTACACTAAAGCGAGGGAATTATGACAAGCAAACAATTGTTACATACTCCGGAAGGTGTCCGGGATATTTATGGTTTCGAATATAAGAGAAAACTTACGATTCAGAAATCTATTAGAAAGAGTATAGCAAGTTTTGGTTATGAGGCTATCCAGACACCGACTTTTGAATATTTTGATGTTTTTTCTAAGGAGGTTGGAACTACGCCTTCTAAGGATTTGTATAAATTAATAGATAAAGATGGACATACTTTGGTTCTTCGTCCGGATTTCACGCCATCTATTGCAAGATGTGCGGCCAAGTATTTTATGGATGAGACCAAGCCGGTTCGATTTACCTATGAAGGTAATACGTTTGTCAATGTTAGTCATTTGCAGGGCAAGTTGAAGGAAACTACCCAAATGGGTGCTGAACTTATTTTAGATGACAGCGTAGAAGCAGATGCAGAACTTTTGGCTATGGTTGTTTGTGCATTAAAAGCAACCGGACTTGAAAAGTTTCAGATTTCTGTAGGTCACATGGACTATTTTAAAGGTCTTTGTGAAGAGGCCGGCCTTAGCCTAGAAGCAGAGAATAACTTGCGTGAAGCAATTTCCGGTAAAAACATGTTTGCCGCAAAAGACATTTTAGATGCACTTGATATCAAATATGATGCGCGCAAGGCACTTCTTGAGGTTGCTGATTTGTTTGGTTCCTTACAAGATTTGTCTTATGCAAAGTCTTTGACAAACAATGTGCGTTCTGTTGCAGCCATCGAACGACTGGAGCAATTAAAAAAGTGTTTAGAATGTTATGGCATTGCACAGTATGTATCTTTTGATTTGGGAATGCTCAGCCAGTATCATTATTACACCGGCATTGTATTTAAAGCATTTACTTATGGTATCGGTGATGCCATTGTAAAGGGCGGTCGATATGACAATTTGTTAGAGTTCTTCGGCAAGAAGGCTCCTGCAGTTGGTTTTATGGTAATTGTGGACGATATTTTGGAAGCATTAGACCACCAAAAAATCCCGGTAAAAGTAGAAGAGGATGCGGTTATTATTACATATAATGCGAAAACGTTTGCTGACGCACTTAAAGAAGCTAGCGAGCTTCGTCAGGCCGGCAAAGCCGTAATATTAACCAAGGAATAAGGCAGGATGAAACATGAATGAAGATAGATATTTAACCTTTGCTCTGGCAAAAGGACGCTTGGCAAAGAAGACACTGGAACTTTTAGAAGAAATTGGCATTACTTGTGAAGAGATGAAGGATAAAGATTCCAGAAAGTTGATTTTTGTCAACGAGGAGCTGAAATTAAAGTTTTTCCTTGCGAAAGGTCCTGACGTTCCAACGTATGTGGAATATGGAGCAGCTGACATCGGTGTGGTCGGCAAAGATACAATTTTAGAAGAAAACCGAAGAGTATATGAGGTTTTGGATTTGGGATTTGGCAAGTGCCGTATGTGTGTATGCGGTCCGGAAAGTGCACGTGAGCTTTTGAAGAATCATGAGCGTATTCGTGTAGCAACCAAATATCCAAATATTGCACAGAATTATTTTTATAATGTGAAGCATCAGACCGTAGATTTAATTAAATTAAATGGTTCTGTTGAATTAGGACCGTTGGTTTCTTTATCTGATGTGATTGTAGATATCGTTGAAACCGGATCTACATTGCGTGAGAACGGATTAAATGTTTTAGAAGAAATTTGTCCCCTTTCTGCTCGCATGATTGTTAATCAGGTGTCTATGCAGATGGAGACCAAACGCATTCGTGATTTGATTATGGCATTAAAAGAAAAACTGTAGAGGATTAGTTATGAGAATTGTTACATTATCAAAAGAAAGCAAATCCAGTCTTTTAAATGATTTGCTAAAAAGAAGTCCTAATAATTACGGTCAATATGAAACGATCGTTAATGATATTATTGAAAAGGTAAAAGCAGAAGGTGATGAAGCAATTTTTGCCTTTACCAAGCAGTTTGACAAGTGTGAGTTGAATGTAGATACCATTCGAGTAACAGAGGCTGAGATAGAGGAAGCTGTTCAAACAATTGAACCAAAACTCTATGAAGTAATGGAAAAGGCCGCTTCCAATATTAAGGCATATCACGAAAAACAAGTTCGAAACAGTTGGTTTGATGCAAAACCTGACGGTACCATATTGGGCCAAAAAATTACCCCAATCGGCAAAGCGGGTGTGTATGTTCCGGGTGGTAAGGCGGCATATCCGTCCAGCGTTCTTATGAATGTAATTCCGGCTAAGGTGGCCGGTGTGTCCAAGGTGGTAATGGTGACACCGCCGGGAGCAGACGGCAAAGTGAATCCGGGCACATTGGCTGCAGCAAAAGTCGCCGGTGTGGACGAAATTTACAAAGTAGGTGGTGCTCAGGCAATTGCGGCTTTGGCATTTGGTACACAGTCTATTCCAAAAGTAGATAAAATCACCGGTCCGGGTAATATTTTCGTTGCCCTTGCCAAAAAAGCTGTTTATGGTCACGTAAGTATCGATTCTGTGGCAGGACCTAGCGAGATTTTGGTTCTGGCAGATGAGAGTGCAAATCCTCGCTATGTTGCAGCTGATTTGTTATCTCAGGCAGAGCATGATGAATTGGCTAGTGCAATTTTAATTACCACATCCATGGAGCTTGCAAATGCGGTTTCTGAGCAGGTAGAAGTTTTTATTTCCGAGTTGTCCAGAACAGATATTATGCGTAAGTCCATTGACAACTATGGTTATATTTTAGTGGCAGATTCTATGGAAGATGCAATTGATGCAGCAAATGAGATTGCTTCCGAGCATTTGGAAGTACTGACCAAGAATCCTTTTGAGGTGATGACCCAAATTCAAAATGCAGGTGCTATTTTCTTAGGTGAATATTCTTCCGAACCTTTGGGAGATTATTTTGCGGGACCAAATCATATTTTGCCAACCAATGGCACTGCAAAGTTTTTCTCACCACTTAGTGTGGATGATTTCATCAAAAAGAGCAGCATTATTTCTTATTCCAGAAATGCACTGGAGGCAGTACACAAGGATATTGAATATTTTGCAGAAAAAGAAGGGCTTACTGCACATGCAAATTCAATTAAGGTACGATTTGAGTAGGAGATGATATATTATGTCAAGAAGTGCAACGGTTAACCGAAAAACAAAAGAAACCGATATTTCTTTGAAATTAAATGTGGATGGAACCGGTAAGAGCAATATCCATACAGGAATTGGTTTTTTCGACCATATGCTGGAAGGCTTTTCTAAACACGGATTTTTTGATATGGATTTGCATATAGATGGCGATTTGCAGGTAGATGGACATCATACCGTAGAGGATTGCGGTATTGTGTTAGGACAGGCGATAAAAGAGGCGATTGGGGACAAGGCCGGAATTTGTCGTTATGGATACTTTATTCTTCCGATGGATGAAGTGTTGGTACTTTGTGCATTGGATTTGTGCGGCAGACCATATTTGAGTTTTGATGCAGAGTTTACAGTGGAACGAGTTGGCGAATTGGAGACAGAGCTTATAAAAGAATTTTTCTATGCGGTGTCTTACAGTGCCGGAATGAATTTACATATCAAGATGCTGACTCCGGGCAATAATCATCATATGATTGAAGCGATGTTTAAGGCGTTTGCCAAAGCGCTTGACAGAGCCACCGGTTATGATCCTCGTATAAAAGATGTGTTGAGTACAAAAGGAAGCCTATAAATAAACAAAACAGGATTTATGAGTATGAAGAAAAAAATTATTTCCAATATATATTTAAAAAACGGCAAAGCAGTTTCTGATCCCATGGCTGAGATTGTGTTTGAAATTCCTGCGCCGGAGCTGGCATTAAAATATGCCAACAATCATGTAGATGCATTGTTGGTTACAGACTTGTCCATAGAAGATGCAGAGCATGAATGTAATTTAGATGTATTAAAAGATATTTGCTCCAAAGCAGAAATTCCAGTAATTGGCACTGGCAATGTAAAACGTATGGAAGATATTAAGAAACTTTTATACGCAGGATGTAAGCAAGCAGTGCTGGATTATGATACAGAGGCAGGCATATCTATCACCGAAGAAGTGAGCAAGAAGTTTGGCAAGAATAAAATTTTAGTAAAAGCTTCTGATGTAGTTAATTTAACCGGCTATATGGGACAAATAGAGGAATATGCTTGTGGCGTAATTTTGGATAAAGTAGATGAATTGCAGGTGATTTCTTTTAAAGAATGCACATCAGTTCCATTTTATGTAAATGTATCCAACATGAAAAATAACGCCATGAATTACTGCAAGTTAAAAAACTGCGCAGGTGTTTGCGGTTTTCCTGCGGAGGCAACTCGTGTTTGGGAGTTAAAAGAGGAACTAGTAGAAGAGGGCTTTGAAATTCAAATGTTGGATGCAGAATTTTCTTGGACAGATTACAAGGTAAATTCTGATGGCATGGTTCCGGTTATAGTTCAAGATTACCAAACCAATGAAGTGCTGATGATGGCGTATATGAATGAAGAAGCGTATTTACAGACTCTTCGCACCGGTAAAATGACTTATTACAGTCGTTCCCGCCAGGAACTTTGGTTGAAAGGGGATACCTCCGGACATTATCAGTATGTGAAGAGTTTGTCCGCGGATTGTGATATGGACACTATTTTGGCAAAAGTCAGCCAGATTGGTGCAGCATGTCATACCGGTTCACGTTCTTGTTTCTTTCATGAAATTACTGCTACAGAATTTGAAAATAAAAATCCTACGATGGTTTTTGAGGATGTATACAGTGTTATTAAAAACCGTAAAGAACATCCGAAGGAAGGATCTTATACAAACTACTTGTTTGACAAGGGTTTAGACAAAGTTTTAAAGAAATTAGGTGAGGAAGCAACAGAAATTGTTATAGCAGCCAAAAACCCAAATTCAAATGAACTCAAATATGAAATCTGTGACTTTTTGTATCATATGATGGTACTAATGGTTGAAAAAGATGTGACATGGGATGAGATCACAATGGAACTGGCAAAAAGATAAAATATAAGGCAGAGGTTTTGGATTTTGATACCAAGACATCTGCCTTTGTGTTTATTATTGTTCAAATGAAAATTTCATATCCCAAGAATCTCGAATCCTGTCCATAAGCTCCAAAGTTTCTAAGGTATCTTCTTTCTTCAAAATATCGCTGGTAGCCATACCAAGGTTCACGCAACGTTCAACCTCACGTATTTGATATTCAAAACCGTTTATCTCCCATGGCAATTCGATGGTGTATGGATTCTCTCCAAATATCTGTACGGTAAACTTCCGTGCATGCTGAAAATCATCTAAAAGAATGGAACCTTTGGTGCCGAAAACAGCAGCATAACGAGGAATCTGTATACCGATGGAGGTGGTAACACAAGCACTTTTGCCATTCTGATATTTTAAAAGAATGGTGCTAAAGTCATCGGTACCATATTCGTTGATATGATATTGGGATTCAAAGCTTATTGGCTGCATATCGCTCATTGCCATGCGTATGAATCCTAAATTATAAATACCAATATCCAATAGTGCGCCACCGGCAAGTGCGGAATCAAATTTTCGTCCTTTTCTGTCACCAGAAGCAATAAAACCATAGTCACTTCTTGCCCAGACTACGTCACCGATGACCCCACTTTTGATAAGTTCTTGCATTTTACGAAGTGCAGGAAGAAATCGAATCCAAAAAGCCTCCATAATAAAAAGACCTTTTTCTTCTGCGAGTGCAAATAATTTTTCGGCTTCTGCGCGGGTAGGTGTAAACGGTTTTTCACAAAGCACGTGTTTCCCGGCGTTTAGGCACATCATACAGTTTTCATAATGCAGATTATTGGGTGTGGCAATATAAATGGCATCGATTTCCTTATCCTTTAGCATGTCCTCATAAGAACCATATGCTTTTGTAATTTGAAATTCTTTTGCAAAAGATTGTGCTCTGTCTAAAGAACGTGATGCACAGGCTGTCAGTTCATGCTCCGGCATCTGATTTATGGTAGCAGCAAATTTTTTTGCTATGGTTCCCGTTGCCAAAATACCCCATTTCATAAAACATCCTCCAGTTATATTGTTTTTATATATTATAACAGAAAAAGTATGACAATTAAAGGCATATATGATATAATTCTAGTAATGGAATATTGAATAAAAAGGAGATTGTAAATATGGTTGAAAGAAAATGTAACAATTGGTGTTTTAATAAGGATGTGGAAGCAGAAGTGACTGCTCCGGGGTTGAGCCGCAAAGTTCTTGCTTTTTGTGACGAAGCTATGGTTGTAGAAAACGTTTTTGAAGTGGGTGCAATCGGTTCTATGCACAGCCATCCACATACCCAGATAACATATGTTGCAAAAGGGGCTTTTCGTTTTACTATCGGTGAAGAAACTTATGTGGTAAAAGCAGGTGATACTTTACTAAAACAGAACAGCGTTATGCATGGGTGCGAGTGTATTGAAGCAGGCATTTTGGTGGATTTCTTTACGCCGATGAGAGAAGATTTTATAAAATAAAAGAGGTTATTCTTTGATGAATTATAAATTAGCATTATCAGATGACATTTTAATGAAAGTAGACAAGCCGGCTCGTTACATCGGTAACGAAGTGAATGCGGTGATAAAAGATAAAAATAAAGTGGATATCCGCTTTGCCATGTGTTTCCCGGATGTGTATGAAATAGGCATGTCACATCAGGGCATTCAGATTTTGTATGGTATGCTGAATGAATTTGAAGATACTTGGTGCGAACGCGTATACAGTCCATGGGTAGATTTGGATGAAATTATGCGCAAGGAACAGATTCCGTTGTTTGCATTAGAGTCCCAAGAACCTATAAAAAATTTTGATTTTCTTGGAATAACTATCCAGTATGAAATGTGTTATACCAATATTTTACAAGTTTTGGACTTGGCACAGATTCCTTTAAAAGCTTCTGAGAGAGGTGATGGTTGGGACTATCCGATTGTAATTGGTGGTGGTCCGTGTACGTATAATCCGGAACCGATAGCTGACTTTTTTGATATGTTCTATATTGGTGAAGGTGAGACTCAGTATCGCAAGCTTTTGGATGTGTATAAAGCATGCCGTAAAGAAGGTAAAAGTCGCAGGGAGTTTTTATATGAAGCAAGCAAAGTACCGGGTATGTATGTGCCGAGCATGTATGATGTGCAGTACAAGGAAGATGGTACAATTGCAAGTTTTAACCCAATAAAAGAGGATGTTCCTACTACTGTTTTAAAGGAAATTGAAATGGATGTATCCGATTGTTATTATCCGACCAAAACGGTGGTTCCTTATATTAAGGCGACTCAGGATCGCGTTGTTTTAGAAATTCAGCGAGGTTGTATTCGCGGATGCCGTTTCTGCCAGGCGGGACAGATTTATCGTCCTGTGCGTGAGCGTGATGTAGACAAGTTAAAGCAATACGCAGTAGAACTTTTAAGAAACACCGGATATGAGGAGATATCTTTGAGCTCCTTGAGCTCCAGTGATTATTCGCTACTTCCGGAATTGATTGATTTCTTGATTGAAGAGTGTAATAAGCGACATACTAATATTTCTTTGCCATCTTTACGAATTGATGCGTTCTCTTTGGATGTTATGAGCAAAGTCCAGGATGTAAAAAAGAGCAGTTTAACTTTTGCACCGGAGGCAGGTAGTCAAAGATTACGTGACGTTATTAACAAAGGCCTCACCGAAGAAGTGATTTTAAAAGGTGCAGCACTTGCATTTGAGGGTGGTTGGACCAAAGTTAAATTATATTTTATGCTTGGTCTTCCAACGGAAACCGAGGAGGATATCCGCGGTATTGCAGAACTTTCCAACAAGATTGCGGCAACTTTTTTTGAAACCGTTCCAAAGGACAAGCGTGTAAATGGCAAGGTTCAAATAGTAACAAGTACCTCTTTCTTTATTCCAAAACCGTTCACACCATTTCAGTGGGCAAAGCAGTTTACAAAAGAGGAATTTATTGAGAAGGCACACCAGACTAAGCGTGCCATTGCATCTCAGTTAAATCAAAAGTCTATCAAATACAATTATCACGAAGCAGATGTAAGCGTTTTAGAGGGTGTTTTTGCTCGTGGCGACCGAAAAATTGCAGATGTTATTTTAAAAGCATATGAAAAAGGCTGCGTTTATGATGCTTGGAGCGAGTACTTTGATAATGACAAGTGGTTGGAAAGCTTTGAAGAATGTGGTGTGGATATTGGATTCTATACGACAAGAGAACGCGACTTGGATGAAATTTTCCCTTGGGATTTTATTGATTGCGGTGTAACCAAGGCATTTTTAAAGAGAGAATGGCAAAAAGCATTAGGCGAGACAGTAACTCCAAACTGTCGTATGCAATGCCAAGGTTGTGGTGCCATGAGGTTTGGAGGAGGTGTGTGCTTTGAAACTAAGAATTAAATTCAAAAAATTTGGTCCGGTAAAATTTATCGGACACTTAGATGTAATGCGCTTTTTCCAGAAGGGACTTCGTCGCGCAGAAATTGATGTAGCATATTCTACAGGTTTCAGCCCACATCAGATTATGTCTTTTGCATCTCCTTTAGGAGTTGGACTAGAGAGTAACGGTGAATATTTTGATGTAGAGATTTTGACACCGATTTCCAGTCAGGAATTTATGGATAAGTTTAATGCAGTAAGTACACCGTGGATTCAGATTACGGATGTACGTCTTTTGCCGGACAAAGCAGGCAATGCTATGGCAAGTGTAGCAGCTGCAGGATATAGCATTTCATTTAGAGATGACAGAGCCTTAAAGGAAGGCTGGCAACAGAAATTTATAGATTTCATGAATCAACCACAGATTCTTGTAACCAAAGCTACCAAAAAAGGCACAGCAGAAATTGATTTAAAGCCTGCTATTTATGAATATCAAGTATCAGAAGATAGTTTGTATTTGTTAGTTAATGCCAGCAGTGAAGGAAACATCAAGCCTACTTTGGTAATGGATGCGTTTGCAGCATATTGCGGTGAAATTCTTGAGGATAATGCACTAATGATTGTCCGTGAGGACACGTATGGAAGCAAGGTTTACAAAGATGGCAATGCGAAGTTTATTCCACTTGCTGAATTTGGAGAATGGATGAAATAGACAAACCATTATGAAAAAATATTTGTTGTATGTTTTTGTATGTTTATTTTTGGTGAGTTGCGGCTTGCCGGAAGATTCAAATACAGAAGTCATTTCAGAAAATTTACAGAATGAAACCGTAATACATGAAACCGTAAATTACATGAACGAAACAGATACTCTGGATTCAGAATCGGTAGTGCCTGCAACACTGTCTATACTTATGGTAGGCGATATTTTGCTTCATGACCCGGTGGAGTCGGCTGCACATCAGGAAGACGGAAGTTACAATTATGAAGCCATTTTTGCTCACATGACAGAGGACATACAGGCG
>JAZOSF010000164.1:0-6737 GCA_045657025.1 Lachnospiraceae bacterium | reverse complement strand
TAAGCGAAGCGCAGGCTCAGGCAATCGTAGATATGCGTTTGAAAGCTCTTACCGGTTTGGAAAGAGACAAGCTTGAAAACGAACATTTAGAATTACAGCAAAAAATTGCTTATTACAAAGAAATTTTAAGCGATGAAAAGAAGCTTTTAGGCGTTATTAAGGAAGAAATTACTCTTATTTCTGATAAATTCGGTGATGAAAGACGTTCTCAAATCGGTATTGATGATTCTGAGTTTACCGATGAAGATATGATCGAAAGAGAAGATACCGTTATTGCTATGACCAATTTAGGTTATATTAAGCGAATGACAGTAGATAATTTCAGAGCGCAAAACCGTGGTGGTAAAGGTATTAAAGGTATGCAGACTATTGAAGATGACTTTATTAAAGATCTTCTTATGACTACAACCCATCACTACATTATGTTCTTTACAAATAAGGGTCGAGTATATCGTATTAAAGCTTACGAAATACCGGAAGCAAGTAGAACAGCTCGCGGTACCGCTATTGTAAATCTTCTTCAGTTAGAAGCAGGGGAAAAGATTTCTGCGATTATTCCTTTAAAAGAATATGAAGAAGATAAGAATTTATTTATGGTTACAAAGAAGGGTATAGCAAAGAAAACACCTCTTATGGATTACCAGAATGTTCGTAAGAACGGTTTGAATGCAATTGTAATCCGTGAAGATGATGAACTTATCGAAGTAAAAGTAACTACAAAAGATTCTGAAATTTTCATGGCAACCAAGAATGGTATGTGTATCCGCTTCAAAGAAACGGATGTAAGAGCAACCGGTCGTACCTCTATGGGTGTTATCGGTATGAATGTAGATAAAGACGATGAAATTATTGGTATGCAGATTGATTCAGACGGCGAGGCAATGCTTTTTGTTTCTGAAAATGGTATGGGTAAACGCACTAATGTGGAAGAATTCCATGTTCAGAATCGTGGCGGTAAAGGTGTAAAATGTTACAATATCACCGAAAAGACCGGCCGACTGATTGGATTTAAGGCTGTAAACGATGATAATGAAATTATGATGATTACTACAGAAGGTATTATCATTCAGATTCGCGTAAATGAAATCAGTATTTTGAAACGTATCACTTCTGGTGTGAAATTAATTAACCTGGATGAAGGAGTAGCCGTTGCACAGGTTGCATTGGTTCAAAGAGAAATTCCTACGCCTGATTATGATGAGGAAATTTTAGAGGAAACAGAAGAGATTTATGAAGAAGAATAAAAAAGGAGATTCTTATGGACAATAATTTAGTTGCTTTTAGAAGAGACGTAAGAATTTTGGATGCTACCATTCGTGATGGAGGTATTGTAAATAATTTTTCTTTTACAGATGATTTTGTGCGTAAATTATATCTTGCAAATGTAAAAGCCGGCGTGGACTATATGGAGTTTGGTTACAAAGCAGACCCGGATATGTTTAGCGAAAAGGAATATGGTAAGTGGAAATTTTCTAAAGATGAAGATATCCGTGCAATTGTAGGTGATAATAATACCAGTTTAAAGATTGCAGTTATGGCTGATGCCGGACGTACCAATTACAAAAGAGATATCTTACCGCGCTCTGAAAGTCCCATTGATATGATTCGTGTTGCCACCTATATTTCCCAGTTACCGCTTGCTATTGACATGATTGAAGATGCCCATGCAAAGGGATACGAAACTTGCGTAAATATTATGGCAATTTCTAAAGTTCAGGAAGATGATTTGATGAAAGGGCTTGAACTTTTAGGCAAAACAAATGTGGATGTTATTTATCTGGTGGACAGTTTTGGCGTTCTTTTTCCTGAGCAGGCATTACGCCTTACTCAATTATATAAGAACATTGCAGACCAATACGGCAAGAAAATAGGTATCCATGCACATAATAATCAACAGCTTGCCTTTGCAAATACTATCGAATCCATGCGAACCGGTGCCAGTTACTTAGATGGTACTGTAAGCGGTATGGGCCGAGGCGCAGGAAACTGCCATATGGAATCTTTGCTTTCCATGCTTCGTAATCCAAAATACAGTATTTATCCAATTATGGATTTTATTGCAGCAGAAATGCCCCAAATTAAAGAAACCGGCGCAACCTGGGGCTTTGATATACCCTATATGCTTACCGGTTCCTTAAATATTCATCCATCTAGAGCCATTAAGTTTATCAAAGATGGAAGAGATGATTATTCTGAGTTTTTGAAAGAGCTGCTGGAGGATAATTAATATATAAAGGAGTACATAATGTTTAATAAAGTAAGCATATATGCATCTATAAGTACTGTCTTTTTCTTAATAGCTTTTTTGATGTTTCCATTAGCTGCAGAAAAGATTATTTCTCCATTTATTATTCCTGTGGTTTTATTTTGGTGTATTTTGTTAATTGTTGGTAATTTTATATCGGGGATTACGTACGGAGTATTGAAGAAGTGGGGAAAATGGAGATTAATTTTTGTTTCAGCATATAATGTGATTTTATTGTATGTTTTAATTACGCTATTTGCTATGGCAGTTGTTGTAGTTAATTCTTTTTAGTAAGATATGTAAAATGAGGAGGGAACTCTATCTTTGTTTGTGAGACCGTTGAAAAACGTGTCTCAGAAGCAAAGATAGAGCACCCTCCTATTTATTATTTTTTATTATACAGTCCCTTTAAATCAACTTCGTAGTCCACTTACTACAATCCCATACATCTGTTGCCAAACCATCATAAAATTCCGGTTCATGGCAAACCATCAAAATGCTGCCCTTATATGCTTTAAGGGCTCTTTTTAATTCTTCTTTAGCATCTACATCCAAGTGATTGGTAGGCTCATCAAGAAGTAAAATGTTTGTTTCTTTATTGATTAACTTGCATAAACGAACTTTTGCCTGTTCGCCACCGGACAAAACCTTGCACAAGCTCTCGATGTGCTTGGTAGTAAGACCGCATTTTGCAAGGGCGGAACGAACCTGATACTGAGTGTAGCCCGGGAATTCCTGCCAGATTTCTTCAATACAAGTTGTTGTAATGTTCTGTGGCATTTCCTGCTCAAAATAACCAATCTCCAAATAGTCTCCCTGTTCTACAGAACCGCTGATTGGCGGAATTAAACCAAGAATACTCTTTAAAAGAGTGGTTTTACCAATACCGTTGCTACCTACAAGAACAATCTTTTGACCGCGCTCCATTTCAAGGTTTAAAGGTTTGCTCAAAGGCTCCTCATAGCCGATAACTAAATCTTTGGTCTGGAAAATATAACGTCCCGGTGTTCTGGCTTCTTTAAAGTTAAATTCCGGCTTCGGTTTTTCAGCAGAAAGCTCAATCATATCCATTTTGTCCAGCTTTTTCTGACGTGACATTGCCATATTTCTGGTAGCAACGCGGGCTTTGTTTCGTGCAACAAAATCTTTCAAGTCAGCAATTTCTTTCTGCTGTTTATTGTAAGCTGCCTCTAATTGTGCTTTTTTCATGGCATAAACTTCTTGGAACTTGTCATAATCACCCACATAGCGATTCAATTCCTGATTATCCATATGATAAATCAAATTAATAACGCTATTTAAGAAAGGAATATCATGAGAAATTAAAATAAATGCATTTTCGTATTCATTTAAATAACGCTTCAGCCATTCAATATGCTCCACATCTAAATAGTTGGTAGGCTCGTCTAATAATAAAATATCAGGTTTTTCTAACAAAAGCTTACCCAACAAAACTTTCGTACGCTGACCGCCAGACAAATCGGTAACATCCTTGTCTAAACCAATATCTGCAAGACCCAGTGCACGGCCAACTTCTTCTACTTTAGAATCAATCAAGTAAAAATCATGAACCGTCAGCATTTCCTGGATAGTACCCAAATCTTCCATGTACTGATAAAGCTCTTCTTCTGTACAATCACCCATTCTTTCGCAAATCTCATTCATTTCTGCTTCCATTTCATAAAGGAAATCAAAAGCAGAAGAGAGAACGGAACGGATAGTCATACCGGCCTGCAAAGAGGTGTGCTGATCCAAATAACCAACACGCACATTCTTAGACCATTCGATTTTGCCTTCATCCGGCTGTAATTTACCGGTAATAATATTCATAAAGGTAGATTTACCTTCCCCATTAGCACCGATTAATCCGATATGCTCTCCCTTTAAAAGGCGGAAAGAAACATTATTAAAAATAGCTCTGTCGCCAAAACCGTGTGTCAAATTTTCAACATTTAAAATACTCATGAAAACTCCTTCGAAATTTATAGGTAAAAACATTCAACAATAAAATTCTACCAAAAAAAATAAAAAAAGCAACAAAAATATAAATAAAGACGATATAACGTCCGCGTCATCGACAAAATTCGTGTAGAATAGGAATACATAATAAAAAGGGGGATTTTTTATCATGAAAAGTCGAGAGGCGGTCGTAGTTCGGCTGGAATTTTACTGCAAAAAAAGAGGTGTGAACTTAAATAAGCTTGCCTATATTGCGGGCGTTCATCCAAGCACAATAAAAAGCATTGCAAGTGGATCCAGCAAAAACCCAGGAATTTGCACGATTAAAAAAATCTGTGATGGATTGGATGTAACTTTCTATGATTTTTTTACCGATGAAATGTTTCAGAAATTGGAACAGGAGATTGAATAAGGTACATAAGAAAAGAGCCTTTGTAAAAAAACAAAGGCTCTTTAAATTATTTGTTTGCAACTTCTTTGATTAAATTTATAATGCTGGAAATAGAATCTGTAAATTTACTTTCTTTCATAGCTTTAAGATAATTTTCGCGGGTTGCGAAAAGTTCATCCGTAGCTTTGATTAAAGTTTCTTCTGCCAGATCATCTTCGTCTAAAACCATACTAAAGCCTTGATTTTTAAAGGAGTTAGCATTTAAAATCTGGTCTCCGCGAGAAGCTCGTGCAGAGAGTGGAATTAAAAGGTTTGGCTTGTTTAATGCTAAGAGCTCACAAATAGCATTGGCACCGGCGCGGCTGATAACAATATCTGCCATAGCAAATAAATCTTTCAGTTCTTCTTTCACATATTCAAACTGCTTATAACCCGGTGTATTCAGTAAAAGATTGTCGATTTTTTCTTTACCGCAAATATGAACAACCTGATATTTTTCTAATAAAACAGGAAGTGCCTTGCGAACACACTGGTTAATGCTGTTTGCACCTAAAGACCCGCCCATAACCAAGATAACAGGCTTGGTGTTGTGGAAATTACACATACTAAGTGCGGCTTCTTTGGATCCAAGTGCTAACTCTTCGCGAATAGGGGACCCGGTAAGGACAGCTTTGCCTTCCGGTAAAAGGTTAATGGTCTCCGGGAAATTGCAACAAACCTTGGAAGCAACCGGAATACATAATTTGTTGGCAAGCCCCGGTGTCATATCAGACTCATGAATAATACAAGGTATGCCAAGGCTGGCAGCAGCTCGTACTACCGGAACACTAACAAAACCGCCTTTGGAAAAAACTACATCCGGAGAGATGGTTTTTAAGATTTTCTTGGCTTCGTTAAATCCTTTTAATACACGGAACGGGTCTGTAAAATTCTTTATATCAAAATATCTACGGAATTTACCTGTAGCGATACCATAATAAGGTATATTAAAATCATTAATTAAACGCTTTTCGATACCGTCATAAGATCCAATGTAACTTATTTCAAAGCCGGATTCTTTTAAATAAGGAAGTAAAGCAATGTTTGGTGTTACATGGCCGGCAGTACCGCCACCTGTTAAAACTATTTTTTTCATGGTTATCCTCTTATTATAAATTTCCTGCTAATGCTTCAGTGAGAGCTTTGGCCAACTGATCCGGACAAGAAGTTGGTTTCATTCCGCAAGTAATGCCGGTAAGTCTTTGGATAGCATCATGAACTTCCATGCCGTCCACTAAAGCACCGATTCCTTTTAAATTGCCGTTGCAACCACCGGTAAATACTACATTTTTAACAAGACCATCTTCTATATCAAAATCAATAAAACGGGAACAGGTCCCTTTTGTTGTATATCTCATAAAATAACCTCTCTTTATTTTCCTACCTATAATACTATCGTTTTTTTGTCGAAAAGTAAAGGAAAAAGCATTACTTTTTGGAGAGGTTTTTTGGGTTTCTTCTTGAGATATTATATGTAAATTTTTATAATTATCATAACAAATTTCAAAAGGAGGTAAATATGTTTCGTGTTTTGTTAGTAGAGGGTTTCGTCAGTATAGGAATGCTGATATTTTTTCTCATAAGTATGGGAATTCTTTTGTTTTTGGCCATAAAATACAATCGCTTTATCAAAGAGGCCGAAAATATGTCTATCACGAAAAGAAGAGAGCTTAAAGCTATAAAAACTAAATTTTTAAATAGTTATGGAAAAAAAGAAACAAAGGAAGAGCAAGTTAATGTAGAGGTTTTTGTGGATAAAGCCGTTACCAGACTAAAATTTAATGGGTTTAAAATACATACGTGGCGTTTTTTTAGCGGTCAAAGTTTGCTCGCCAGCATTTTTTTTGCAGGACTGGGTGCCTTTAGAGGAATCATGGCAGAAATGACAATTCGTGAAATATCACCATTTTACTTGATTTCCTTTTTGGAACTGTATATTTTTTTCTCTGTTGTAAATATATGTGATTTTGAGGGAAAAGAGAAACTACTTCGATTGACAATTATCGAGTACATAGAAAATCATATGATAAATCGCATTCAGGTTGCAAAGGCTTTTCAGGCAGAGGAAAAAGTACTGCAAATACTGGAAGAGGAGCAGCGTAA
>JAZOSF010000163.1:0-4633 GCA_045657025.1 Lachnospiraceae bacterium | reverse complement strand
AACCGACACCGGAACCGACACCGGAACCAACGCCGACACCAACGGCAACACCGACGCCGGCACCAACGTCAACACCGACGCCGGCACCAACGTCAACACCGACGCCGGCACCAACGGCAACACCGACGCCGGCACCAACGGCAACACCGACGCCGGCACCAACAGCAACACCGACGCCGGCACCAACAGCAACACCAACGGCAACACCGACTGCAACACCGACTGCAACACCAACACCGACGCCGACACCGATTGCGTTGAAAACCAAGGACGGTAAAGAAGTTTACATAAAAGATGGCGACAAGTATAAGGCTGCTACTGCGTTAGATTACGGCAAGACAAACGTGAAGTTTTATGTAAAGGAAGTGGGCTACAAATATACCGGTTGGAACACCATTGACGGCGCATTATATTACTTTGATGCAAACGGCAAGGCAGTTACCGGCGAACAGGTAATCAGAGGCGTTATTTATAAATTTGATGACAAGGGTGTATTGACCAAAGGCAATACAAAATTTGGAATAGACGTATCCAGCCACAATGGTTCTATCGATTGGAGTGCTGTTGCAAAATCAGGTGTAGAATTTGTTATTATCCGCTGCGGTTATCGTGGTTACGGATCCGGCGTTTTGGTAGAGGATTCCAGATACCACATTAATATTAAAGGAGCATTAAATGCAGGGTTAAAAGTGGGTGTATACTTCTTCTCACAGGCAATCGATGAAATTGAAGCCGTAGAAGAAGCTTCCATGGTATTAAATTCTATCAGCGGTTATCAAATGACATATCCGATTTTCTTGGATGTAGAATATTCCAATACTTCTAAGAACGGACGTGCTGACGGACTTAGCGTAAAACAAAGAACTGCAGTATGTAAGGCATTCTGTAAGACAATTACTAACGCAGGTTACAGAGCGGGTGTATATGCCAATAAGAATTGGTTGTATAATTATATGGATATAGATCAGTTCCCAAGCAGCACCAAGATATGGCTTGCTCAATATGCAAAAGAGCCAAATTATGCAGGCAGATACGATATGTGGCAGTATTCATGCACAGGTACCATTTCCGGTATTAAAGGAAATGTAGATTTAAATATGAGTTATTTAGGTTATTAATAATCGATAAAAAAGGAGTTTACCATGAAGGGAATTATTTTAGCAGGCGGTTCAGGAACCAGACTTTATCCATTGACAAAAGCAATCTCTAAGCAGATTATGCCGGTCTATGACAAGCCAATGATTTATTATCCATTATCCACATTGATGCTTGCAGGTATTAGAGAAATTCTTATTATTTCCACACCAAGAGATTTGCCAGTGTTTGAGGAACTTTTAGGCGACGGCAGTCAGCTTGGTATGAAGTTCACATATGCAATTCAGGACAAGCCAAGAGGCCTTGCAGATGCGTTTATTATCGGTGAGGAATTTATTGGTGATGATAATGTTGCATTAGTATTAGGCGATAATATTTTCTATGGCCAGAGCTTTTCACAGTTACTTAGAACAGTAGCTGCAAGAGAGAGCGGCGCTACTATTTTCGGTTACTATGTTCGTGATCCTAGAGAATACGGCGTAGTAGAATTTGATGAAAACGGCATGGCTGTTTCTATCGAAGAAAAACCACAAAATCCAAAGAGTAACTATGCGGTTCCAGGGCTTTATTTCTACGATAATGATGTTGTAGAAATAGCAAAGAACGTAAAACCAAGTGCACGTGGCGAAATCGAAATAACAAGTATCAATAATGAATATTTGCGCAGAGGTACTTTGCGTGTAGAAACTATGGGCAGAGGTTTTGCATGGCTGGATACCGGTAATCATGATGCTTTGTTGGATGCAGCAAATTTCGTTGCAGCATTCCAGAAGCGACAGGGCTTATATGTGTCTTGTATTGAAGAAATCGCTTACAAGAGAGGTTTCATTGATAAGGAGCAATTATTAAAGCTTGCAGAGCCACTTATGAAGACGGATTACGGCAAATATTTAGTAGATGTTGCAAATGGTTTATAGGAGTTAATAAAATGGGTAAAATTACAGTAGAAACCTGCCATATTGCTGGCTTAAAAGTTATTACACCAACCGTATTCGGAGATAGCAGAGGCTATTTCATGGAAACATACAACTACAATGATTATAAGGAAGCCGGAATTCCGGAAGTGTTTGTACAGGACAATCAGTCAGCATCTAAAAAAGGCGTGCTTCGCGGATTGCATTTCCAGAAAGAATTTCCACAGGACAAGCTTGTTAGAGTATTGCGTGGCGAAGTATTTGACGTGGCAGTGGATTTACGTGAAGGCTCTGCTACATTTGGTCAGTGGTATGGCGTGCATTTATCCGAAGAAAACAAAAAGCAGTTCTTTATTCCAAAGGGCTTTGCACATGGATTTTTAGTGCTTAGTGATTATGCAGAGTTCGCATATAAATGTACAGATTTCTATCATCCAAATGATGAGGGTGGGCTCCTTTATAATGATCCTGAAATTGGTGTTGAATGGCCAATTCCGGAAGGTATGGAGCTTACTTTGAGCGAAAAGGACAGCAAATGGGGCGGCATCAGTGAGTATGTAGCAAGCCGAAAATAATGATAGACGTTACAAAGGTATATCTTTATGAAAGAATTTTTAGTAAATAGGCGCTTGATTTGGAAATTAGCCAAGAACGATTTTAAAAAGCGTTATGCGGGTTCTTCTTTGGGCGCTGTGTGGGCCATGATTCAGCCGGTCATTACGGTTTTGATGTATTGGTTTGTTTTTCAAGGTATTATGAACCAAAAGTATCAAAGCATTGCAGAAGGCGTAAATGTTCCGTATGTGTTGTTTTTGACAGCGGGTCTGGTACCATGGTTTTTCTTTAGTGAAGCCTTAAATAATGGCACAGCCAGTCTTTTGGAGTACCAGTATCTTGTTAAAAAAGTGGTGTTTAATATTAATATTCTGCCAACGGTTCGAGTAATGGCAGCAGTATTTATTCATGCTTTTTTTGCAGTGGTACTCTTGGTTGTATCCTTGCTATATGGGTACAAGCCAAGTATCTATATGATTCAGATCGTTTATTACAGTTTGGGACTGCTTGTATTTTCCTTGGGGCTTAGTTACATTACCAGTTCAATTGTAGTATTTTTTAGGGATTTAACCCAAATTATTTCTATCGGATTGCAGCTGGGCATGTGGGCAACACCGGTGCTTTGGGATATTACCATGGCAAATAACTGGAGCCCTGTAATTGCATTTATTATTAAGTTAAATCCGGTGTGCTATGTAGTAACCGGTTATCGAAATGCAATCTATGGCAGACAATGGTTTTGGGAAAGACCGGAATATACACTGTATTTTTGGGTAGTTTCCTTGGGGTTATTGTTTGTAGGACGTAAACTGTTTGATAAATTAAAATTCCATTTTGCAGATGTGCTATAAGGGTGTTTATGAACGAAAATAAAATTGCCATTTCCGTAGAAGGCGTTAAAAAAGTATATAAATTATATCATAAGCCTTTTCACAGAGTGCTGGATGCGCTTGGTGTAGGCAAGCATAATTATAAAGAGCACGAGGCATTAAAAGGTGTAGATTTTAAAATTCATCAGGGTGAATGTGTAGGTATTATCGGTACCAATGGTTCCGGCAAGTCCACCATTTTAAAAATCATTACCGGCGTAGTAAATCCAAGTGCAGGCAAGGTGTCTGTAAACGGCCGTATTTCCGCGTTATTAGAGCTCGGTGCAGGTTTTAACATGGAATACAACGGTATTGAGAACGTGTATTTAAACGGCACTATGATGGGCTTTACGGAGGAAGAAATAACCGCTAAATTAGATGATATTTTAGCATTTGCCGATATTGGAGATTATGTGTATCAACCATGCAAAACATATTCTTCCGGTATGTTTGTGCGTTTGGCATTTGCGGTTGCCATTAACATTGATCCTGAGATATTAATTGTAGATGAGGCATTAAGCGTTGGCGATGTATTTTTCCAGGCAAAGTGCTACCATAAATTTGAAGAGTTCAAAAAGATGGGTAAGACCATTGTATTTGTAAGTCATGATTTGTCTAGCATTCAGAAGTATTGCGACCGTGTTGTATTACTCAACAAGGGCGAGAAGCTGGGAGAGGGTCCTGCAAGGGATATGATCGATGCTTATAAGCAGGTACTTGTTGGCCAGTATCAGGTAGCAGACAACGAGGAGACGCTACTTGATGATGAAGAGATACGTGCACTTGCAGCGGAGGCGTCAGGTCACAACCCACAGCTTTTAGAGTATGGTACCAAGGAAGCTGAGATTTTTGACTATTATATTACCGACGAAAATGGTGTGAGAACTACCGCAATTGTGAAGGGTACCAAATTTACCATTCATTACAAAGTTAGATTTTTGGCAGATAAGCCGGCACCGATTTTTACGTACAAATTCAAAAATGCTCGAGGCACTGAGATTACCGGTACTAATACGATGTACGAAAAAGCCTTTTTGGATAGCGTAAGCGCAGGCGAGGTAAAGGAAGTATCCTTTACCCAGGTAATGAGCTTACAAGGCGGAGAATACTTACTTTCTTTGGGATGTACCGGCTTTGAGGGAGATGTATTCCAAGCTTATCACAGATTATATGATGTTTTAAATATTACGGTTATTTCCG
>JAZOSF010000162.1:0-2936 GCA_045657025.1 Lachnospiraceae bacterium | reverse complement strand
ATTAAAGGAAGTTCTTTTAGAAACTATAGGAGAAGCTGCAGAAAATCTTCCTATTATTAAGACATCAACCAAAGAAAATATTGGTATTGATATTTTTGAAGAACAAATGAAAGAAATGTTCTTTAACGGTGAAATTACCTTCAATGATGAAGTATATATAACAAATTTACGTCATAAAGAAGCTTTGATGGATGCAAAGAAAAGCCTTTTGATGGTACAAAGAAGTATTGAAGAAGATATGCCTGAGGATTTCCTTAGCATTGACTTGATGAGTGCATATGCATCTTTAGGTACTATCATTGGCGAAGAAGTTGGCGAAGATTTAGTAAATGAAATCTTTTCAAAGTTCTGTATGGGTAAATAGTTTTTAGAAAGAGTGATAAATATGCCAGAAATTAGAGAAAAAGTAGACGTATGTGTAATTGGTGCCGGCCATGCCGGATGCGAAGCTGCACTTGCTACTTCAAGAATGGGATTAGAAACGGTTATTTTTACGGTAAGTGTAGACAGTATTGCACTCATGCCATGTAATCCAAATATTGGTGGTTCATCCAAGGGTCATTTAGTTCGTGAAATAGACGCCCTTGGCGGAGAAATGGGTAAAAATATCGACAAAACCTTTATCCAGTCTAAAATGTTAAATGTTTCAAAGGGTCCGGCGGTTCATTCTTTAAGAGCACAGGCTGATAAAAGCGATTATACAAGAGAAATGCGCCGTATTTTGGAAAACCAGGAGCATCTTACAGTAAAGCAGGCAGAAGTTTGTGAACTTCTGGCAGAAGAAAAAGATGGTAAAAAATATATTACCGGTGTAAAAACCTTTACAGGTACTATTTATGAGGCAAAAGCAGTTATAATTTGTACCGGTACGTATTTAAATGCAAGATGTTTGTGTGGGGAAGCGATTACTTATACAGGCCCTAATGGTTTGCAAGCTGCCACGCATTTAACGAAATCTTTGCAAGATTTAGGTTTGGAAATGCGCCGTTTTAAAACCGGTACCCCTGCACGTATGGATAAACGAAGCATTGATTTTTCCAAAATGGAAGAACAATTGGGTGACGAGCGGGTTATACCTTTTTCGTTTAGTACTGACCCTGAATCTATTCAAAAAGAGCAGGTTTCTTGTTGGTTAACGTATACAAACGAAGAAACTCATAACATTATCCGCGCAAATTTGGATCGTTCTCCAATTTACGCAGGGGTTATTGAAGGAACCGGCCCGAGATACTGTCCTTCTATTGAAGATAAAGTTGTTAAGTTTGCGGATAAAGAGCGTCATCAGGTGTTTATTGAACCGGAGGGCATTTATACCAATGAAATGTATGTGGGCGGTATGTCTTCCAGTTTGCCGGAAGATGTGCAGCTTGCAATGTACAGAACCGTACCGGGGCTGGAAAATTGTAAAATCGTAAGAAATGCTTATGCAATCGAGTATGATTGTATTAATCCGAGAGAGTTATATGCTACTTTGGAAACCAAGAAAATTCAAGGTTTGTTCTGTGGCGGGCAGTTTAATGGCAGCAGCGGTTATGAAGAAGCGGCAGCGCAAGGTCTTATTGCAGGTATTAATGCAGCGCTTTTCTGTCAGGGCAAAGAGCAGATTGTACTGGACCGTTCCGAAGCATACATAGGTGTGCTTATTGACGATTTGGTTACAAAAGACAATTTTGAGCCTTATCGAATGATGACCTCCAGAGCGGAATATCGATTGTTGCTTCGCCAGGATAATGCGGACATGCGACTCAGAAAAATAGGTTATGAAGTTGGATTGGTTTCCGAAGAGGTTTATCACGCTACCACGGTGAAGAAAGAAAGTATTGACGCGGAAGTTAAAAGATTAAAAGAAACGCCAATCGGTGCCAATAAGAAGATTCAGGAATTTTTGGCAAAACATCAGAGCAGTGCCTTAAAAACCGGCACTTCCTTAGCGGAACTTATGTGCAGACCGGAATTAACCTATGAAATTCTTGCAGAAATTGATCCCGAAAGAAAACCGTTACCTTCTGATGTGATTGAACAGGTTGAAATTGAATTAAAGTATGAAGGTTATATTGAACGCCAGCTTCGCCAGGTTGAACAATACAAGAAGATGGAAAAGAAAAAAATACCGGAAAATCTGGACTACGATGAAGTTCCAAGCTTGCGTTTAGAGGCCAGACAGAAGTTAAAAGCTTTTAGACCGGTTTCCGTAGGCCAGGCAAGTCGTATTAGTGGTGTTTCTCCTGCAGATATTAGCGTTCTTTTGGTATATTTAGAAACACTTCGTAATAAATAATGAGGTTATAATGTATAATACAACACAATTTGAAAAAGATTTAAAAGAATTGGGTATTTTCTTATCCGAAAAACAAGTAAATCAATTTATGAAATATTACGAGCTTTTGGTAGAATGGAATTCTTTTATGAATTTAACAGGTATTACAGAGTTCGAAGAAGTAATGAAAAAACATTTTGTAGACAGTGTATCTTTAATCAAGGCTCTTGATTTAGGTAAAAAAGAATTGTCTTTGATTGATATCGGTACTGGCGCCGGCTTTCCCGGTCTACCTTTAAAGATTGCTTTTCCTAATTTAAAGGTTACTTTGTTGGATTCTTTGAATAAGAGAATTAAATTTTTGGATGAAGTAATCATACACCTCGGTTTAGACGGCATTGACACTATTCATGGTAGAGCTGAAGATTTTGCCAAACCAGACAAACTACGCGAAAAGTATGATGTCTGCGTAAGCCGTGCGGTCGCAAATTTGTCCACACTGTCTGAATATTGTCTTCCTTTTGTAAAAATAGGTGGTTACTTCGTTTCTTATAAGTCTGAAAAAATATCAGAAGAAGCAAATGAAGCAAAAAATGCTATTTTCTTATTGGGAGGCAAAGTAAAAGAACAAGTTGAATTTATGCTTCCGGACAGTGATATTTATAGAAATCTTTTTGTT
>JAZOSF010000161.1:0-17062 GCA_045657025.1 Lachnospiraceae bacterium | reverse complement strand
TGGTCATGGGTAACAAAAATAGTCGTAATACCGGTTTCTCTCTGGATTCTGCGGATTTCTTCTCTGGTCTGAAGACGAAGGCGTGCATCCAGGTTAGAAAGTGGCTCATCAAGCAAGAGCACGCGAGGCATCTTTACAATGGCACGTGCAATAGCAACTCGCTGCTGCTGACCTCCGGAAAGTTCGGAAGGTTTTCGCTCCAAAAGTCCGTCAATCTGAACTAATTTAGCAGCCTCCAAAGCACGGGCATTCATTTCTGCCTTGGTAAGCTTCTCCTCACCCTTTAAATTCTCTAAAGGAAATGTAATATTTTGCTTCACCGTAAGGTGCGGATACAAGGCATAATTTTGAAATACCAAGCCAATTCCGCGGTTTTCCGGCGGAAGTTCGGTTACATCATCCTCACCGAAAAAGATTTTGCCCTCGGTAGGTTTCTGCAAACCGCTAATCAAATTCAACATAGTACTCTTGCCGCATCCGGAAGGTCCTAACAGCGCAATCAGCTTGCCGTCCGGAATTTCTATGTTAAAGTGATCCACCGCGATAACGTCACCTTTTTTCTTTTTATCCCTATTTGGAAATTTTTTGGTAAGATTTTGTAAAGTAACCTCCATGGTCTCCTCCTGTTATTTCATACTCCCCTTGCCGAATTACTTTCCGGCGGATTGTGCTGCCTCTCTCTGACGGCAAATTTCTGCCCAACTCGGAATTTTTTCCATCGCTTTGGTAAAATCTTTGAGCACCTGCGGAATATCGATATTTTGCGGACAAACTCTTGCACACTTGCCGCAGCTTATACATGCGCTTGGTCTTTTATCTTCCGGGAGCGCTTCAATACGCATAATGGAATTGGTCACCGGCGCCACGCGAATTTCGTTGTAAGTAGCAATCAACATCGGAATATCTAATCCCATTGGACAACCATCGCAGCAATAACGGCAAGCGGTACAAGGAATAGACTTCTTTAGTCCTTCCGCAATATCCAAAAGCAACTGCACCTCTGCCTCGCTTAAATGCTTGTACTCTGCAAAAGTATCTACGTTGTCTATCATTTGCTCCATATTGGACATGCCGCTTAATATCATCGTTACATTTGGCAACTCCTGAAGGAAACGGAAGCCCCAAGATGCAATAGAAGCGCCCGGACGAACCTCTTTTAACTTGGCCTCGGTAAACTCATCCAACTTGGCAAGCTTGCCGCCGCGCACAGGTTCCATTACCCAAACCGGAATACCACGTTCCGTCAAAAGCTCGTATTTTTCCTTGGCTTCCTGCAGAGTCCAGTCCAAATAATTTAACTGAATCTGGCAAAATTCCATATCCTCGCCGCAAATATCCAAAAACTCTCGCAAATTATCCACACGTCCATGACTGGAGAAACCCAAATGCTTAATACGTCCCAATCTCTTCTGCTCTTTGAAATAATCTATAATGCCCCATTTCGGGTCCAGATATACGCCCATGGACTTCTCATAAACATTATGTAACAAATAAAAATCGAAATATTCCACGCCGCATTTTTCTAACTGCTTTTCAAAAATTGCTGCCGGGTCATAACTCTTGCTAATCTGGTGCCCCGGATATTTGTCCGCCAGATAAAAACTCTCACGCGGATATTTACTAAGTACACGTCCGATTACCCGCTCGGATTCTCCGCTATGATAAGGCCACGCTGTATCAAAATAATTAACTCCGTGACTCATAGCGTATTCTACCATGTCCTCAACCTGTGCCTCGTCCACACTTCCGTCCTCCAAGAGTGGAAAACGCATGGTTCCAAAACCTAATAATGAAAGTTGTTTGTCTTGAAAATTTTTGTATATCATATATGTACGCCTCCTTCTGTCTTAAATCTCAACTACCCATTTTTCATAGGCGTTTATTACAATTGTGTCCGCATCCGGATGCTTGCACTCACGTTTTGCACCACTTCCGTAATTTAAGTGAACATGACCGTGCAAAAAATATTTTGGATTATATTTTTGAATTAGAATATTAAATACCTCAAATCCACGATGAGGCCAGTCTTCCATGTCATTCACCCCACGAGCAGGTGCATGGGTCAGCAAGATATCAAATCCGTTTTTACGCAAAAGTTGCCAAAACAACTTACGGACACGCTTGCGCATCTGGTCTTCCGTGTACATATTGGCCCCGGGTTTGTAACGCATAGAACCTCCCAGCCCCAAAATACGTACTCCGTTATATTCATAAATTTGGTCTTCTATGCAAATACATCCCTCCGGTGGCTTTACGTCGTAATGGTCATGATTGCCATGCACATACAAAACCGGTCCCTTTGAAAACGTCACCAAAAAAGATAAATATTCTGCCGGCAAATCCCCACAAGATAATATCAAATCATATTCTTCTAATTTTTCTTTTTCGAAAAAATCCCATAGCCACTTGCTTGGCATATCCGACAATACTAAAATCTTCATTTTATCCCTCTATTGTATACTTTCCCCTACGGCCGGAGTCAATTCTTTCTGAACATGAATTAAGGTTTTTGCTTCCTCTGTAAGATTTTCAATAAGTGGCATGTTTCCTATGATATTTTCCACAAACCAATCCATAGTAATTATTTGCTCTGCAGATAACACACTGTCCTTTTCACCTATTATGGTACCATCCTGGCGTTTAATCTCGCCATGGAATGGATGAAATCTTTCATGAAAAATCTCACCACGCATCACATCTACCAGGGTACGGATACCTGTCGGCAAATTATTTGACACAATCAAATCAATAATATCGCTGGATATTCCCCACCAATAATTGACTGCCTTGGAGCGATTCCAGTTTCCGGCTAAAATGTCGTGTACCATTTTTTCATAAAACTTACCCCAGTTCCACATAGGAACGGTTAACTGAAGATTGCCTCCCTCCTGCTTTAAATACAGTCCAAAATTTCTATTTTTATTTGCAAAACGAATCATGTCAGTATCCGAAACCAAGGTAATGTCATTCTCTTTCAGCATGCTATCTAAATCAGCCGTTTTGTCGGAGAGCCAATGAACATACACTTTTACCTTGGGATTGGTCATTTGAGCCCCAAGAGCAAATGCATTGGCATTGGCATAGGCTCCATAAATAGGAAAGCTGGCACAATACGCCACCTTGTTATTAGGTGTCATTGCTCCTGCTATCATTCCGCACAAAAACTTAGCTTCATACATTCTGCCATAGTAAGTTTGGATAGCATGATAGGAGCGATTAATAGAACAGTTTAAAATTTTAACCCCCGGATGCTCCAATGCTTTTTTGAGGCTGGCTCCAAGAAACTTCTGATTTGCCGTAAAAATGATATCATTTTCATCCGCAATAGCTTTATCCATTAATTCCATGGTATCCAAACCAGTCTCTTCCATTGTATAGCTGGTAGTAGTGATTTTATTTCCAAAAACAGTATCTAAATGCGCTCTTCCCAATTCATGGCTATAAGTCCAACTGGAATTTTCCACACTTCTGTCATGCAAAAACGCCACCTTAATTTCATTATCTAAAAGATTATTGGAAATATTTTTTATTTTGTCTATAATACCCGGATCCTGCATATCCTCCGGCTCCATTACAAGGTTCTCTTCCGGAGAAGTATTCAGCGTTGGAATTTCCTTCCAGATTCGGTCTATATCTTTTCTTAGCTGAGCCTCTGAAATATTGCAAATTTCCTGATAAGGATATAATGATAAATAAAACAAAAATGCGTCACCTGCGGTTACCGCTAAATTCTTACCACCTTTTTCATTAAATTTCCTTTGGAATCTAGTAAAGGCAGAAGAAAATTCATCTCTTTCCTCTTTTGTCCAAACTTCCTCCGGACCTTTTCCCACTGCTTTTACCAATGCCTCAAAGCATCCTTCTTTGGTAAACCAAATATAGTTAATCTTTGTATATTTGTAAAAGTCCATATATTCGTAGTATATTTTGTTTTCCAAGGAGTCGCTTTTCTTTGGAACAATTCGAATCACTTCACCTTCGATACTGGAAGCATCCAAAAACTTAAATACACTAACGCGCTTATTACCTTCCAACACATAGTACTTGTTTATAAATTCATAACAAACAATGGGGTCTGTATTACCCTCCTCCGTTTGATACCGATATAAATGGATCCATTTATCAGCAAATTCGGAAGGGCACTTCATAAGCGGCATAAAATTCACAGCAAAAGCGTTCTTTCTGCCGGTTGTCTTGGTACCCACAATTTGTTCCAAAGGAATATCCACCAATCCCAGTTTTTCTTCTCGTTGTATTTCCACACAACTTAATATTTCATCCAATGCAGGAAGATAAGGATATTCTCCTCTTGCAACTGCATTGCGATAAGCTTTTTCTCCAAGTTTTAATGCTGACTGATATTCCACTTACTTCTCATGCCTCCTCTATTGTATCTAAGCAAGTTTATCTAAAACAGAATAACCTATGGTTCCTTCCGGCATCTTTACATCGAAATTGTCGCAAATAGTGGCTCCCACAACCCCAAAGGTATCGGTCTCCGGTAATGCACCTCCCTGCTTCATAGCTTTGGAATATGCCAAAAACGGTACTTTTTCTCTGGTGTGGTCGGTTCCTGTGTGGGTCGGATCATTGCCGTGGTCTGCAGTAATAATTAGCAGGTCGTCTTCATCTAACTTCTCAAGAAGTACGCCCAGCTTCTCATCAAACATCTCGATTTCCTTGGCATAGCCGATAGGGTCTCTGCGATGTCCCCACAGTGCATCAAAATCTACTAAATTCACAAAACACAATCCCTTAAAAGCTTCCCCCGCCACTTCAATGGTCTGCTCCATACCATGTACGGAAGACTTGGATTTTAATGCTCGTGTAATACCTTCTCCGTCAAAAATATCCTGTATTTTGCCAATGGAAATTACATCCAAACCGCTATCTTTCAAAGCATCCAGTGCTGTCTTGCCAAATGGCTTTAATGCATAGTCATGACGGTTACTTGTGCGCTTGAATTCGCCTTTCTTCTTGCCCACGTATGGTCTGGCAATGATGCGGCCAACCTTCCACTCGTCCCTCATGGTAATCTCACGGGCAATTTCACAGCAGCGATACAGTTCTTCCAAACCAAAAGTTTCCTCGTTGCCGCAAATCTGAAGTACGGAATCTGCAGATGTGTACACAATCATATGACCTGTTGCAATTTCTTCCTCTGCCAACTCATCCAAAATCTCCGTGCCGCTAGCGCTTTTGTTACCGATAATCTTGCGGCCGGTACGTTTCTCCAACTCCGCAATTAATTCCGGTGGAAAACCGGTTTTCGTAAAAGTCTTAAACGGAGTGGTAACCTCCAGTCCCATCATCTCCCAATGTCCGGTCATGGTATCCTTACCAAGGCTCTTTTCATTTAATTTGGTGTAATACGCCAAAGGGGCCTCCACTGCTGCCACCTGCTTTAACGGCACCAAGTTCGCCATTCCCAGTTTCTGAAGATTTGGTATTTTAAAAGTATCTACCTGCTCGGAAATATGCAAAAGTGTGTTGGTTCCTGCATCCCCATAGTCTGCAGAATCCGCCATAGTCCCTACCCCGAGAGAATCTACTACTATTACAAAGACTCTGTTATATTTTTTCATTATTTTTGATCCTTACTATCCAATTCAATTAAATTCTTAATTGCTTCGCAAGCTACTTCAATGGTCTGGGTGATATTTCCCTTGTCACCAAAAGACATAATCGCGCCTGCGCGGCACTTTCTAATGGAAGAAATAACAAAAAGTGCTGCTGCTTCCATTTCTGAAGTCATGACATTTCCTCTGCGCCATGCTTCCCAACGCTCTCTCAAGCGGCCTTCTGAAGGCATATTGAAAGGCTCATGCTGCCCGTAGAAGGAATCCTTAGACTGGGTAATACCCTCTGCATAATTGTAACCCAAATCTGCTGCCGCCTTTACAAGTGCTTCTACAACATGTCTGTCCGCTATCGCAGGATACTCGATCGGAATATAATGAATGGTAGTGCCCTCATCACGAACTGCTGCCGTGTTAATAACACCATCCAGGGTTTCATCAAATGCTGCATCGCATACGCGTCCTGCGGTACCTACACGAATAAAAGTGTCTGCACCGATTTTAATTAATTCCTCTAATGCAATTGCTGCGGAAGGGCATCCCATACCGGTAGAGGTAACAGATACCTTTACGCCATTTAAATATCCGGTCCATGTCTTGTGCTCACGGTTATGTGCTACAAGTTTTGCGTCATCAAAATAGCTGGCAATCAAATCCGTACGGAACGGATCGCCCGGAAGCAGTACGTAACGTCCTACATCTCCTTCCTTCAACTGAACATGATACATTTTTCCATCTTTTACCAGTTCCATTCTGTCATCCTCCTATATAATTCAATAATATTTTTAATTTAGTTATGATTATATTAATTATACTATTTTTTTCCCGGATACACCAGCAAAATTTATGCAAAACACGCTTTACTGTTTTGCGGACAAAATTTCTGTAATAAACCCCATCTTTTTTAATAAATCTGTTGTTTTTTTCCATAAAAGAGTGTATGTTTTCATTGAAGGGATAAAAGGTGTTTTTATGAAACAAGCGAAAAAAATCGACATGACCAAAGGTCCTGTCATGAAATCTGTAATTTTATTTGCAATTCCAATTACCGCGGGAAACCTTTTGCAGCAATTATACAACGCTGTAGATATGCTGATTGTAGGAAATTTCTGTGGTAGCGCATCGCTCGCGGCAGTAGGCACAAGCGGTATGCCGATAGAATTTTTGATGTGTGTATTCTTGGGGTTGGGCACCGGTGTTTCCATTCTCGTATCCCAGTATACCGGTGGCGCCAATTTCGCAATGCTAAAGAAATTAGTTGCTACCGCTATTAGCTTCTTATATATGTGCGCCATTCCACTTTCTATTATCGGTTACCTCTTAACACCACCATTTTTGAGAATGATGCAGGTTCCGGAAGAAGCTTTTGATTTAGCAGTATCCTATACTCGAATTGTTTTTCTAGGCACTCTGGGTAACTTAGGATACAACATGAACGCAGGTGTACTTCGAGGTTTGGGCGACAGTCGTGCTACCTTGTGGTTTTTGCTTATTTCCTGCGTTACAAACATCGTGCTGGACTTATTATTTGTAGCAGTTTTCCACATGGACGTGACCGGTGCCGCTTTGGCTACCACAATTGCCTTCTTCGTTTCTTGGGGTTGCAGCATCCTATACATCAAGAAGAAACATCCGGACTTGGAATTCAAAGTCTTGCCACACACATTCGACAAGCAAATACTTATTAGCATCTTTAAAATCGGATTGCCTTTAGGTTTAAATCATTCCCTCTATTCCGTTGGACATATTTTGATGCAGTCCTTAATCAATGCACAGGGCTACACCTTTATGGCAGCCGTTTCCATCTCCTCCAAGATATGCAATGTGGCCAATTCTTCTATCAACGCTTTTGCTTCCTCCGGTACAACCTTCGCAGGGCAAAACCATGGTGCAGGCGATTACGGTCGAATCAAGAAGGGCTCTCTACGCATTCCTCTTTTTGCAGGTTTGATTACGCTCACGGCCGGTTTAATTGTTACCCTATTCTGTTATCCGATTTTGGGATTATTTACACCGGATGCAGAAGTTGTAGACATAGCTGCTCGCTATCATACACGCATGGTACTTCCATTTACTTGGTGGTATGCTATTTTTACTTGCATTATCAATTATATAAACGGCATAGGTATTGTAAAGTACCCAACGATTGTAAACTTGCTTATGCTTTGGGCAATCCGAATTCCTGTTGCATACTTAATTGCTCACTTTATAAGCGGCCTCTACATTATGGCGGCTATTCCGATTAGTTTCTTATTTGCTCTGATATGTATGCTTTGTTTCTACCGCACCAAGCAGTGGAAAGAAATTATAAAAAGAGCAGAAACAGATTGACAAATAGTATAAACATCAAAAGCTCCGGCGCAATGTCGCCGGAGCTTTTTTTATTAGTATCCAAATAGGAATAGATTCTGCATTACACTTTTAGTATTCTTTTTGGGAACCTGTAGGATTCACAATACTATAACCAATGTTTACAAGATGGTCTGCAACACGTTCAAGGCCTACAACAACAGAAGAATAGTAAGGGCTAACGTCCACGCTGCAGTTGCCTTCTGCAAGTCTTGCAAAGTGACCTGCAATGAGGTCTTTCTTCATTACGTCAACACTTTCCTCAAGTCGTGCCAATTCAGGCAAGTTCTCTCTGTGCAATTTCTCGAAAGCATCTTTAGAAATAGTAAACATCTCATTTACAGTATCACGCATGGTTACAATTCCACTGCGAGCCTTGTCTGAGAAGGAAATATTTCTATTTATCATTTCCACGCCAATTTCGTGGAAGTTTTCAGCATGGTCGCCAATACGTTCCAAGTCGTTAAGAACATGGAAATAGGAACCGATAATTTTTTCGTCACTATCTTCCACATGTGCTGATAACTTAATTAAATACTTTGTAAGTGCACTGTTTGTAAAGTCAATAATTGCCTCATTCTCAACGATTTGCTCGCTATATTCCGCAGAACCTCCGTTCATTGCTACAAAAGAAAGTTTCATGTTCTCTTCAACCAAAGAAAGCATATACTCGATTTCTTTCTTTACCTGCATAAGCGCAACAGGAGGTGTGGTAAGAAGTCGTTCATCAACATACTTAAAGGTCAGGCTTTCTGTGGTTTCTTCCTTATCTCTGATAACCTTGCAGGAGTAATCTACAAGTTGCTTAACAAAAGGCAACAAGAAAATGGTAGTTGTCACATTGAAAACCACATGGAAGAAGGATACACGCATCTGAAGAGACATAGGATCTCTTCCAGGGAACACGGATACTAAGAAGTTTACAACCGGCTCCTTAAAGATCCAAATAATAGCGGTAAACAACACAGTTCCTATAACGTTAAATGTAAAATGAATAAGCGCAACTCTTTTAGAATTTGCATTGGCACCAACAGAAGCAAGAAGCGCGGTTACACAAGTACCGATATTAGCACCGAGTATAATAAATAAAGCAAGTTCAAGTGGCAATACACTTGTACCTACCATGGTAATTACAACACCGGTAGCCGCAGAGGAACTCTGAATAAGTGCGGTAAATATAATACCAATAAGAATCAAAAGAAGCGGAAAATCAATTTTTGCAAAAATATTGGTGAACAAGTTTTCAACCAAAGGATTGCCGAATGCCTGTTCACTACTCATAACATTTAAGCCTACAAAAATCAATCCCAGACCGCTGCATAAAAGGCCTGCTAATTTAACCTTTTGGCTTTTGGCAAATCCCATCATAACGCCTGCAAACGCAAGCGCGTACATGAGCATATTAAAATAATCGTTTTTAAGTGCTACTAAAACACCGGTAATGGTAGTACCGATATTAGCACCCATAATAATAGGGGTTGCCTGCATAAGTGTCATAACACCGGCATTAACCAAACCAATTACCATAACTGACGTTGCGGATGAGCTTTGAATAATGGCGGTAACACCTGCACCGATACCAACACCGGAAAAACGATTGTTACTAATTTTTTCAAGCAATCTCTTCATTCCTGAGCCGGCGCTCTTCTCCAGGGCGTCGCCCATAAAGTTCATACCTACAATAAAGACACCCACACCTGCGAGCAACCATATCATGCTTTGAATTAATTGCATTATTTCATCTGACGATAACATAATAGTTCTCCTTTCAATGGAACTAAACAAATAATCTGAATTTCATTTAAGAATTATTCCCACTCGATCGTGCCTATCGGCTTCGGTGTCAAATCCAGAAGCACACGGTTGATACCCGGAACTTCATGGGTAATACGATAGGTAATGTGGTGCAAAATCGGATAAGGAATCTCTTCAATAGTAGCAGACATTGCGTCTTTTGTATTGATGGCACGGATAATTGCCGGCCAACCTTCGTAACGGCTTTCGTCCTTTACGCCAACGCTCTTAATATCCGGAACAGCGATGAAATACTGCCATACCTTTTCGCTGAGACCGTTCTTGTCAAACTCTTCGCGCAAGATAGCATCTGCTTCACGCAAAGCTTCCAAACGATCACGGGTGATAGCACCAAGACAGCGAACGCCAAGACCCGGACCCGGGAATGGCTGACGGTATACCATAGAATGTGGCAAGCCAAGAGTCTCGCCTACTACACGTACTTCATCCTTAAATAAAAGTTTGATTGGTTCTACAAGTTCAAACTTAAGGTCTTCTGGCAAACCACCTACGTTGTGGTGGGACTTAACTGCCTTCTTGCCTTCTGCTGCTTTGATAGACTCTAAAATGTCAGGGTAAATGGTTCCCTGTGCTAAGAATGTAATATCCTCAAGCTTTCTTGCTTCGTCAGCAAAAACAGTGATAAACTCTTTACCGATAATTTTACGCTTACGTTCCGGATCTGATACGCCTGCAAGTAAATTCAAGAAATGATCGGTAGCATCCACATAAATCAGGTTGGCATCCAGGCCTTCCTTAAACATCTTAATAACGCTTTCAGATTCATTCTTTCGCATCAAGCCATGATTAACATGTACACATACTAACTGCTTGCCGATTGCCTTGATAAGAAGTGCTGCTACAACTGAGCTGTCAACACCACCAGACAACGCTAATAATACCTTTTTATCTCCAACCTGTGCACGAACTGCTGCCACCTGTTCATCAATGAACTTTTGAGCGAGTTCAGGGGTTGTAATACGTTCCATTGTATCCGGTCTCTTGTTTGAATCCATGATTCTGTCCTCCTGATTTCTTTTATAAAAAATAGTAATTTGCTTTTCAAATACAGAATAATTATAATAAAATGCTTTTAATAAATCAATATTTTTCTTTTGTAGCATAAAAATATTATAATTTTTATAATCCACTCAGACATTATATCGTCCTTTACAAAAAAGACACTCCCATATTCTGAGAGTGTCTTTACTTCATATTCTGTTTATACAAATCTTAGGCATTCAAAAACGCAAAGGCATCTTCGCACATCTGCAGGTATTGCATCATCAGATAAGCACCTCGCAAAGAAACCTTTTCCTTTGCCAAAATGCATCGAACCATTTCTTTGTCTGCCAGGATTACTTCGATATCTTCGCTACTTTCGCGCTCCGGTCGGCAATCTTCCAAATCCACATATCCAAACACGGCACTGCTTGCTTCATCGGTAAAACCAGGTCCCATCAGAAACGGCCTGCGAAAACATGCCGCACCACCGGTATATTCCGTAAAAGCATACCCGGTCTCTTCCACCATCTCTCTTGCGGCTGCCTCGCCCGTCGTCTCTCCTGCGTCCACCAAACCTGCAGGGAGGGCGTAGATATAGTCATCCAAAGGATAGCGATATTCTTTGATTAGTACCAGCCTTGGCTGCGGCTCTTTGGTAACAGCGTAAATTACAATTCCTTCCGGATCCAACTTGCGGGTCTTGATTTTTAAGTTCTCCGTATCATTTCTGGACACAAAATAATAGTCAAACGGTTTGCCTTTTGTGTCATTTACATCCATATGATACAAGTTGAGAAAACGATTGTCTGTGACTTTTTCAATATGATTAATCTTCTTCATACCTGAATCAACGCCTTTACTGCATCAGTTTTAAAATCATTATTAACCACGAATGGTTGTTACAAGTGCCTCACAACTTCCGCACACTTCGTATTCACCACTATCAGCAGTAAGGAAGAAACTGTCTCCCTTTCTGTAAGGAAGCACTTCGCCGCCACAAGATATCCGGCCCTCGCCTTCCATAAATAAAATGCTTACAAAAGAAGATTTATCTACTGTGCCTTTTAAGCTACCCATGAGCGCGCCGTCTAAGTACAGTTTGTCTACTGTGAAATATTCGCAATCCGCCACATGAGGATATGCGTCTGTATTCTTCACTACCGGGAAACGATCCGTAACCTTCAACGCCTTCTCTACATGAAGCTCACGCTTTTTGCCATCGGTGCCAACGCGTCCATAATCATAAATACGATAGGTAAGATTGGAGTTCTGCTGGATTTCTGCAATCAAAATCCCTTTGCAAATAGCATGCAAAGTGCGGGCCTCAATAAACAATACATCACCTTTATGTACTTCTACTTTATTAAGCACTTCTTCTAAGGTTTCATTTTCAATACGTTCTGCAAACTCTTCTGCAGACACTTCGCGGTTAAAACCATAGTATAAATATGCTCCCGGCTCGCAATCCATTACATACCACATTTCAGTCTTGCCGTATTGACCTTCATTCTTCAGTGCATAGGAATCATCCGGATGTACCTGAATAGAAAGGCTGTCTCTGGCATCAATAAACTTAGCAAGGATTGGGAAATCCTCAAAACGCTGGCAATTTGTACCTAATACTTCTTTGCCCTCAGACTCGATAAAAGCTCTCAAGGTTTTGCCGGCATGCTCTCCGTTTGTAATGTAAGAAGGGCCGTCCGGATGACAGGACAACTCCCAACTCTCCGCCAAAATCTCTCCGCCATACTCTTTGTCATAGTCATCTACCAAGCGATGACCACCCCATAAATAATCTTTAAAACTTGGTTTTAATTTTAATAATGCCATGGTATCTCCTAACTTAAATACGCAGCACCGATAATGCCTGCATCATTTTTTAATTCACTTGTTACAATCTTAGCCACTTCACAAATAGCCCCACCAAAGCACATATCGTTTACTTTCTTCTGAAGTGCGTCAGTAAGGTAATTACCCTGTGCAGACACGCCGCCGCCCAAAATCACAACTTCCGGACGGAAGATATTGATAAAGTTGGCAATGCCAACGCTCAAATCCTCTTCATACTGCTCCACAACTTCCTTGGCAGCCACATCGCCCTGCTTCTCTGCATCAAAAATAATACGTCCGTCAATCTTGGTAACATCATTTCCGGCCATAATATTCATGAGAGATTCCGGATATGCTACCGCCTTTTCTCTTGCAAGCTCCATGAAAGCCGTCGCAGAAGCATACGTTTCAAGGCAACCTCTCTGGCCACAAGTACAAAGCTTGCCGCCGTGCTTGATTACTGTGTGACCAAGCTCGCAACCACCCCGAAGCGGACCGGCAAAAATCTTGCCATTGATAATTACGCCTCCGCCCACACCGGTTCCCAGTGTAAGAAGCACCGCATTTTCCTTGTCCTTGGCAGCACCTGCTATAACCTCTGCCAAAGCTGCTGCATCGGCGTCATTGGCCAAATACATTGGCACCGGGATTTTCGCCCTAAGAAGGGCAAGCATAGGAACATCCTCCCAATGAATATTGTTGGAATACAATACCATACCGCTTCTACTGTCTACAGTTCCCGGACAAGCCACACCAAGGCTTTCGCACTGCTGCGGTGTTAAGTTGTTTTCTTTTAATAATTCCAATACTGCATCGCCAATATTCTCTACGACTGCTTCTGCAGATAATACATCAGCCTGCGTAGGAATCACTTTCTTTGCCACAATTTGCTTATGGTCGTCCACCAAACCGATTTTGATGGACATACCTCCTATATCAATTCCAATTCGCATAACAAATAATTCCTTTCCAATATGTTATAACCATTTTCGCAAACCCTTTTGGTCTTGTCAAGGCAAAAATGTGGTTTTCCTAGTCCTACAGAATATACTCTCCTGACACATCCAAAATATCTTCAAAGGGTATTTTGGTCTGAACTACTCCAAGCACTCGGGCAGTCATATCAATTCGAAATACCACCCCGGTCACCTTTAAATACTCCCCCTTACAAAAATACACCACGGTCACAACATCCATCTTGCGAACCCGCCGAAGCTTCCTGTCCAATTCCAGCGCATAGTCTTCTGACACTTCAATCTTGGGCACCACGCGTTTCTCCTTGCGACGCAGCGCCTCCGAATATCCCTTCAGCGCAGCAAAAGGCATGAACTGCTTGGCCCGCTCTTCTCTTGCCATCTTCGCCCTAATTGCCACTTCTATGCCCTCCTATCTGACGGTTTCGCACCATGGTAGTAGCTCCTTCTTGCAAATTCATCCCCTTTAAAATCGCATTCTTGCCAAACTTGTCCTTGATATCTAACATGGCCTGCTGCAACTTATGCTCCTTCTCCATGTCCATGGGATCTGTAAATAAATCATACTGCCTGTATGCTTCGTCCACCACATTGTTAAAAGAAATATTAAATCCGTGTATAGGAGTAAAGGGGTCTACAATTCGCTCATATAAATTCACCGCATAAGAAGTAATCCGGCGCGCCGAGCTGGTAGTTACCGTCATGGCAGCCGTGCCATGAGCAGACTTCATATTGTAACGGTTATTGTACCTCACATGAACGGTAACAGAATCTGTCACCAACCCTTTGTCCACTAATTCCAGGCATAACAAGTCTATCATCTCTTTTAAAATCAGCTTGCCGCCTTCAAAGTCGCAATCGCAACCCAGCACCTGACCACTGCTGATGGAGCTGGCTTTGGAACGGTAACTTTTAATATCTGACATCCGTGTCGTATCTCGTCCCCATGCATGGTCAATCAAAAGCTCCGCATCTATACCAAACAAATGATACAGCGTATCTTCGCTTGCACGTGCAATCCCCTCCATGGTAAAAATGCCTACCCGTCGAAGTCTCTCGGTAGTCCCCGCGCCAATCCGCCAAAAATCCGTCAAAGGCTTGTGATCCCATAACTTCCGGCAATAAGAATCCTCATCCAACTCCCCAATATGGTTGGGAGAATGCTTTGCCATAATATCCAGCGCCACCTTAGCTAAATAAAGATTCGTCCCCACTCCGCAACTGGCTGTAATACCGGTCTGTTCATACACATCCTGCATAATCCGCTGCCCCAACTGGGCAGGAGTCATCTCATACATATCCAAATAGTTGGTCACATCCATAAAAACTTCGTCTATGGAATATACATGAATATCGTCCTTGTCAATGTATTTTAAATAAATCCCGTAAATCTCCGCCGCATAATCAATATAAAGCTGCATCCGGGGTGTTGCCATAATATACTCGATATGCTTGGGAATCTCAAACACACGACATCTGCCCGGAATCCCTAGCGCCTTCATGGCAGGAGAAACCGCCAGGCAAATGGTCTTCTCCGTGCGCTCCGGGTCTGCCACTACCAAATTGGTCTTCATCGGGTCAAGCCCGCGCTCCCTGCACTCTACCGATGCGTAAAAAGATTTTAAATCTATACAAATGTAAGCATACTTCTGTGTCTGTGGATTTTTCATATTACCGCCTCTCTTTACGAACATTATATCGAATGTATGTTCGATTGTAAAGTGGTAAATTTTATATTTTAAAAGGGATAAGTCCGAAGACTCATCCCTTATCTGTTACGCTTTTTTTGTTTCACCCTGCTTCTTTTCCGGGGCTTTTTCAATTTCTTTGAAAATCATAGCCGTTCGCGCCGGAATATAAAGCTCAATATAATTTTGACCGTCAAATTTCTTGACCGGATAGGTCATATGTGCTACCAATTCCTGACCACCGTATTTTGCATCATCACTGGAAAGCACCAGTTCATAATCCTTATCCGTATGAACAGGAACCAGTACATTGGTAAGTGACTGGCTTGTGTGGAAGTTGAACACAAACAACAAACCGTGTCTATAGAAGCAAATGGTTTTTTCCGGTTCTTTTAAAAGCATCAGGTCTGCCATTTGCTGGTTGAAAATCCGGTGATCCTTTGCAAGGTGAATGATGTCACGATCGAAATCACCCAACCACTGATACTTGAGGAAACCATTTTCCAAAAGACTCCACTGACGTCTACAATAGTGGAAGCTCCAACCATTACCCTCTCGCGGGAAATCAATCCATTCCGGATGGCCAAATTCATTGCCCATAAAGTTCAAATATGCTTCACCGCCACCTGCAAGGGTAAACAAGCGAATCATCTTGTGAAGTGCAATCGCTCGGTCAATAACCGGATTGTGGCACGCCTTGTCCATATCAGTATACATATTGGCATCTGCTAAGCGGAAAATCAAAGTCTTGTCACCAACCAGTGCCTGATCGTGGCTTTCTACATATGCCACGCTATTTTCTCCCGGACGGCGCAGACACATGCTGCCCCACATCTGACCAATGTTCCAGTCTTCGTCTTTTTTGTCCTCTACGGTACGAACCCACATATCCGGCAAGCCCATGGCCAAGCGATAGTCGAATCCCATACCGCCATCTTCCACCGGCAGGCACATCCCCGGCATACCGGACATATCCTCGGACACAGTGATGGCATTTGGATTTACCTGACGAATCAACTCATTGGCAAGCTGAAGATAGGTAATTGCCTCTGTATGTGTATTCATGGAAAAATACTTATCGTTGCTGTTAAAGTCTGTACCAAGACCATGGTCGTGGTACAACATAGATGTAACACCGTCAAAACGGAACCCGTCAAAGTGATACTCTGTCATCCAAAATTTCAAGTTAGAAAGCAAGAAATGTAAAACCTCTGTCTTGCCGTAATTAAAGCACTTGGTTCCCCAAGTAGGGTGGTCACCTTTCTCTCCGTCATGGAAAAACTGCCATGTGGTGCCGTCAAACATATTGATACCCTCTGCAGTATTTTTTACTGCATGGGAATGCACTACATCAAGCAACACGCGAATGCCCATTTCATGAGCTTTATTTACTAAATATTTTAAATCTTCCGGTTTGCCGAACCAACTGGATGCTGCAAAAAAATTAGATACCTGATAGCCAAAGCTTCCATAATAAGGATGCTCCATAATCGCCATCAACTGAATGGTATTGTAGCCGGAGGTCTTTACACGAGGAAGTACATAATCCGCAAACTCTCTATAGGTGCCCACTTTGCCATCTTCCTGTGCCATGCCCACGTGGGCTTCATAAATAAGCAAAGACTCTTCTCCGCGGAAATCACTGTCTGTCCATGGGAAAATCTTCCAATCATCCACCACTTCTGCACACCAGGTAATAGTGGCCTTGTCCTGCACCACGCGACGCGCATATAACGGAATGTGCTCCGTACGCTGCATATTAGCATCTACAATGGTCTTTACCTTGCAGCCTTCCCATAGTGTGTCTTTGCCCTCTAAAAACAGTTCCCATACTCCGTTATCC
>JAZOSF010000160.1:0-14474 GCA_045657025.1 Lachnospiraceae bacterium | reverse complement strand
ACAACGGCAAATACAGGTATTGGGAGTCTCACAGGCTGCCATAGCCAAGATAAAAGATGTATATCGTTACGTCATTTATGTAAAGGCAGATCGGTTGGAGCCGCTTATGATACTAAAGAATTTATTAGAAAAGCGAAAGATAACAAAGCACAGCGGACAGGAAATCGTTCAGTACGATTTTGATCCGGTGAATATGTTTTAAGGAGATTTTATTATGGCAATTCGTAAGATACGTGAAATGGGCGATGAGGTTTTAGGCAAGGTTTGCAAAGAAGTTAAATTTATGACACCGAGAACCGAGCAGTTAATTGAAGACATGTTTGAAACAATGTATGAGTCCAATGGTGTTGGCCTGGCAGCTCCGCAGGTAGGTGTATTAAAAAGAATTTGCGTTATTGACTGCACCGGCGAAGACCCGATTTTACTTATCAATCCGGTAATCGTGGAAGCAAGCGGTGAGCAGACCGGTCAGGAAGGATGCTTGTCTGTTCCGGGCAAAGCAGCGCAAGTAACCAGACCGAATTACGTAAAAGTACGTGCACAGGATATTGATATGGAATGGTTTGAAATCGAAGGCGAAGAGTTATTAGCACGAGCATTTTGCCATGAATTAGACCATTTAGACGGACATCTTTATGTGGAAAAGGCAGAAGGACCTTTACAGGACGTAACTTATAGTGAAGATGAGGAAGAATAATATATGAAAATAGTTTTTATGGGTACTCCGGACTTTGCCAGTTGTGCTTTGGAAGCATTGATTTTGGCAGGGCATGAGATTACAGCAGTATACACCCAGCCGGACAAGCCAAAAGGCAGGGGCAAGGAAGTGCAAATGACACCGGTTAAAGCAGTGGCATTACAGCATGACATTCCGGTTTACCAGCCACAGCGAATTAAGAGTGCAGAAGAAGTGGCCAAATTAAAAGAAATTCCGGCAGATATTTTTGTAGTAGCTGCCTTTGGGCAGATCTTGTCTCAGGAAATTTTAGATATGCCAAAGTACGGATGCGTAAATATTCACGCTTCTTTATTACCTAAATATCGTGGTGCGGCACCAATCCAGTGGGCAGTTATTGACGGAGAAGAAAAAACCGGTGTAACTATTCAGCAGATGGAAGCAGGCATTGATACCGGTGATATTTTATACACCAAGGAATATTTCTTGGATGCCAAAGAAACCGGTGCCAGCTTGTTTGATAAATTAATGGAACTTGGTGCAAAAGCAATTGTAGAAGCTTTGCCACTTATTGAGGCGGGCAAAATCACACCGATTCCACAGAATCATGAAGAGGCTACTCATGCTGCTAAGTTAACCAAGCAGTTGGGGGAAATGGATTTTACAAAAACAGCCGTTGTATTAGAAAGATTAATTCGAGGTTTGAATTCTTGGCCAAGTGCGTATACTACTTTCAGAGGTAAGCAGTTGAAAATTTGGGAGGCTGAAGTTGTTTCTGGAGTTTCCGGCGAGCCGGGTACGGTTGTGGCAGTAGACAAGCAAAGTTTTACCGTTGCTACAGCAGAAGGCGGGTTGAAAATTTTGGAGCTTCAGATAGAAGGTAAAAAACGTATGGCTTGCAAAGATTTTCTCTTGGGTTACCCGGTAGCAGTAGGAGAAGTGTTAGGCAAATAGAGGTATAAATTATGTTGTTATATGGATATGGATTGGGATACCCAATGTATTATGGTTTTGACAGCACCTATCTTTTGGTGCTTGTGGCAGCAATTTTTAGCATGTGGGCAAGTGCCCGCGTGAATTCTACTTACAATAAATATGGACAGGTACGTTCCATGCAGGGACTTACCGGAGCAGAAGCGGCGCAGAGAATTTTGTATTATGCAGGACTTTCCAATATTCGTGTGGAGCATGTTAGCGGAAATTTGACGGACCACTATGATCCAAAAAGTAAGGTGCTTCGTTTATCCGACAGCACCCACTCCAGCACATCTGTAGCCGCAATCGGTGTGGCAGCACATGAATGCGGACATGCCATTCAGGACGCGGAAGGATATTCACCGCTTAGACTTCGCAGTACTTTAGTTCCTGCGGCAAACCTAGGCAGCAAATTAGGTATTCCTATTATTTTGTTGGGCGTATTATTGGGTTCCAACTATATGCTGGTTCAGATTGGTATTTGGGTGTTTTCTTTGGCAGTATTGTTTCAGTTAGTGACCTTGCCGGTAGAATTTAATGCCTCCAACAGAGCTATGAGAATTTTGGATGAAAGAGGCATGCTCGGTCAAGAGGAACTTGGCATGTGCAAAAAAGTTTTGTCTGCAGCAGCTATGACTTATGTGGCAGCAGCAGCATCTTCTATTATACAATTACTGCGTTTGGTATTGTTATTCGGACGCAGAAGGGACGACTAATATGACAAATGCAGTCAATACACGGGAATTAGTGTTGGATATGTTACTGGCGATTGAGAAGGGGGAAGGCTTTTCTCATAAGCTGTTAAAAGATACTTTAGATAAATATGATTACTTGGACCGCAAAGACAAGGCATTTATGAAACGCATGGTAGAGGGCACATTAGAGCGCCGGATGTATTTGGATTTTATTATCAATGCTTATTCCAATACACCAGTGAATAAAATGAAGCCTCTCATCCGTTGCCTTATGCGAATGAGCGCATATCAGCTTCTTTTTATGCAGGTGCCGGACAGGGCAGTGTGTAATGAAGCGGTAAAGCTTGCAGCGAAGCGTAAATTTGTAAATCTTAAGGGTTTTGTAAATGGTGTACTCCGTAAAATTGCGTCCTCCAAGGAATCACTGCCAACTCCATCCAGAGAGGATATGGTAAGCTTTTTGTCTATTACTTATTCTATGCCTGAGTGGTTAGTTGAAAAATGGATTGGTGAATTGGGTACAGAGACTACCGAATGCGTTTTGAAGGAACTTTTGGAAATCAGTCCGGTTACCATTCGCATCAAAGAAAGCGTGAGCGCAGAAGATAAGGCTGCATTGTTAGAGCAAATGAAGGCTCAGGAAATAGAGGTAGAGCCTCATCCGTATCTTTCTTATGCGTATACTTTGTCACATTTGGAAGGCATGCATCAAGTGCCTGGTTTTTCCAACGGTTTAATTGCAGTGCAGGATGTGAGCAGTATGTTGGCAGTAGAGGTAGCAGGTATAAAACCGGGCAGTCTGATTTTAGATGTTTGTGCGGCTCCGGGGGGAAAGACGATGCTTGCCGCAGAAAAAACCGGCCTGCAGGGACTAGTTATTGCCAGAGACCTTTCCGATATGAAGGTATCCTTTATTGAAGAAAATGCCGGAAGAATGTGCTTGGATCAGGTGCGTGTGCAGGTGCAGGACGCCACCATTTTGGACGAGTCTATGATAGAAAAAGCAGACGTAGTTATTGCGGATTTGCCTTGTTCCGGTTTGGGCATTATTGCCAAAAAACGTGACATTAAATACAATGTAACACCGGAAAGCCTTGTAGAATTGCAGGCACTTCAGCGTGAGATTTTGAATGTGGTGAGTCAGTACGTGAAGCCGGGCGGCGTTTTGATTTACAGTACATGTACTATAAATTCTTCAGAAAATGAAGAAAATCGGGATTATATTTTGAAAGAGCTTCCCTTTGAAGCTGCGAGTCTGGATGCTTATTTGCCGGACGAATTAAAGAGTGAAACCACAAAACAGGGATATTTGCAACTGATTCCTTCCGTGCATCAGACAGATGGTTTCTTTATCAGTAAATATCAGAAAAAAATGTAGATACATATGAGTGAAGTAATATTGGAAAAAGACAAAAAAGACTTAAAGTCTTTGCATCTTGCAGAATTAACAGAGGAATTAAATAATCTTGGGGAAAAATCTTTCCGTGCAAAGCAGTTGTATCAGTGGATGCACCAAAAGCTGGCTCGCTCCTATGACGAAATGACCAATATTTCCAAAACTTTAAAAGAAAAGCTGGAGGCCAACTTTGTTTATACAAGTTTGAAAATGGTGACTTTTCAAGAATCTAAAATTGACGGTACCCGTAAATACTTGTTTGAATTGGCAGATGGAAATGTAGTAGAGAGCGTGTGGATGAAGTACAAGCATGGTAACAGTGTGTGTATTTCTTCACAGGTTGGTTGTCGTATGGGATGTCGTTTCTGTGCCTCTACTTTGGACGGCTTGGAGCGAAATCTTTTACCGGGAGAAATGCTGGATCAAATATACTATATTTCAAAGCATACCGGTGAGCGCGTGTCCAATATTGTTATAATGGGCACAGGGGAGCCGATGGATAATTATGACAACGTAATTAAATTTTTGAATATACTAACTGATGAAAATGGGTTGCATATTAGCCAAAGAAATGTTACAGTATCTACTTGTGGTATTGTACCACGTATCAGACAGTTGGCAGAAGAGGATTTGCAAATAACACTTGCTTTATCCTTACATGCCACAACGGATGAAAAAAGAAAGAAATTAATGCCTATTGCATACACCTATAGCCTTACAGAAGTGCTGGATGCGTGCAAATATTATTTTGATAAAACCGGAAGAAGACTTACTTTTGAATATTCCTTAGTTAGCGGTGTGAATGACACCGAAGAGGATGCAAGAGAGCTTATTGATTTAGTGGGACATCTAAATTGCCATATTAATTTGATTCCAGTAAATCCTATTGAAGAACGTGACTATAAGGAGTCCACAGCCCAAGCGATCAAAGCCTTTCAAAATAGACTGGAAAAGCATCACATCAATGTAACCGTTCGAAGAGAAATGGGGCGAGATATTGATGGCGCTTGTGGTCAGCTTCGCAGAAGACATAAGAAACAAATGTAAAGGAGAACCCTTGAGATGTTAGAAGCATTTTCTATATCTGACATTGGAAAGAAACGACAAATAAATCAAGATTGTGTGGATGTTTCCGTTACCTCCGTAGGAAATTTGCCGAATTTATTATTGTTGGCAGACGGCATGGGAGGTCATAAGGCTGGTGATTATGCTTCCAGATTTGCCATTGATACGGTGAAAAATGAAGTGAATGTCAGTCCGGAAACCAATCCGGTGCATATATTTGCAGAAGCGATTGAATATGCCAATGCACATTTATATGAAAAGTCCATGAGCAACGCCAATTATCAGGGAATGGGTACTACTTTAGTGGCAGCTACCTGTAAGGATAATAAGTTGAGTGTAGCAAATATTGGTGACAGCCGCTTGTATCTGATTAGACAGAACAAAATGGTTCAGGTAACCAGAGACCACTCTTATGTAGCGGAATTGGTACAAAAAGGTGGTATGGACAAAGAAGCTGCAAAGAATCATCCAAAGAAAAATTACATTACACGAGCAGTAGGAGCTTTTGAAAAATCAAATGCAGATTACTTTTATGTAGAAACCAAACCGGAAGATGTGATTTTGATTTGTTCAGACGGTTTGACAAACATGCTGTCTGATGAAGAAATTTTATCTATTATTTATCAGGAACATGATTTGGAATTTACTTGCAAAAAGTTAGTGCAGGCGGCAAACGAAAAAGGCGGCTTTGATAACATTTCTGTGATTTTAGCCAAGATTGTAGAAACCGGAAAGGAGAATTTGATTTATGATTAAGCTGGGAATACTGTTAAATGACCGGTATGAGGTCATAGAAAAAATAGGTACCGGTGGAATGAGTGATGTTTACAGAGCAAAAGACCGCAAGTTAAATCGTTTTGTGGCTGTAAAGGTTTTAAAGCAGGAATTTAGTGAAAATGCTAATTTTGTATCTAAATTTATTGTAGAAGCACAGGCGGCAGCAGGTCTTATGCATCCAAACATTGTAAACGTTTATGATGTTGGTGAGGAAAACGGTATCCATTATATTATTATGGAGCTTGTAGAAGGTATTACCTTAAAGAAATATATCGAAAAGAAAGCCAGACTTTCTTTTAAAGAAGCGGTAAGTATTGCAATCCAAGTATCAATGGGCATCGAGGCTGCGCACAATAACCATATTATTCACAGAGATATTAAACCTCAGAATATTATTATTTCTAAAGAAGGTAAGGTGAAGGTTACAGATTTTGGTATCGCAAAGGCGGCTACTAGCAACACCGTTACATCTAATGTAATGGGCTCTGTACATTACACTTCTCCGGAACAGGCAAGAGGCGGTTACAGCGACGAAAAGAGCGATGTATATTCTTTAGGTATTACATTGTTTGAAATGTTGACCGGAAGAGTGCCGTTTGACGGAGAAACTACGGTTGCGATTGCAATCAAACATATTCAGGAACCTATTCCTAGCCCACGCGAATATATAAGTGAGATTCCGGTGAGCGTAGAGCAAATCGTTTTGAAATGTTGCCAAAAAGCAGTAGACCGCAGATATCAGTCTATGGGAGCATTGATTGAGGACTTAAAGCAGGCACTTTTAAATCCGGATGAAGATTTCGTGCGTATCGTGGAGCCGGAGGATATGGGTGCTACACGCATGATTAATGTAAACGGATGGGCAAACGAATTAGAGGAGCATCCGATACACACTACCGGTTCTTTAAAGCTTCGTACAGACCGTATTCCGGAAGAAGTATTGGTAGAAGAGACAGAGGAAAAAGAGCAGGAAAATCGCGTAGAAAAAATAACTACGGCGGTTATGATTGCAATTGGAATACTAATCATTTGTATGATTCTGTTTTTAGTATCCAAGATTTTAGGATTTTTTAATACTTCCGAACCTAATGAATTTCAAGGAACTGCTGTTACTACCGAAAGTCTTATAGAGACCGGTACGGTAAGCCAGGTGGAAATGATTTCCGTAATCGGTGAAAAAGAAGAAAAGATAATCCCTATATTGCGTGCAAAAGGGTTAGATGTAGAGATTTTAGAAGAAGAATCTTTAGATTATGATTCCGGTATTGTACTTGATTGTGACGTTGAAGCAGGTACTATATTGAAGGAAGGCGATACTGTTACACTTACCATTAGTACCGGTGCCGGTTCTGTTCAAATTCTGGATGTTAGATATCATACTTACGAACAGGCAAAACTTATGTTAGAGCAGCAGGGCTTCATTGTAAACAAGTCTGAAAGCTACAGCGATACTGTGGAAAAAGGTTGCGTTATCAGCCAAAATCCGGCAGGTGAACGTAGTGTGACAAAAGGAACAGCAGTAGCATTGGTAGTCAGTCTTGGCCAAGATAAAGTGCGAGTACCACATGTAATCGGTATGACCTTAGATATGGCAAAGAACGAACTTACGGCAGCAGGTATTACCATAGGAACAGTTGAGGAAGTTTACAACACTAACGAAGCAGAAGGTCGTGTTTGCTACCAGAGCTATCCAGTTGGTTCTTATATTGAAAAAAGTGTTTCCGTAAATTTACAGGTTAGCAAAGGCAACAAGCCACCAACGTATTCCTATAAAGCGAGCATTGCAGCACCTTCCGCTACAGAAGCACCGGAATACCAGTCAGGTGACGTGGTAGATGTGTCTTTAGTGACTGAAGACGGCAAGATTTTACTTAGTACCACTACCAGTACTTTCCCGATTGCTGCAGACTATGCAGGTATTACATCTTCAAGAGGTGTTATTACCATTACCTACTATTACGAAGAAGTAATTGAGGCGGCAACGGAGACTACACCGGCTGTTACGGAAAAGAAATTCAAGAGTTTTACACGTAACGTAGAATTTTCAAAGGAATAATTTATGCAGGATATTTTTAAAGGAAAAATAACCAAAGGAATTGCAGGCTTTTACTATGTATATGTACCTGGCCAAGGCATGTTTGAATGCAAAGCCAAGGGGATTTTCCGTAAGGAGAATGTGAAGCCTTTGGTGGGAGATGATGTATCCATTCAAATAATTTCCAAGGAAGAAATGACAGGAAATATTTGTGAGATTCTTCCGAGAAAAAGTAGTTTGATTCGTCCTGCGGTTGCAAATATCGATCAGGCAATGATTATTTTTGCTATTCGTAAACCGGATGTAAATTTAAATTTGTTGGACCGTTTTTTGATTCAGATGGAGCAACAAAATTTAAATACCATTATATGCTTTAACAAGGCTGATTTGGAAAACCAAGATGGACCAAGCAGTCAGAGATTGGCAGAAATCTATGCGGCAGCCGGTTACAAGACCTTGGTGATTAGTGCAACAGAAGATGACAGTGTAGAAAAGGTATTAGAATGTCTCAAAGGCAAAACTACCACCGTGGCAGGACCAAGTGGTGTTGGAAAATCAACACTGATCAATCGCTTACAGCCAGACACGCAAATGGAAACGGGTAGTATTAGCCAGAAAATTGAACGCGGTAAGCATACTACTCGTCACAGCCAGTTAATACCTATTTCTGAGGATACCTATATTTTGGATACTCCGGGCTTTAGCTCCTTATCTATATTTGATATGGAAAAGGAAGAACTAGAAGCGTATTATGAGGAGTTTGCCAAGCTTACAGATGGCTGCAAGTTTACAGGATGTTCTCACATTCACGAGCCTGTTTGTGGCGTGAAGGAAGGTCTTGCAAATGGTAAGGTGAGCTATGAGCGTTACGAAAATTACAAGCTGATTTATCAGGAGCTGGCGCAAAAAAAGAAATATTAAATTTTTGAGAGGAGAACATAAATTTATGAAACTAGGTATCGTAGGCTTACCAAACGTAGGTAAGAGTACATTATTTAATTCTTTAACAAAGGCCGGCGCGGAAAGTGCAAACTATCCGTTCTGTACCATTGACCCAAACGTAGGTATTGTACCGGTTCCGGACAAGAGAATTCAGCTTTTGGGCGATTTGTATAAGACCAAAAAAGTGACTCCGGCAGTTATTGAATTCGTAGATATTGCAGGCTTGGTTAAAGGTGCATCTAAGGGCGAAGGTTTAGGCAACCAGTTCCTTTCCAACATTCGTGAAGTAGATGCAATTGTACATGTGGTACGTTGCTTTGAGGATAGCAATGTTATTCATGTAGACGGTAGCGTAGATCCGCTTCGTGACATTGAAACCATTAATTTAGAATTGATTTTTTCCGATTTGGAAATACTTGAAAGAAGAATTGCAAAAACAACAAAGCTTGCTAACAATGACAAAAAAGCCGCAAAGGAATTGGTACTTCAAAAACGTATCAAAGAACATTTGGAAGCAGGCAAGTTGGCAAAAACCTTTGAACCGGAAGATGATGATGAAGCAGCATGGTTGTCAGAATACAATTTACTTACTGGTAAGCCAGTTATTTTTGCAGCAAATGTAAGCGAGGATGATCTTGCAGATGATGCAGCAGGCAACGACATGGTTGCAAAGGTACGTGAATATGCAGCAAGTGAAGCGAGCGAAGTGTTTGTAATCTGTGCACAGATTGAACAGGAAATCGCAGAGTTAGATGATGATGAGAAATCCATGTTCTTGGAAGAATTGGGATTAAGCGAGTCCGGTTTGGACAAGCTGATTGCAGCAAGTTACCGTTTGTTAGGCCTTATTAGTTATTTGACAGCAGGTGAAGATGAGTGTAGAGCATGGACCATCAAAGTGGGTACCAAGGCACCTCAGGCAGCCGGCAAGATTCACTCTGATTTTGAAAGAGGTTTCATCAAAGCAGAAGTTGTAAACTATCAGGACCTTTTAACATACGGTTCTTTGGCAGCAGCAAGAGAAAAAGGACTTGTTGGTATGGAAGGCAAGGAATATGTAGTAAAAGACGGAGACGTTATTTTGTTCAGATTTAATGTATAAAAGGAGTATAGCATGTTACCAACCATGAACAGTACAGATATTGCATTCCCGAATCTTGGGATTTATTTGGAAAATGTACCTAAAAATTTCAGCGTGTTTGGTTTTTCTATTGCTTTCTATGGTTTGATTATCGGAATTGGCGTGTTGGCAGGTATTGCTATGGCAGGTCGTGAAGCAAAGAGAACAGAGCAGAACCCGGACGATTATTGGGATTTTGCAATCTACGCCATTATATTTTCTATTATCGGTGCACGCTTATATTATGTGATTTTCTCTTGGGATCATTATAAGAATAATTTGCTTGAGATTTTCAACTTAAGAAGAGGCGGACTTGCTATTTATGGTGCGGTTATTGCAGCGTTTATTACACTTTTTGTTTATACCAGAGTTAAAAAGAAAAGTTTTTGTCAAATGGCAGATACTGCTGTACTCGGCTTGATTCTCGGTCAGATTATTGGCCGCTGGGGCAATTTTATGAACCGCGAAGCGTTTGGGGATTATAGTGGCGGATTGCTTGCTATGGCACTTCCTATTGATGCGGTGCGTCAGCATGAAATCACGGCAAACCACCTGGCACATGTGGCAGAGGGTGCTAATTACATTATGGTACACCCGACGTTTTTATATGAGTCTTTATGGAACTTAGGTGTACTGATTGTGCTTTTGGTATATCGCAAGCACAAAAAGTTCGAGGGAGAGCTTTCTTTGATGTATCTTGCAGGTTATGGCATCGGTCGTTTCTTTATTGAAGGACTTCGCACCGACCAATTGCTTTTGCCTGTAATCGGACTTCCGGTTTCTCAACTTTTAGGTATTACTTTATTTGTGGTCTGCACTATTGCAATTGTTGTGATTCGTATCACTTCCAAAAAAGAAAAGCAAATTTTTGGTGAATCTGTAAGTCTTGCGGACAATCAGAAATTAGGGCGAAATAATTAGAATTATATATTTAGAGAATCAAAAATCCCTTAAGCAGAACTGGTACAAACCAAACTGTTTAAGGGTTTTTTAGCTTTTAATAAGAGCTATTACATTCTAAGTCCCGGCATCCTACGTATCACTCCACAGGCAATTTTTTTACCGGAATTACCGGATGGTTGGGTGGTAAAATCATCTTGTTTAGAATGGATAATGATCGTTTTGCCAATGATGTCCCTTACAGAAAAACGATTGGTAAGTACGGACATAAAAGCATAGCCATTGTTGCCAAAAAGCGGTGGCAAATCACCGGCATGAAATGGGTGCGAACAGTTTGAAGGATTGTAATGCGTCATGGCATCTGCAAAGGGATCGGAGGCATTGCCGCTGCAGGCTGCACCTCCATGAATATGAAAACCAAAAACCGGACTTTCACATCTGTCTGCTGATGTAGGAAGTCCGGTTATTTCTGTTGCTACAACTACACCGGACTCTGTCTGGTAGAAGTTAGTAGTTCCTCTCAAGTTGGGATATTCACTGCTTCCGATAATAGAAGCACTGGCCGCCGGGCGATGTCCCAGGGGCGAAAAACAATTTAAACAAGAATGTGTACGTATCATGAAATAACCTCAAAAATATCTGTCATTTCATAATATGCAATTTAAAAGAAACTGGTAATAAAAATTTCGAGACCAATAAAAATCAAGATTGCACCACCGAAAATGCTTGCTTTGCCGGCCAGTTTCGTTCCGGCTTTTTTGCCAATGGCAAGACCTGCCATACAAATAATGAAAGTAACCACTGCAATGATAAATGCAGCAAGCAAAGCTTCATGGAAATTGTAATCTGCAATGGTAAAACCTACGGAAAGAGCATCAATAGAAGTTGCAATACCCTGTAACAACAGAGCGGACCAGCCAATTGCCGGCTTTTCAGTCTCCGAATCACCGCCGGATATGCCTTCACGTAACATTTGATAACCGATATATGATAAAAGTCCAAGAGCAATCCATGGAATGAACTTCTCAAAGGTGACTAGGTACTGACAAATGGTATGAAGTAAAAACCATCCAATCAAAGGCATAAGTGCCTGGAATACCCCAAATACACCTGCAATAAGGCTCATTCTGCGTGGCTTCATATTTGGTTCATTTAGGCCGTTGGCAAGGGAAACACTAAAGGCATCCATAGCAAGTCCTACACCTAACAGAACACTGTTAAAAATTAAAACAAAATTAAATTCCATGATTTTCTCCTAAGTAATGTCAAGTAATTCTATCATGTGGCATAGGTAGTGTCAAGAACAGGTCTTTAAAAAGAATTTGCTTGCAGACCGGCATACAAAATAGTAAAATAATAATACAATATATGTTAAATCCGGAGGTAAGAATGGATAATAAAGCATTATATAAATTAAGCTACGGCGTTTTTATGTTATCTACCAAGGCAGGCGATAAGGTGAATGGTTGCATAACCAATACCTGTATGCAGGTGGCAAACAGCCCTACAAGAGTAGCGATTTCTGTTTTAAATACAAACTACACATGTGATTTGATTAAAGAAAGCGGTGTTTTCGCACTTAGCATTTTGGACGAAACAGTAACCTTTGAGACTATCAAATATTTTGGTTTTCAGTCCGGAAGAGACGTGGATAAGATGTCCCAGCTGATTTTACCGACGGATTTAAATAGTGTGCCTTATATGGGCTGGCAGACTTGCGCAGTAATCAGTTGCAGAGTGGTTAGTCAGACGGATCTTGGCAGTCATACCTTATTTGTTGCAGAGGTAGAGGACGCTCAGGTGATTAACGAACATGCCCCACTCACCTATGCAGATTATCAAAACCGCGTAAAGCCAAAGCCTGAAAAGAAAGCAGAAGATCGTAAGATTGTAGGCTGGCGTTGCAGAATTTGCAAATATGTATATGAAGGAAGCCTCCTTCCGGCAGAATACGCATGTCCGTTATGCGGTCACGGACATGAGGATTTTGAGCCGATTTACGGATAATTAATTTGACGTGGTATTATAAATATGCTATGATACCACGTGGGTAAAGCAGTACGGATAATCGCGGCCACATAGTGGGTGAGGAAAGTCCGGGCTTCATAGGGCAGGATGCCGGATAACGTCCGGTAGAGGTGACTCTGAGGAAAGTGCAACAGAAAAGAAACCGCCGGAGATTTCTCCGGTAAGGGTGGAATGGTGGTGTAAGAGACCACCGTCTTGCTGGTAACAGCAAGAGCCGTGCAAACCCCATCCGAAGCAAGACCAAGCAGAAACGATAGGTTTGCCCGACCTGTTTCAGGTAGGTCGCTTGAGCCTGTCGGTAACGGCAGGACTAGATAGATGATTATCACATAGCAATATGTACAGAACCCGGCTTATAGGCTGCTTTATCTTTTAAAACCCGCTTTAAAGTGGGTTTATTTTTTGCCGGTTTTGCGTAAAGGAGAATGTAGTGAAAAAATTCAAATATACCATTTTGATATTAATTATAGCGTTGCTTGGGATTTTAACAGTTATTTTTGTAAAGACGAGAGATAATACAGAATCCATAACCGGCATTGATAATACAAGTGCAGAATCGCCACGCATCCCCAAGTTGGAAGCAGGAGTAAATGTGCATGATTTGGAAAATGAAATCTTTTCGGTGCTGGGACCGGAAAGTGTGTTCATTACAACAGACCGTAGCAGCGGAAGTGGTATTGTATGGCAATATGATGGAAAAGAAATGCTGATCCTTACTACAAATCACTTGATGCAGAATTTTGAAAGCGGTGAATTAGAGTTGTGGACCGGTGAACGAGTGACATTTTCCAAAGAGGACGTATATGCCTTTGAAGATGAGGATGTGGCTGTTATAAAGGTGAATTGCAAGAAAAAACTGAAATTAGCCAAAGGCGGCGCGGCAACCCATTTGCTGGAAGAGGTGCCGGAAATCGGTGCATCGTTATGGGTAATAGATTCCGTATATGGTGCAGCTTCTGGAATAAGCACCTGCTCTGTAGCAAGCGGTGAGGTCTTTTTGGAAGATTATAAGACGGAAATGTTACTTTTATACGGAGAAGGCAAAAACGGTATGAGTGGAAGTCCGGTTTATGATGTAAATGGCAGACTGATTGCTATGATAAGTGGCATGAGTGAAGACGGGACGACTTTGGCGGCAGTCCCTGTTAGAAATATTTTTAAATACTTGGAAAATAATTGAATGTATTTATAAAATAAAACTATTGAGTTTTTTGTATAATTTTGGTATAATTCAAAAAAACAAAATTAGGAGATAAGCATATGTTAGTTAATTTAAATGACGTTTTAAGACCGGCAAAACAAAACAAGTATGCAGTTGGTTTATTTAATGCTGTAAACTTAGAGTTAGCACGTGGTATTATCAACGCAGCAGAAGCAACCCGCTCCCCTGTTATCATGGGTACAGCCGAGGTATTGCTTCCGTATGGACCATTAGAAGAAGTTTCTTACTATTTAATTCCAATGGCAAAGAAAGCATCCGTTCCGGTTGTTATTCACTTTGACCATGGTTTAAATTATGATACATGTATTAAAGCATTGGAATTGGGCTTCACATCTATTATGTACGATTGCTCTACAGATTCCTATGAAGAAAATGTACGTAAAGTAAAAGAAATGGCTGATATTGCACATTCCTATGGTGCAACCATTGAAGGTGAATTGGGACATGTTGGCGATAATGAAGGTAGTGCAGAAGGCAATTCCAAACTGGAAGATCCTTCTCTGTTTTTCACCGATCCCAAGATGGCAAAAGATTTCGTCGACAGAACAGGTGTTGATGCACTGGCGATCGCAGTAGGTAATGCACACGGCGCATACAAACTGCCTCCCAAGCTTGATTTTGAAAGAATCCGTACCATTGCAAA
>JAZOSF010000159.1:0-13945 GCA_045657025.1 Lachnospiraceae bacterium | reverse complement strand
GGGGAAGCGTATGTTCGACAGTGCAAATTTTGCAGACAATTGTCCACAGAGAGCCAATATAATAGAGTGGTTGCCGTTTGAAAAGGGGCAGTCTGTTGTCATTCACAGCAGTGCGCCAAATGCGGTAATTGATATGTTACGTAAGAAAGAAGTACAGTTACAGGTACTTAGTAATGTGCAAGTAGAAAAGTTGGCTACAAATCCGGGAAAAGGCAGCTTGGATTATGTGCTGATCCTCGGCATGGAAGTAGATGCAGAATTTCTCGCCGGTTTGCAACGCAAGTTAAAACCGGAGGGACGCTTAGTGGTGCTTTTGCACAACAAATACGGAATGAGTTATCTTTCCGGCAAACCTGCATATGCAGACAAATATTATGCTTCTATAACAGAGAGTAATGAAAAGCGCAGTACTTTCTATAGTTTGAAAGGTATAGAGAAACTTTGCACAGAATCCGGTATTTTAAATGCTAGCTGTTTTTATTTGGACCCAGATGGAGATTTCGTGACTAATATTTATAGCGACAAGTGCCTGCCAAAGACAGGTGAGTGCAATGTGAAGCCTTACAATTTCACATATGACAGATTGGCTATGTTTGACGAGAATGCAGGCTTTAATCAGGCTGTAAAAGAAGATATGTACCCGTTTTTTGCTAACGATTATTTGTTGGTATCAGGAGCAGAATTGAACCAGGTAATGGTGCGCTATTCCAATGACAGGGCGGCAGCATATCAGATAAAAACAGAGATTTGTACCACAGATCATGGAATGGAAGTGCGTAAAACCGCATTACATCCTAAAGGACAGGCTCATCTTATCCGTATGGCAGAGCGATATGAGCTGTTATGCCAGCAGTATGATCCTGCTGTATTTTCTATTGTGCCATGTATATGGGATGGAACGAGTCTTATTTCACCGTTTGTTCAGGGCGTCACATTATCTGAATTGATAAAGAACAAACTGCAAAGCGGACAAAAAGATGAAGTGTTTGCACTTTTCCATACCTTTTTAAATAAGCTCCGCCAAGGAAAAGAATTACCTTTTTCTAATTATGATTTTATCTTTAGCAATATTTTGGTGGATGGCGATAATTGGCAGGTTATTGATTACGAGTGGACGGAAGACAAAACCGTTCCTGCGGAAGAACTTGCTTTCCGCGCTGCATATTGTTTTTCTTTGGAACACAAGGAATTTCCTTTTGAGGATATTTGCCGTATTTTGGATTTCGACAAACAGAAAGTACAGCAATTAATCCGTGAGGAAACCGCATATCAGCAGAGTATTACCGGAGAACAAGAGTCTTTGGGGACTTTGTGTGCAAAGTACGGCGGAGATGTGTATAGTAAAGAACAGCTTCTTCGTGCTTTGGAAATCAGTACTGATGACCATAGAGCTCAGGTATATGAAGACTATGGCAAAGGATTTTCCGAAGAACAATCCTATTTTGTGGAGCATGTTTTGACTCGTCACGACGAGATGGAATTGACACTTAAGGTTGCCACAGACATGAAGGCATTGCGTGTGGACCCGTGTGAGGAGCCATGTCTCGTTCAAATTAAGAAGCTTTGGTGGAACGGAGAAGAACAGTATTTGGACAAGCAGATTGTGGTAAACGGAATCAAAGGCAAGGCCGGTAAAAATAATTACCCGGAGTATATTTTCGCAACCAGAGATCCGAATATTACGATTTCTTTTGATAAATTGCCGGAAGGTAGCACTTGTTTTAATGAGTTGAAAGTACAGCTGGAGATTCACAAACTTTCTCTTCAGCTTGCAAATACACTTACAAAAAGCATCAAACGAATTATTTGAGGTAACATGTATGAGCATCTTTTCTAAAATAATTGAGAAACTGTGCTTGGAAAAATATAAAAAAGAGCTTTCCAAACAATCTTACACATTAGAACAGTGGAAAGCTAAACAGCCTGCGTTTGTATTGGACGACAGGCTTTCTTGTGTTGCCGTTTTGTATGGCGATTACATGGATGAGATGCCTGTGTTTTTGCCTGATTACAGCCCAAATCGTTGGGACTATGAAGATTATTTGGGAAAAGCGGTATATATCCGCGAGGATTTTTATAAAAAGATTAATTGGGAAACAACAAGCAGACGTTCCGGCTTAAAGCAGGTATTTCAAATGGCAAAAGATCAGGGGATTGAACCTGTTAAGCACGTAAGAGCTGTTTTGACAGAAGACATTCCTGGATTTGTAAAATTAGAAAGCCTTCCCGGCAAAGGAACCTTTGAAGCGGTTTCCGAAAAGGAAATAGAGGCCGCTTTTGAAAAGGGCGTGTCCGTGATTATTCCTTCAAAAGACAATCCGCAAATTTTAGATAAATGTTTGGAATCCATTGAGAATACAACAGGGAACAAACCGGTAGAGATTATTGTTGTAGACAATGGCTCTTGCCAAGAACACAGAGTAGTCGTGGAGGCCATGTGCAAGTTTATTACCGAAAGAACAAACGGACGCATGGCATGCTATTATATATATGCACCTATGGAGTTCCATTTTTCAAATATGTGTAATTTGGGTGCAAAGCAAGCGACAGGCGAATATCTTCTGTTTTTAAATGATGACGTAGAAGCAGTAGAGGCGGGTTGGTTGGAAAACATGCTTTCAGAAGCATTAAAACCATATACCGGTGCAGTAGGCATGAAGCTTTTATATCCGGATTGCAATCATATTCAGCATGCCGGCATTGTAAATCTGCCCATGGGTCCGGTGCACAAAATGCAGTTTGCCGAGGATTCTAAGGTTTATTACGATAGACGTAATAAGGGCATACACAATGTGTGCGCGGTTACCGGAGCATGCTTAATGATGCGAAAGCAGTTGTTTCTTAAATTGGGTGGCATGAGCGAAGAACTTCCGGTGGCGTTTAATGATGTGGAGCTTTGCTTCCATGCTGCAGAAGAAGGCTATTATAATGTGGTTTGTTGTGATAGCTTTATGATTCATCATGAGTCCATCAGCCGCGGTCAGGACAATACTGAAGAAAAACGAGGACGTCTTTTGAGAGAACGCAGCAAACTTTATGAAATGCATCCAAAGTTTGTTTCGTTCGATGCCTTTTATCCGTATGATACAGCTACCGAATACGGCTTGTGTTATGCATATTTGGACACTGCTATTCGCCCGGCTTATGAGGATGGAACGGTAGTGGTACAGTTGGTAAATGAGGTGCAACAAGTTCCAAAGGATAAAGAAAATCAGGTGTTTAATCAGAAACCGGAGCATGAAAAGTTGAATTCCTGTTTAAAGTTACAAGTAGAGCAACTATATCAGGAAAAGCCGGAAAGCATACATGTAGCAGGCTATAGTTTTGTTATCGGCAGCGATAATTGCAGGTTTGCGTACAAGTTGGTGCTTCGCGGAGAAAATGCCATGTATGGCATTAAGCTTAATCCTGTTCGTCGAAATGATTTAACGCGCAATATGCCGGACCAGATTCGTGTAGGGCTTGCAGGTTTTCATGTAGAGATTCCGACGAGTAAGTTTGAAAAGGGTAAATATCGCGTAGAAATATACGCAATGGATAAAGCATCCGGATTGCGATTAAAACAACATTCCAATGTATATATGAATATAGGATGATTGAATTATGGAAATGGATTACAAAGAGTTATACGAGAAAGAACATCAGAAAAACGCAGCACTTGCAGAGCGTGTAGCAGCCTTGGAGGATGCCAATGGTGACTTGCAGTTTAAGATAGACCGCATTAAAAACAATCCTCTTTGGAAGGCATCTAAGCCTGCCAGAAATGTGATGCATGCTGCAATTCGTCAGGTGGATCGTGTACGTAATTGCGGTGGCGTGAGAGGTTTTGTCGCAAAGTTAGATTATAAAAGGCGCGAGAAAGAAGCTATGAAGCAGTTTGGCACAGCCAGTTTTCCAAGTGAGGAGCAGGCTAAAATTGAACGCGAAACAAAGTTTGAGTTCATGCCAAAGATTAGTATTTTGGTGCCATTATACAATACAGATGAAACCATGCTAAAAGAAATGATAGATTCTGTATTATATCAGACCTATGAAAATTGGCAATTATGCTTGGCGGACGGTTCCGATACAGCACATTCCTATGTGGAAGAGGTGTGTCGAAAGTATATGGCAGCAGAAGGGGAACGTGCCCGTATTGTATATAAAAGACTGGAGCGTAATGAAGGAATTTCCGGCAATACAAACCAGTGTTATAAGCTGGCAGACGGCGAGTATATCGGGTTGTTTGACCATGACGATGTTTTACATCCAAGTGTATTGTTTGAGTATGTAAAGGCAATTAATGAGCAAGGTGCAGATTATTTGTATTGTGATGAAACTACATTTCAAAGTGGCGACATCAATCATATGCTGACTATGCATTTCAAGCCGGATTACGCACCGGATAATCTGCGTGCTAACAATTATATTTGTCACTTCAGCGTGTTTAAACGCACCCTTTTGGAGGGAACTGAGTTGTTCCGTTCTCAATTTGACGGCAGCCAGGACCACGATATGATTTTAAGACTTACAGATAGGGCAAAAAAAGTAGTACACATTCCGAGACTGATGTATTACTGGAGATGCCATCCGGCCAGCGTGGCAAGCAATATCGGCGCCAAAACCTATGCAATTGATGCAGCAAGAGGGGCTGTGGCAGATCATTTGCGCAGCCATGGTTATGATAATTTTAAAATTACATCTACCAGAGCATTTGAGACGATTTTTAAAATTCGTTATGAAATCATAGGAAGCCCAAAGATTTCCATTATTATTGCAAATAAAGACCATGCAGTGGATTTAAAACGCTGTATCAGCTCTATTTATGAAAAATCTACGTATGATAATTGGGAAATTATTGTAGTAGAAAATAACAGTACAGAAGAGGATATTTGGGCATATTACAAAGAATTAACCGGTAAAGACGTGAAAATAGAAGGAAATTGCTTGAGTGAAGACAAAAAAATACGCGTGGTAGTGTACCAATCCCAGGGCAGTTTCAATTATTCTGCAGTAAATAATTTCGGTGCAAGCTTTGCAAGCGGAGAATATATACTGCTTTTGAATAATGATACCGAAGTAATTACGGTTAATTGGTTAGAAGAGCTTTTGATGTATGCACAACGTGAAGATGTAGGTGCAGTAGGCGCAAAGCTTTACTATCCGGACAAAACAATTCAACATGCAGGCGTTGTATTGGCTCTTGGGGCACATCGTACCGCGGGACACAGCCATTACAAGCAGCCAAAAGCTAATTTAGGATATATGGGAAGGCTTTGTTATGCACAAAATGTCAGCGCGGTGACGGGAGCTTGCCTCATGGTCAAAAAAGCACTGTTTGATGAAGTGGGCGGCTTAGATGAAGGCTTTGCAATATCCTTAAATGACGTTGATTTCTGCTTGAAATTGCGTGAAAAAGGTTATTTAAACGTATTTACACCATTTGCAGAGTGCTTCCACTATGAGTCAATATCCAGAGGTTTGGATGACCATGGCGAAAAAGCAGAGCGCTACAACCGCGAATCTCAACAGTTTAGAGCAAAATGGCAAGCGGTATTAGATGCTGGAGACCCATATTATAATAAGAATTTTAGCCTGGACAGAAGCGATTTCTCGCTAAAAGTACAGGAACAGCAATTATAAAATAAATGATAGGAATACGAGCGACTGAGAAGGCTTAGTCGCTCTCACTATGAGTATGATTAAAAAAATTCTGACACCATCAAATTGGAAAAAAGCATATTACTATTTAAAGAAAAACGGGGTGAAATCTGCGACCCTAGCAGCGTTAGAACGTTTGGAAAAAAGTGAAAATGATATGTATCAGTACGTTCAACCGTCCGAAGGAGAACTTGCAAAACAACGCGAAATTTGTCGCGAAGGAGAAATTCTTTTTAGCATTTTAGTACCGGTTTATCGTACTCCGGAACGTTATTTTATAGAAATGATCCAATCTGTGCTAAATCAGACCTATCCAAACTGGGAATTGCTGCTTGGAGATGCCAGCCCGGATGAATCCTTGCAAAAAACAGTGGAAAACATAGGTGACAGTCGTGTCAGATATGTAAAAATAGCTAAAAACGAAGGTATCTCTGTCAACACCAATGTCATTTTAGAAATGGCGCAAGGGTCATATATTGGTTTGTTGGACCATGATGACACTTTAACGCCAGATGCATTGTTCGAAATGTATAATGCAATTAAAAAGTGCGAAAGTGAAAGAAAAATTGCAAAATTAATTTATTCTGACGAAGACAAAGGCGACGGAGAGATGCGTTATTTCTATGACGTAAATAAGAAGCCGGAATATGATCAGGATTATTTGTGGTCAAATAATTATATTTGCCATTTTACTGTGATAGAAGCAAGCCTTATGAAAGAACTTAAATTCAGACCGGAATTTGATGGGGCCCAAGATTTTGATATTTTCTTGCGAGCAGCCAGAAAAATATCTGATGAAAATAAAAAATATGACACGGATTCACAAGTTGTTAACATTTCAAAGGTATTATACCATTGGCGATGCCATATGGACTCTACAGCAGTGAATCCGCAAAGCAAATTATATGCTTACGAAGCAGGAAAGCGCGCAGTAGAAGAAGACTTAAAAGTACGCGGTATTGAAGCAACCGTAGAGCATAGCAAGCATCTCGGATTTTACGAAGTACATTTTGCAGATATTTTCCGTGACAGAGCGGAGGTTGCTATGGTAGCGGGACCTGTTTACAGTAAGGGACGCATTTGTGGCGGAGCCAGAGACGAACATGGCAAGCTATTGTATGGCGGATTGAGAAAAGGCTTCAGCGGAGGACATTTGCACAGAGCCAGCGTGTGGCAGAAGTGCTATCAGGCTGATTTCTCCAATGCAATGTTTAGAGAAGAACTTCTTTTGGAATTTTTAAACAGCAAAGGCTTAAGCAGTTTGGAGGAACTTCTTTCTAAGACCGGTACAGATGAGGATAACCTGCGCGAAGCATGGGCAAAATATGTTCACGATAAAGCCATGATTATTTTGTACAATCCACAAATGGAGTAGCACAAGATGGTTACTATTATTATACCGAATTATAATGGGTATGCTTTTTTAAAAGATTGTTTGGAAGCGTTAATGCCACAAATAAAAGAGGGCATGGATGTGCTGGTAGTAGATAACGGTTCCACAGATGAATCTGTTGGCTTTTTACAGAATCTTGAAAATGTAAAAACCATATTTTTATCAGAAAACACCGGCTTTTGTGGTGCTGTTAACGCAGGAATCAAGGCCAGTCGTACCAAATATGTTATTTTGTTAAATAATGATACCAAGGTTTTACCGGATTATGTGGATAATTTGGTAAACGCCCTGGAACAGGATGAGCGGATTTTTTCCGGAAGTGCCAAAATGCTTCAAATGCATGCGCCGGACCGGATAGATGATGCAGGCGATGAATACTGTGCCTTAGGCTGGGCATTTGCCAGAGGAAAAGGCAAAGCGGCAGACCATTACGAAAAGCCCACAGAAGTATTTGCAGCGTGTGGCGGTGCAAGTATTTACCGCAGAGAAGTGTTTGAACAGATTGGTTTTTTTGACGAACAGCATTTTGCATATTTAGAAGACATAGACATGGGATACCGCGCAAGAATTTTCGGCTATCGCAATGTATATGTGCCAAATGCCAAAGTGCTTCATTTTGGCAGTGGCTTCAGTGGTTCCAGACACAATGCATTTAAGGTTAGTTTATCCAGTCGAAACAGCGTATACCTTCCTTGGAAGAATATGCCGCTGGTGCAACTTATATTAAATGCTCCTTTTTTAGTAATTGGTTATTTCGTCAAATATATTTTCTTCGTACGTAAAGGTCTGGGCAAAGAATACCGTCAAGGTATTTCGGAAGGCTTTAAGCTTTGCAGAAGCGTACCGAGAAAAGGATATAAAGTTGGCGGCTTTTTTAAACATTTTAAATCATATTGCCATATTCAGTTTCTTTTGTGGAAAAACTTATTTAAACTTGAACACTAGATAAAGTGCTTTTTGGTAGAGGATTTTATGATTAAGGATAATCAAAAACTGTTAAATAAAATTCATATACTAATGGATACGGTCATGATCGTGCTTGCTTATGCACTTGCATGGGTTGTCCGATTCGAGCTCAACAAAGTTTCCGGCGGTATGCTGTCAATAGAGGAATACTTTGCCACACTTTTGTTGTTAGTTCCGGGATATATATTATTATATTTTGCATTCCAGTTGTATACGCCAAAGCGAACAACTCGTACCAGAATAGAAATATACACCGTTATTAAGGCAAACACCGTAGCTGTATTTGCATACTTGGCAGGCTTGTACGTGCTGCATCAGGAAGATTATTCCCGAAGCATGATTGCACTGTTTTATGTATTCAACATTGCATTTGCAAGTGGATACCGCGTAGTGCTTCGCGATTTGCTTAGACATTTCAGAAAAAAAGGCTACAATTTAAAGCATGTGCTTTTAGTAGGTTACTCCAGAGCTGCAGAGCAATATATTGAACGTATCAATCAAAATCCGGCATGGGGTTATCACATTATGGGCGTGCTGGATGACCATATAGAAAAAGACGTAACCTTTAAAGGTGTTCGTGTAGTTGGAGAAGTAGATGAACTCTACAAAATTCTTCCGGAGAACAATTTGGATGAAATCGCTATTACCTTATCTCTGAATGATTACGATCGATTGGAAGAAATTGTATCGTTTTGTGAAAAGAGTGGTGTGCATACTAAGTTTATACCGGACTATAATGCAGTTATTCCGACCAAGCCTTATACCGAGGATTTAGATGGACTGCCGGTTATCAATATCCGTAATGTGCCGTTGACCAGTGGTTGGAACCAGTTCATTAAACGTTCCATGGACATATTTGGAGCAACGTTTGCACTGATTATTTTTTCACCGGTGATGCTTGTGTGTGCAATGCTCGTGAAGCTCACAAGCCCGGGACCAATTTTATTTAAGCAGGAAAGAATCGGCCTTCATAACAAGCCGTTTTATATGTATAAATTCCGTTCCATGCGTTTGCAGACCGTAGAGGATGAAGCGCAAGGCTGGACCGTTAAAGATGACCCGCGTGTTACAGGCATCGGCAAGTTTATGCGAAAAACCAGTATCGATGAGCTGCCACAGCTTATTAACATTATAAAGGGTGATATGAGTCTGATAGGTCCAAGACCGGAACGACCACAGTTCGTTGATAAATTCAAAGAAGAAATCCCACGTTACATGGTAAAACACCAGGTTCGACCGGGACTTACCGGATGGGCGCAAGTAAATGGATATCGTGGAGATACTTCCATAAGAAAGCGTATCGAGCATGATATTTATTACATTGAGAACTGGACGTTCGGATTGGATATCAAAATCATTATGTTGACCTTTATCAAAGGTTTTATAAATAAAAACGCTTATTAAGCAAATATATATGCATATCAAGGAGAAAAACAAAGTCATGGCTACCGAAAATACAAGTAGACAAGCAAGCGCTAAAAAGAAAAAAGCGAAAAAAACACGTAATATGGTAATTTTAGTAATTGAAGTATTGGTGTTAACCATTATGTTAGGAGTTCTTTGGTTTGTTACCAAGGCAACCGACAAAGACACCGGTATTCAAAGAGTTGAAATTACAGAAGATGATATTGAAGTAAACGAAGGCGTTGAAGAAAACGAAAACTTAGAAAAGTATCGTAATATTGCGTTATTCGGTTTGGATTCAACTGTTGGAGAATTAAAACAGAACACACGAAGCGATACAATTATGATTGCTTCTATTAATGCTGAAACAAAAGAAGTTCGAATCATGAGCGTTTACCGTGATACATATTTGAATCTCGGTAATGATACCTACAACAAATGTAATGCAGCATATGCAAAGGGTGGTCCGAAGCAGGCAATTAATATGTTAAATATGAATTTGGATTTAGATATCACAGATTTTGCAGCAGTAGGTTTCAAAGGTGTTATTGATGTTGTAGATGCAGTGGGCGGCATTTGGATTGATGTAGACAAATCAGAGTTAGCACACATCAACAACTATCAGATTAGTATCTCTGAAAACTTAAAAACAGATTATGTTCCGGTTAAGACCACTGGTTTGCAGAAATTAGATGGTCTTCAGGCAACTGCTTATTGCCGTATTCGTTATACAGCAGGCGACGATTTTAAACGTACAGAGCGTCAGAGAGAAGTATTACAGGCAATCATGGATGCAGCAAAGAACTTGAATGTAACAAGTCTTACTAAGATTGTAAACCATGTATTTGGCAATTTTTATACTTCCATCGAATTACAAGAAGTTATTTCTATTTTAGGTGATTTTGCTTCTTATACTATTATCGATGAGGGTGGTTTCCCGAGCGACGATTTTAGGACAGGTGCTAACATTGGTGGTATTGGTTCCAGTGTTATTTGTACAGATTTAGAAAGGGCAGTTGTGGATTTCCACAAGAGATTCTTCCAGGATGAAGAGTATGCTGTTTCTGATACTTTGAAAGAGATTAGCCAGACTATTCATGCTAATACAGACGCATATGTTCGCTGATTATGAGAGTAGATATATTAATTCCGACCTATAAACCGGGTACGGAGTTTGTAGAACTTTTAAAGCGCTTACAGACGCAGACGGTTTCTGTTCATAAGATTATTATTATGAACACGGAGGAAGCATACTGGAAGCACTTAATAAATAAAAATGCAGAAATGCAGCAGTTTCACAATTTGGAAGTACATCATATTTCCCAAAGTGAATTTGACCATGGCGGTACAAGACACGAAGGTATAATGCATTCGGAGGCAGATGTGTGTATCTGTATGACGCAGGATGCCATACCGGCAGATGAGTATTTGATTGAGATGTTGATTGGTCCTTTAGAGAATAAAAAGGTAGCCGTAAGCTATGCCAGACAGGTGTCCAAATTAGATGCAGGTCCGTTAGAGCAGTTTAGCAGAGCTTTTAATTATCCGGAAGAATCAAGAGAAAAGACTTTGGCAGATATAGAGACCATGGGTATTAAAGCATTTTTTTGTTCCGATGTGTGCGCAGCATACAATCGTGAAACTTATCTGAAACTGGGCGGTTTTATTAAGCACACCATATTTAATGAAGATATGATTTTTGCAAGCGGTGCATTAAAAGCAGGGTATCATGTATACTATGCGGCAGACGCTAAAGTACTGCATTCCCATGAATATGGCTTTATGCAGCAGCTTCGCAGAAACTTTGATTTAGGTGTTTCACAGGCAGATCATCCGGAAGTGTTTGCAGGTATTTCTTCCGAAAAGGAAGGCAAGAAAATGATTTTAAGTGCTTGCAAACATTTTATCAAAATAAGAAAACCATTTGAAATTATTCACCTTGTATGGCAAAGTGGTGCCAAATATATAGGATATTTTATGGGAAAGCATTACCAAAGCTTACCGAAATTTGTGGTTTCTCGTATTACAATGAATTATGCATATTGGAATAAATAATTGAGGCGGCTGTTATTCAGCCGCCTTTTCCAATACTTCTTCTATAGCACCAAGTAATACAGCAGCAGTGTATTTTTGGCTATCTTCGTAGGTGATATCTTCTAATGCCACACCGCTTTTTAGTTGATTAGCAATATTTTCCAAAACAGGTGTAAATAAAGGATACATGGTTTCTATTGCATCATCCAAGTGAGTAAAGCTGACATCTGTGATACTTGTCTTTTCCACGATTACCTGCATTTCTAAGCTGTTTCCGGACACTTCCAAAGTGACAGAATAAATGCCGGGAGTATATTCACCGGAAGGAGAAGACTGGTCGGTAGAAATTGTTGTAGAGCTTTCCGTGTTGGAAGGAGAGGAATCTACGGTGGATCGGGTTGGCAAAAACATAATGGCAAGCAATACCAGGAATATGATTCCGAGAAAAATAAAAATACCGGTATAAATAACTTCTTTCATATGTAGTACAAGGATTTTGGTTTTTCCGCTCATAGCATTCCTCACTTTGTTTTTTTCTGTGATGTTTGATATAATTTATGTATAGCTAAAAAAGAATATGACTAAAACTGAATTGACAAAATGATACCTGTAGTGCAAAATAAATTACATAGTTTCATGCAACGAGAAACATAAAAACGGAGGGCGTGAAGATGAAAGTAGAATTTACCAAAATGCAGGGATGCGGTAATGATTACGTATATATAGATGGTGCCAGATTTTCTATTCCTATGGAGAAAAAGCCGGACATTGTAAGATGGCTCAGTAACCGTAATTTTGGAATCGGTTCAGATGGTGTGATTTTTATCAATCCGGTGCCAAATGGCAGTGCAGATTTTGAGATGGAAATGTGGAATGCAGACGGCACACGTTCTGAAATGTGCGGGAATGGTATGCGTTGTGTAGGCAAGTATGTCTATGATAAAGGGTTGACCACGAAGGAACATGTGAAAGTAATAAGTGGCGGCCAGACGAAATACTTGGATTATACCATTCAGGATGGCAAAGTAGTGCTTGTAAAGGTGAATATGGGGCAACCGATTCTTGCTGCAAAGGAGGTACCGGTTATCAGTGATAATGATCAGGTAATCGACGAGGAGATTATTGTGAATGGCAACTCTTATCGTATGACTTGTGTTTCTATGGGTAATCCACATGCTGTTGTTTTTATGGATAATGTAGCTGATTTGGATATAGAAGCGGTAGGACCTTACTTCGAGCAGCATAAGCGCTTTCCAAGAAGAACCAACACGGAATTTGTTAAAGTAATCGATAGAGAAACTTTGGAAATGCGTGTGTGGGAGCGTGGTACCGGAGAAACCTTGGCATGTGGCACGGGAGCTTGTGCTACCGCTGTGGCAGCCATGTTAAACGGACTTACAGAAGACACGGTGACCGTAAAGTTACTTGGCGGAGACTTGCAGATTGCATGGGATCGAGAAGCTAACGTGGTAAATATGACCGGACCAGCTGTGACGGTGTTTGAAGGAACAATAGAAGTTTAGACAAAAAATACCCGGAATGAACTGATCATAATTAGTTCGTTCCGGGTTATTTTATTCGTTGATAGGAGCAAGCTGTACAATAATACAATGTTCCGTTTCTTTCACACTGTCATACCAAGGAAACGCCTTCCAAAGTGGAATGTGTTCCATCAGTTCTTCTTCGTATTTATCCCAATCCTCTATAGTAGGTGCTGTGTACTGATAGCCCATGTCATTTAACTTGGCTACAATATATTGGGATGCTTCCACAATATCCAAATCTAAGGCATCTGCGGCTGCAAAAATAGAATAGATATTGTATTTGCCGTCAGATAAATCCAAGCAGGAGGCATTGGTGCGAGTTTCACCGGCTCCTACAAAAAACATTGGCTTATCGAGAGAAGTGATACCAGCAGAGTCTAAATTGTCTGCGAATAATTCCGCCAGTTGCTCGTCACCGCGGGCTACAAAATTCTTGGTGTAAAGATAGCGGCACACCGGCTTTAAAAAGAATAAAATAATGAAAATGATAAGTACGACAAAAACCGGCCATACCGGGAGTCGTTTTTTTGTTTCGACCATATAGTACCTCAATTAATAATAGTATTCAGGACAATTTCCAAGATGCAATGTAAAAGAATCCAAGTCGTTGAAAAAGCATCCATTATCAGGAAATGCCGGTAAATTTGTGCGACCCATAATATATTCGCTTATATTCCAAGTTTTTTGGTTTGGATATACGAAAGGATGTCCCATAGATTCCATATAACCCAAAATACGATTGCTACTGTAGAAACAGTAAGGCTCCATGGCGTGTTCTAAATTAAATACAGAAGTAAATAAATAGGATGGGCTGCCTTCCAGCTCTGCATCATACGGGCTTTCCGGCTGTAAATAACCCCAGAAAACGGTGCCTGCAACTCCGGTATCAACAATGAAGGAATCGTACATGATTTTCATAATATCGGTAGCAGTTTCACGGTCGTATTCTGCCACATATTCGTGT
>JAZOSF010000158.1:0-5569 GCA_045657025.1 Lachnospiraceae bacterium | reverse complement strand
TAAACAGGAAATTTTGACAAAATTTAAAAGAGAGGTACAAATCTATGACAAAGATTAGAACCAGATATGCACCAAGTCCAACAGGAAGAATGCATGTTGGTAATTTGCGTTCTGCATTATATGAGTTTTTAGTTGCTAAGCATGAAGGCGGCGACTTTATGCTTCGTATTGAAGATACAGACCAGGAGCGTTTTGTAGAAGGAGCGGTTGAGATTATTTATCGTACTTTAGAGAAAACTGGTCTTATTCATGATGAAGGTCCAGATAAGGATGGCGGTTTTGGCCCTTATGTTCAGAGCGAACGTATGAAGACTGGTATTTACATGAAGTATGCCAAGGAATTAGTAGAAAAGGGCGAGGCATATTATTGCTTCTGTGATAAGGAGCGTTTGGATGGTCTTCGTCAGTCCATCGATATGGGTGGTGACACCAAGGAAATTACAGTATACGATAAGCACTGTTTAGGTCTTTCTAAGGAAGAGGTTAACGCAAAGTTGGCTGCAGGTATTCCTTTTGTTATCCGCCAGAACAATCCTACAGAAGGAACTACCACATTCCACGATGAACTTTATGGTGATATTACCGTAGACAATAGCGAGTTAGATGATATGATTTTGATTAAGTCTGACGGATACCCAACCTACAATTTTGCAAATGTAGTAGATGACCACACCATGGGAATTACCCATGTAGTGCGTGGTAATGAGTATCTTTCTAGCTCACCAAAATATAATCGTTTATATGATGCTTTTGGATGGGAAGTTCCAACGTACATCCATTTGCCACTTATTACTGATGAAAATCACAAAAAGTTATCCAAGAGAAGCGGACATTCTTCTTTTGAAGATTTAATTGAACAGGGATTTCTTACGGAGGCAGTAGTAAACTACATTGCGCTTCTTGGCTGGTCTCCAGAGGATAATCGTGAAATCTTTACCTTGGACGAGCTGATTGAGAAGTTTGATTATAAGAGAATTAGCAAATCCCCTGCAGTTTTCGACATTCAGAAGTTAAAATGGATGAATGGTGAATATTTAAAGGCTATGGATTTTGATAAGTTCTATGAACTTGCTGTTCCATATTTAAAGGAAGCACTTACCAAAGACTTTGATCTAAAGAAAATTGCTGCTATGGTGAAAACTCGTATTGATATTTTCCCAGATATTGCAGGTCATGTGGATTTCTTCAATGAATTACCTGAGTATGATACAGAAATGTACACTCACAAAAAGATGAAGACTACGGAGGAATCTTCTTTAGAAGTATTAAAAGAGTTGCTTCCAAGATTAGAGGCACAGGACGAATATACCAATGATGCTCTTTATGCACTTTTGATGAAGTATGTAGAAGAGAAAGGCTGTAAAAATGGCTTTGCTATTTGGCCACTCCGTACCGCAGTCAGCGGCAAGCAGATGACACCTGCCGGTGCAACGGAAATTATGGAGGTTATTGGTAAGGATGAGACCATTGCCCGTGTAAAGAAGGGCATTGAGCTTTTAGAAGCACGCATTGCCTAATCAGATTACTAAGGCGCAGGAACGCGCTATAAAGCACCACAAAGGGGCTTGCCTATGTTTGGCAGGCCCCGGAAGCGGTAAAACTTTTGTCATCACAAATCGCGTGGTTCATATGGTAAGAGAACTTCATATACCAAGCGATCAAATTCTAGTTATCACATTTACAAAAGCAGCGGCCATAGAAATGGAAGAGCGCTTTCGAAATATTCTCCCGGATGAATATGCCTGGTTTGGCACATTTCATTCGTTTTTTTATTATATTCTTAAAAAATCATACCTATCTATTCCCAATCGATTTATTTCCACAAAAGAAAAACAACATATATTGCATGGAATCATGAATGAAGTGTTAATGCCTGGCACGGAAGTCGAATATGATGATGTGGAGCGGATGCTTAGTCTTTATATGAATTGTGGTCTTTCTATGCAACAAATTCCGCAAAGCACGGGGATTTTAGACAAACAGCTTAAAGAAATGTACCATAGATATCACAGAGCACTTGTAGAAAATAGATTTATGGACTTTGATGATCTGATGGTAATTACTTACCAGTTGTTAAAAGAAAATCCCGAGCTGAGAGATGCCCTACATAAGCAATTTTCTTATATTTTAATTGATGAATGTCAAGATATGAATGTGCTGCAATACGAAATCATTAAACTCTTGGCAGGACCAGATAAAAATGTATTTATGGTTGGGGATGATGACCAGTCTGTCTATCGGTTTCGTGGGGCAAGGGTGGAATTAATGCAGCGCTTTGTTCAGGAATTCGAACCTGTAACACAAATTAATTTAGACACCAATTTTAGAAGCACTGCAGGCATTGTAAAAGCAAGTCAAAGGGTTATTGCAGAAAATCACAATCGATTTGCAAAAAGTTTAAAGGCCTATAATACAGAAAAAGAAGGATTAATCATGAAAGCATTCGTGTGTCGCGACGATATGTTTGAAGAGGTGCTTGAAGGGCTTGGAAAGGCCGAGGAAGACGTGTTAAACAATTGCGCCATCATTTATCGCACCAATCAAGAACTGCGTAGAATGGCCTATAAACTGCGTCAGAGAGGCATTGCCTATCAAGCCAAAGAAGAAAGTAAAAGCATTTTTGACGAAGCCTGGTATTTGGATGTAGAAGCATATATCCTTTTAGCACTAGGGAATAGAGAAAGACAATATATTTTGCGCGTGGCAAATAAACCTAATCGTGCAATAAAAAGAGAACAACTTTTGCACGTTTCTGGGATTCCATTTGAATTGGAGCATGCAGTAAAACCACTTAGTAAAATGAGACCATATCTTGCAATACAGTATATTTGGAATGGAATTGGTTATGGGAAGTGGTTGGAACGAAAACTTATAAATGACACAGAAAAATGGACAGTTCTTTGTGAGCAATTCGAAGAAATGGTACAAGAAATGAGAGAGTTTTCTTCTTTGGAAGAATGGCTGGAGTATGTAGAAGCAGATCGATTCAAACAAAAAGTAGTAAAAAAGTCTACGCTAGATGGAAAACCAAAAGGAGTGCAGCTTTTTACCATGCACGCATCCAAAGGGCTGGAGTTTGATTGCGTATATTTGCTGGATGTAAATAAAGGGAAGGTGCCAAAGGGTGGAAGGCTTTCCATAGAGGAAATAGAAGAGGAACGAAGGCTTTTTTATGTAGCAATGACTAGAGCCAAAAAGCAATTGCATATATATTATGTGAAAGGAACCAAGGATCATATGATGCATCCTTCTATATTTATCGAAAAAATAATGCGGTGAGCTATGAACTCACCGCAAATAAATTTGATTATTCTTCTTCCTCTACGATTTCGTCGTATTCAACAGAATCTAAGAATTCGTCAAATGCGTCAGCAACTAATTCGTATTCCTCATCATCATCGATGTAACCAAGAACTGGCTCTTCGTTAGGATCGTCTGGATTTTCGGAGTAGCGATAGAACCAAACCTCTCCGTCTTCGTTTTCACCATTTTCATCTAAAGGTAATAATACAATATAGTCATTTCCCTGAACTTCTAAAATAGTAACGATAGAACAAACTACAGTAGAATCATCATCTAATTCTAAGGTAACAGTCATTTCTTCATCTGCATAATTTGTATTTGCCATAACAACCTCCTATGGAAAATTTGATACCACTATTTTACACGTATTTTTCCAAATACGCAATATATTTATTCGATATTATCCCATTTCATAAAGGAACTTATTAAATATGATATGCATAGTATAGGATAAAAGAATTTTTATGAGGTAATAATACCATGAACTGTATTTGGATTTTACTATTGCTTTTCTGTGGCGGAAATAATTGCGGTTACGGCAGTAATTGGAGCAGCTGCGGCAATAACTGCAGTCGTGCAAATCGTTGTGGCTGTAATTCTAACTGGAGCTGCGGCAGTGGGTGTGAGAGCAACTGTAACACCTGCAGTAGAGAAGCTACTTGTGAGACGGTTTGTGAATCTGTGTGTGAAGCAGCACGTGACAGAGCGCAGGAGAGAGCTGCGGAAGCGGATTGTGGATGTCGCAGACCATTTCCTTACACATCATATCCGGTTTTAGACCATTGTGACTGATTTCGGTAAGGTTTTTGCGGGCTCGGTATGTACCGGGCCTGTTTTTGTTGGTTGACTTTATACACATGGGATGTTAAACTAAATGCAGGTTAATTTTTGGAGGAACGTACAATGTTAGACGGCAAAAAAGTTTTATTCAGTGGTATGCAGGCTACAGGTAACCTGACATTAGGAAATTATCTGGGAGCATTGAAGAACTGGACCACTTTAACCGATGAATATCAGTGTTTTTATAGTGTTGTAGATTTGCATTCTATCACGGTAAGACAGGACCCGGCAGAGCTTAGAAAACGTGCCAGAAATCTTTTGACTCTTTATATTGCAGCCGGTTTGGATCCTGAAAAGAATTGCTTATATTATCAGTCTCATGTAACCGGACATGCTGAGCTTTCTTGGATTTTAAATTGCTTTACATATATGGGTGAGTTAAACCGTATGACCCAGTTTAAGGATAAGGCAGCAAAGCATGCGGACAATATTAATGCAGGCTTATTTACCTATCCGGTACTGATGGCGGCAGATATTTTACTGTTCCAGTCTGATGTGGTACCTGTTGGCAAGGATCAGTTACAGCATTTGGAGATTACCAGAGATATTGCTACACGTTTCAATGGTATTTATGGAGATGTATTTACTATTCCGGAGCCATATATCGGCAAGGTCGGTGCCAAGATTATGTCTTTGCAGGACCCATTAAAGAAGATGAGTAAATCTGATGAAAATCTGAATGCAAGCATTTATCTCATGGATGATCCGGATACGATTATCCGCAAGTTTAAGCGTGCCGTAACTGATTCTGAGGCGTGCATCCGTTATACAGATGACCAGCCGGGCATCAAGAATTTGATCGATATCTTCAGCGCTTGTTCTGGCATGACACCAGAGCAGATCGTGGCAGATTATGAAGGCAAGGGCTATGGAGATTTCAAGCTTGCTGTTGGTGAGAGCGTAGTAGAAGTGTTGAAGCCAATTCAGGACCGATATGCAGAACTCCAGAAGGACAAAGCATATCTTGACAGTATCATTAAGACAAATGCAGAGAAAGCGCAGTATTTTGCCAACAAGACTCTTCGCAAAGTACAGAAGAAGGTTGGATTCCCAGAACGCGTGCGCTAATTGAATTGTGAATTAATTTAAGCCAGGGAATGAACGAATGTTCTCAGCCCTGGCTTTATAAGTTGAGGCAGTATTTCATATCCTCTGGCAACTCTTGCTCAAAATACATTTCTTTCCCAGTAATCGGATGTGTAAATTGTAAAGAGTAGGAGTGGAGTGCTTGGCGTTTGATTAAGGTGCAGTCGCCACCATACAAATCATCCCCGACCAAAGGATGTCCGATGGAACTCATATGCACACGTATTTGGTGGGTGCGTCCGGTTTCTAATCGAAGTTGAATTAAAGAAATATGTTTATCAGGAATGTGCAGTAGCCGTTTAAAATGGGTTATTGCACATTCACCTTTTTCGTAATCAAC
>JAZOSF010000157.1:0-5199 GCA_045657025.1 Lachnospiraceae bacterium | reverse complement strand
CAACTCCTTGGCTCACAGAACGACATGGCTACGATCCGACTTCCTTGTCTTTTCTGCGAAAGATTTGGCGACAGGAACCTACACTTTGTGGCAAGGAGATATCCAACTTGCGGCAAGTAAGGGCGATATGGACAGCCGCTTCCCGGGTGGTATGCCGGGTGGCTTCCCGGGCGACGAGGGACCACAGATGCCAGAGTTGCCTGAAGGCATGGAGTTTCCAAAGGACGGCGAGATGCCACAGCTGCCGGAAGGTGCACCGCGTCCGGAAAGAGTTCCTCACCCGGAGGGTGGACGCGGTCAAGGCGATATGAAAAATATGAGAGAATTATCTGTGGAATTTGAAATAACAGATGGTGGCAACTATTTCAATGCCGTGTCAGTAGCAGCAGAAAAGTAAGATATTTATATAAGACAGGATCTTTCGAATAGTATATTTCGCACAAAGGTTCTGTCTTATTTTTGTGCAAAACATAAATTGTCAGAAAATATAAAAATAAATTAAAAATAATTAGAAAAAACGTATTGACAAAAGAGAAATGTTTGATATAATGAAATTACAAAAACAAAAGAGTTCACAAGAAAAATTAAGAAAGGGGTACAAACCACCAAGAACTTAAAAAGAAATTCATAATCTAAAAGAAGGAGGTACGGTCCAATCAAAATTTAAATTAAAACTCATAAATTAAAAGAAAGAGGTACAAACCACCAGAAGAATAAACTTTTAAAGTGAATCTCAAGAGTTTAAAAAGCTATTATAAAAAATAGCAAGAAAAGAGGATTATTCATAAATTGTTCAAATGCTTTGATAAAACTTCTAAGATAAGAGACAAAGCCTTCATGAAATAAGAAATAATTATTATGAAAAGGTTCCAAAGGAAATAATCCCAGAAAAAAATTTAATATAGATTTAAAAGCTACAAAAGCAAAAAAATACTCAAAGAAAGAATGAGGAACGTCCGATGGACATTATAGCTTAATAGCGGATATCTAAGTAATTAATTTAGGTATCCGCTATATTTTTGCCTATATCCAACCGCCATCTAAAGCGATAATCTGACCGGTAAGGTAATCCGGTGACTGTACAAGCTGCAGACAAAGCGCAGCCACTTCTTCAGGCTTTCCAATGCGATCTGCAGGAATTTCGGAAATCACTGCTTCTAAATCTTCCTTTGAAAAGCACCCATTCATATCCGTATCAATAAGGCCGCAAGCAATTGCGTTGACCTGCACGCCGCTTGGTGCCACTTCTTTGGCTAGTGCCTTGGTAAAGCTGTTCAGCCCTCCTTTGGTAGTGGAGTAGGCTACTTCTGTAGAAGCTCCCACATTACCCCAAACAGAGGATATGTTGATGATTTTACCACGGCCTTGGCGAATCATAGCAGGAAGTAATTTTTGGCAAATGACAAAAACGCTGGTCAGGTTGGTTTGAAGGATTTGATTCCAGTCGAAAAGTGACATATCTGTCACAAGTCCAACGTGTGAAATTCCGGCGTTATTAATTACAACATCCATGTCCGGAAGTGTATCCAAGAAAGCATCCAATTTGGTCGTATCTGCCAAATCCATAGCATAGCAGAAAGAACGTGCTCCGTAAGTGTCATGGAGTTCATCTGCAAACTTCTGCATATCTGTAATATTTTTTTTGCATACTAAATGTAATTCGTAGCCCTCTCGTGCAAAGGTACGGGCAATTTCCTTGCCGATACCGCGTGAGGCACCTGTAATAAAAACACGTTTTGACATAATATTTTCCTTTAATTTATAACAAAGTTACTGTAAAATGTACTTATATATAGTATAATAACATATAAAAGAAATAGCAAGTCGGAGGTGATAAAATGAAGGATTTAATTATCATAGGAGCCGGTCCGGCCGGTTTGTCAGCGGCGCTGTATGGTGCCAGAGCAGGACTAGAGTTAATGGTATTGGAAAGTAATTTCATGGCAGGTGGTCAGGTGCTCAACACATATGAAGTGGATAATTATTTAGGACTTCCGGATAGCAATGGTTTCGATATGGGTATGAAGTTTAAAGAACACGTGGAGAAATTAGGCGTGGAAATTTCGGCCCTTTCTGTAGAGAAGATCGAAAAGAGCGGCAAGCACTTCACGGTTCATACATCAGAGGGTCCGACAGAGAGTAAAGCGGTGCTTTTAGCTACCGGTGCGGCAAGTCGTAAGCTGGGTATTCCGGGTGAAGAGGAATTGCGCGGACGAGGCGTAGGATATTGTGCAACTTGCGACGGCGCGTTTTATCGAGGAAAAGTAACCGCGGTTATCGGCGGAAGCTATCAGGCTGTAGAGGATGCTATTTATTTGGCCGGTATTTGCGAAAAAGTATATTTGGTTCACCGTAGAGATGAACTGCGAGCAGGAGCTATTTTAGAAGCCCAAGTAAAGAATCTGGCCAATGTAGAGATTATATGGAATCATATTCCGTTGGAAATAAAAGGAACGGATTGCGTAGAGCAACTCCTGGTGGAAGATGTCAAAACCAAAGAACAAAGCTTGCTTAAGGTGGATGGTGTGTTTGTTGCAATCGGAACTACACCGAAAACAGAGCTGGCAAGAGGACTGGTGGATATGGATGAGCAAGGGTACATTATAGCAGGTGAGACCGGTGAAACAGAGGTGCCGGGCTTTTATGTAGCAGGCGATATTCGCACCAAGCAGCTTAGGCAAATTGTGACAGCAGTATCAGATGGAGCCAACGCTGTGACAGCGGCAGCAGCATATTTGAAATTGCAAGCGTAAAGACAATGTCGTGAATTGTCAGAAAAATAAAAAAATAATTTTCGACAAAAAAACTACTAAAATTTTGGCAATTGACAAATTTAACAAAAATGATGAAATTTTCGTTGCATATTTTAAAACAGCTCAAAATTCTAAAAAAAGAAAATGTTTATAATTCATGATGTTATCCACATTAAAAAACGGCGAATTTTCAGCAAAAACGATTTATGCACAGAATTGTCCACATTATCCACAGCCAATTTTGGCCAAATATGTAATGAAAGAAAAAATGGCTCACGAACAAACGTTTTGTAAAAAATTACCATAAGAATGAAAAAAGCCCCCGATTTGGGGGCTTTTTATATTGATTTAAATTGTCAGAGAATTGTCCGAAAAAATTATGCTAAAGGGAATTTGAAGTATCTCTTTGCATTGTTGTAAGAGATGTTTGTGATGATTTCTTCTAATAATTCCATGTCTGCCGGATACTCGCCGTTTTCAACCCAGTTACCAACTAAGTTGCAAAGAATGCGACGGAAGTATTCGTGTCTGGTGTAAGATAAGAAGCTACGGGAGTCGGTAAGCATACCAACGAAGCCGCTTAAGTTACCAAGGTTAGCAAGAGAGATCATCTGATCCTGCATGCCTGTCTTGTGATCGTTGAACCACCATGCGCTACCCTGCTGAATCTTAGCAACAGCTGTAGAATCTTGGAAACATCCGAGGATTGTACCGATTGCAGCATTGTCGTTTGGATTTAAGGAGTATATAACAGTTCTTGGAAGCTCATCTGTCTTAATGAGAGCGTTTAAGAAGTCTGCCATCTGGGCACTTGGTGCATAGTTATTGATACAGTCGTAACCGGTATCCGGGCCAAGTGCTTTGTAACGTAATTCATTGTTATCACGCTTACAGCCATAGTGTAACTGCATAGCCCAATCTAAACGATTGTATTCGCGACCTACAAATAACATAAATGCGGTCTTGAACTGTAATTCTTCTTCTCTTGTTACGGTGCCGCCTGCTAATTTCTTAGCAAAGATTGCTTCGATTTCCTCATCGGTAGCAGGAGCGTACATTACATATTCTAAAGCATGGTCAGAAACATTACATCCCTGAGCGTTGAAATATTCAAGTCTGTTGATCAAAGCAGCCTTTAAGTCTTCAAAGGTTTTGATCTCGATACCGCTTACTTTGGTAAGCTTTGCAAGGTAATCAACAAAGTCTGGCTTTTCAATGTTCATCGCCTTGTCAGGTCTCCATGCTGGCAATACCTTTACTTCAAAGGTTTCGTCTGCAGCAATTTGCTGGTGCCATTCTAAGCTGTCAACAGGATCGTCTGTTGTACAAATCAATGTAACATTGGACTGGCGGATGAGGTTACGAACGCTCATGGAGTCATCCTGTAATTTGGCATTACATAAGTTCCAAACTTCTTCAGCTGTCTTTGCGCTTAAAACGCCAGTGTATCCGAAATATCTCTGAAGCTCTAAATGAGACCAGTGGAATAATGGGTTACCAATTGCTTTGCCTAAACACTCAGCCCATTTAAAGAATTTCTCTTTGTCGCTGGAATCGCCGGTAATATACTTCTCATCCACACCACAGGAACGCATAAAACGCCACTTGTAGTGGTCGCCACCAAGCCACACCTGAGTGATGTTGTCAAATTTACGGTCTTCTGCAATTTCCTTTGGGTTAATATGGCAGTGATAATCTAAGACCGGTGTCTTCTCTGCAAATTCATGATACAGAGTTTTGGCTGTTTCGGTTTCTAATAAGAAATCGGCATCCATAAAGTTTTTCATTTCTCTTACCTCCAAGTTGATGTATAGTTATGAGAATAATATCCATACCTAATAAAAGTATAAAACAAGACGGCCTTATATTCAAGAAAATATTTTATATATTTTTTTTGAATTTAGATAAAAAGTTCGTTGACGATTGAGCAATTTCGTTATAAAATTTATGTGTATGATTATGTATTTTTTTACATAATTAATCTTGATTTTATAATGGATAGGAGAAATGATATGGAACGTTTAAACACAAGCCTCACAGGCAAAAAAGACAGACCAATCAAAGTTGTACAGTTTGGTGAAGGTAATTTCCTTCGTGCATTTGTTGATTACATGATCGACATTGCAAATGAGCAGGGATTATTTGATGGTGACATCGTATTGATTAAGCCAATCTCTTTTGGTTCTACCGAAATGTTCAAAGAACAGGAATGCCAGTATACAGTTTCTTTAAGAGGTATTGTTGAGGGCGAAGCAAAAGTATTAAACAGACAGATTACTTCTGTTAAGGATATTGTTGACAGTACTACAGAATATGACAAATATATGTCACTTGCAGAAATTGATACATTACGTTTTGTAGTATCTAATACAACAGAAGCAGGTATCGTATTTGATGATACAGATAAGTTTGATTTAACTCCTGCAAAGAGCTTCCCTGGTAAGTT
>JAZOSF010000156.1:0-3872 GCA_045657025.1 Lachnospiraceae bacterium | reverse complement strand
CTTGGCTCACAGAACGACATGGCTACGATCCGACTTAATCAATTCCTCCGGTAAATCAAAATAAAAATCACTTGTTTTCATAAATTTTCCTTAAATGTCTTTTGCATTTTTTGCAAATGCCATGTAACCTCTGTAAGTTTCATAAACATCTGCTTTGGAAGTTGCTTCCCATGGTGCATGCATATTCATAACAGCAACACCGCTGTCAATTACATTCATGCCATATAATGCAAGAATATATGCGATTGTACCGCCGCCACCTAAATCTACGCGACCAAGTTCTGCAGTCTGGAAGTTAATACTTTCTTTTTCAAAGATATCTCTTAAGTGTCCAATGTACTCTGCATTTGCATCATTAGAACCGCCTTTACCGCGGGAACCGGTAAATTTATTAAATACCATACCACCGCCTAAAGTTGCTACATTTTTCTTGTCAAAGCAGCTTGCAAAGCTTGGATCAAATGCACTGCTTACGTCTGAGCTTAACATGCAACTACGGCTTAAACATCTGCGCATATTTAATTCAGAATATTCACCTGTTAAATTCATTAATTCAGCAAGGCTGTTCTCAAAGAAACGGCTTCTCATACCGGTTGCACCAACAGAACCGATTTCTTCCTTGTCTACTAAAATGCAACAAAGAGTACGGTCTGTAGCTTCCACATCAAGCATAGCTCTCATAGATGTGTATGCACAAACTCTGTCATCCTGACCATATGCCAAAATAAGACTTCTGTCTAAACCTGCTTCTCTTGCTTTGCCTGCAGGAACGATTTCTAATTCTGCAGAAAGGAAATCTTCCTCTTCCACATCATACATATCCTTTAAGATATCTAATACGCCCTTTTTAACGGCTTCTTTTACAGGCTCTTTCTTATCTTCGTCATCTTTTTTGATAGTAATCGGCTTATTACCCACAATAATATCCAAAGCTTCACCAGGAATAACTTCACCAGCTTTTAACTGAAGTTGTTCCTGAGATAAGTGGATTAATAAATCGGAGATAAAGAATACAGGATCATCCTCTTCTTCACCGATATTTACAATTACAGTAGAACCATCTTTCTTTACAATTACACCATGAAGAGCAAGTGGAATTGTTACCCACTGATACTTCTTGACGCCACCATAATAGTGTGTATCAAGATATGCAAAACCGCCATCCTCGTATAAAGGATTCTGCTTTACATCTAATCTTGGAGAGTCGATATGTGCGCCCAAAATATTCATACCGGTTGCAAGAGGCTCTTTACCGATACGATACATAGAAATGGATTTATTCATCCAAACCTGATATACTTTATCGCCTTCTACTAACTGCTTTCCGTTTTTAACAGCCTGCTCCATAGAAATGTAGCCGGCATCTTCAATGGTGTTTACAATTTCGTCAATACATTCTCTTTCGGTTTTACCTTTATCTAAAAATTCACGATAACTGTCGCAAAAAGAATCCAGCTTTGCGAGTGTTAATTCGTCATATGTTTCCCAAGTATTTTTCTTTTCCATTTTTTATCCTCCTAAAAATGTTTTAATTTAGTGTTCTTTCTTAAAAAGCATTAAACGTAATGCTATATGCCATGTTAAGCCACAACATCTCCCTCATATGTCAAAAGAGAAATGGTTGTAACGCCTTCCATTTTCTTTACTGCTACGGTCAATTCCTTCGGTTCTTTTGTGCGAAGTTCCACGATAATACGCGTAGATTTCTCAGAAATATTTCTGGATTTAATTTTATGATATGTGCAAAGCTCTCCCAACAATTCTACAAGAGCATCTTCCACATCATCCCTTTTGGCATTTATAACCAAAATATAAGGTGCCTTTGCGGTTGGAATCTGAGATAATATAAATACTAAGCAAGTCAAAATAATTGTTATAATAATTCCCAATATATACTGGCTTGCACCACACATAATACCGCTCACAATGGCCCAAAACAGGAAAAACAAGTCCATCGGATCCTTAACGGCAGTTCTGTATCGTACAATAGAGAGTGCACCAACCATACCAAGAGACAGTATTAAGTTGGATTGAATTGTCAAAATAACCGCCGTCGTGATAACGGTCATTCCTACGATGGAAATATTCATGTTCATATTGTACATAGATTTTCTAACAAAAAAACGATAAACCACATACAAATACAATGCCATAATAACAGAAAAGAGCACCGCTAACAACATGCCACCCCAATCCATGCTTTCTATATGAAATTCCTTTATAATAGATGATTTAATAATATCTTGAAATGTCATTTTATAAAAATTCCTCTCTTCTGTATTTTTCGCTTAAATAGTATTTCGAAAAAGTAGTTTGCTGCATTTTGCCTAAATCCAGGCTTTCATATATAAAATCCGGAAGAACTTCCGTAAATTTTACTTCCAAAAGCTCTTTACCACTTAGTGTTATAGGCTGCAAAAACAAATCTTCCTCCAAAAATGAGGCAACATCCCCGGAATAGGAAATGTTTTTGTCAAAGGTAATGCGAACATCTTCCAAATCCATGGTGTAAGCTTCCCTATCGTATTCCACAATTACCCTTGGTCTCAAATACTTGGTATGATATTCAAGCAAAAATCGGTTTATTAATGGGTTTTCATCGTGAATATCCAGTTCATCCACTCGGTCTTCTAAAATCGCATTAAGCAACTCTAAAGTAATTACCGCCCTATCCTTTGAAATTTTGCCGTTTTCTTTTATTTTGCGTTCCAAAACAATTGTTTCAGCACTATGATTATAAATACGAATCCTATACTTGCTTCTGTGGTCCACACCAATTTCATTATCATTGTAAGAATTACTTACATAATCATCAAAATACAGACTGCGTATATTGTAATCTTTGTTTTCCTTGGAATAACGATCTAAATCACACAGTCCCATGATGCGGTTTCGTAACAGTTCCATCTGGCCGACTGTTATAAGATATTTATTTTCATAGCGAAATTTTCTCTTTTTGTCCATGCAAAGTCCTCCAAAACATCTTTTTGCACGTTTTAAAGATCCAGTTTCTCGAAAATATCCAGCCCGTCAAAGGTTGCAAAATAATCCCTCGGAGTTTCAGCACGACGAATAAGCTTTACGCTGCCATCTTCTTTTAATAAAAGTTCTGCGGATTTCAATTTGCCGTTGTAGTTATATCCCATCGCATAGCCATGTGCGCCCGTGTCGTGAATTACAATATAATCACCAATTTCAATCTTTGGAAGCATTCTATCTATAGCAAACTTATCATTATTTTCGCAAAGAGAACCTGTTACATCATACATATAATCACATGCTTCTTCTTCTTTGCCAAGAACTGTAATATGATGATAAGCACCATACATAGCAGGACGCATTAAATTTACTGCACAAGCATCCACACCAATATATTCCTTGTGAGTATGCTTCTCATGAAGTACTTTAGTAACCAAATTACCATATGGTCCCATCATAAAACGGCCAAGTTCTGTATAAATAGCCACATCACCCATACCTGCAGGAACAAGCACCTCTTCATATGCCTTGCGAACGCCTTCGCCAATTGCCATAATATCATTTGCCTGTTGGTCTGGCTTATAAGGAATGCCAACACCACCGGAAAGATTAATAAATGTAATATGTGCACCGGTCTCCTTACTTAACTTTACAGCAAGTTCAAACAAGCTCTTTGCCAAAGTAGGATAATATTCGTTGGTCACGGTATTAGATGCAAGAAAAGAGTGAATACCAAAATTCTTCACACCTTTTTCTTTCATAATGCGGAAGCCTTCAAACATCTGCTCTGTAGTAAATCCGTACTTTGCATCGCCCGGATTATCCATAATATTATTTGCAATAGCAAAATATCCGCCAGGATTATATCTGCAGCTTAAAGTTTCCGGCAAATA
>JAZOSF010000155.1:0-2469 GCA_045657025.1 Lachnospiraceae bacterium | reverse complement strand
GAAGATGGGTTACTTCATCTTTTTACGTAAGGACGATAAAGGTGCAGAAATTAAAACTCAATTGCCTATCAATATGAAAGTGGCAATGGGTATGGGCGCTTTCCTGTGCTTCTTGTACGGTGTTTGCCCTAGCCTTCTGTATCAATATCTGCCCTTCGAAGCTCCGGCATACCATCCGTTCTTACCGGAACACATTTTGCAATATGTACAAATGTTAGGGATGGCAATGGTTCCTTTCATGATGTACTTGTCCCATATGGAACCGCACACTGCAATTAGTTTAGATACTGACTGGATTTATCGCAAACCTTTCGTAGTTGTAGTAAAAGAAACCAGTATGATTTTCTGTGCATTGTGCAGTGCTCTTGGTAATGTTTGGAAAGTTATGTACGAAAAGTTTATGGAACTTACTGCAAATCCTATGGAATTCTTGGATGCTCGTCCTTTCCATAAGAGAAAGAAATACAATCCGGAAAACTATCGTACAGCTATTGCTGATCCTATGATGATTACCTTGACTGTTCTTGGGTGTGCAATCGGTTACCTTGTTGCTCACTTAAAATCATTATAATTAACTATAAAGCGACGCTTTCGGGCGTCGCTTTTTTTATTGCGTAAAGCAAAAATATTTATAAAAAATTTCTCTGTATATGATAAAATATAAGCAGATATATTTTATATGGAGGTGCCATAATGACCTTAGCTAATTATTCTTATAAGTACGGACACGGATACAAAGATTTCTCTTTGGAACAAGACCGTGTTATTGCGGAAATCAAAGTGGCTGAAATGCCCCCTGTTGAAAATTTAAAAGCTGCAATTTTAGATGCTATCTATCATCCTATTGACAGTGCTCCCATTAATGAACTTGTTAAACCTGGACAAAAGGTTGCGTTCATTTGCAATGACCCCACTCGCGTAGCTAATAGCTTTGACTTTATGCCTGTGCTCGTAAACGAAATGAATAAGCTTGGCATTAAAGATGAAGATATGCGCATTGTTTTTGCTCTTGGTACTCATCGCAAAATGACAGATGAAGAAATGGTAGAAGCAGTTGGCGAAGATGTTGCAAAACGTTTGCCTATGTATAACAGTGATTGCAACGCAGCAGATGATTTTGAATATTTTGGTGAAACCTCTTTTGGTACCCCTGTTTGGATTAATAAACTTATCTGTGATGTAGACTTGGTTATCATGACCGGTACTATCGTACACCATTTCTTTGCAGGCTTCGGCGGTGGTCGTAAGGCTATTCTTCCTGGCGTATCTGCAATGGAAACTGTACGCAGAAATCATAGCTTGATGATGAGCCCTAATTCTCAACTTGGCAAACTGCACGGCAACCCTGTGTATGATGACCAAATGGAAGGTGTACGCCTCTTTTCTAAAGAACATAAACTCTTCTTGTTCAATGCAATTCTTGACGCTAAAAAAGAATTCGTAAAAATCTTTGCCGGCGATTGGGATAGCGCACACATTGAAGCTTGCAAATTTGTAGATAAAGTTTACGGCGTAGAAATTGACGAACCTGCAGATGTGGTTATTGCTTCTTGCGGTGGTTACCCGAAAGATATTAACGTTTACCAATTACAAAAAACCATGGATAATGCATGGTGCGCTGTAAAAGAAGGTGGCGTAGTAATCATTATTGGTGAATGCGAAGAAGGTAGCGGTAGTGCAGCTTTGGAAAAAGCTTTGCAAGAAAATCCGTCTCCTGATGCAATTAAAGCACAACTTGAAAAGAATTTTGTAATTGGTGCACACAAAGCTTTTGCTATTACTCGCCTGATGAAAAAGGCAAAATTCATCCTTGTTTCTGCTCTTGATAAGAAAATTGCCAAAGACTTACTTTTTGAAGCAGTTGATACTGTTGATGAAGCAATTAAACTGGCTGAAAAAAGTGTTGGTACAGATTATAAAGTTGTTTTAATGCCTCAAGGAAGCCTTACTGTTCCGCTTCTGAAAAAAGACTAAAAAACCCGAAAAATGGCTTAAATACGCGGTTTTTCCCTTGCTTTAAAGTTCCTTTTGGTCTATAATATGGTGTACTGACCGTGCGGGACGCACAGGTAGTCAGAATGAGTTATAGATATTAAAAGGAGAGGTTTCGTTGAAAATGGATATAGATTATAAAGCAATTGGTGTAAGAATTAAAGCTGCTCGTGTTCGCAAAGGTGTGACTCAAGGTAATATTGCAAAAATTACTGGTTTGTCTACTCCGCACATTAGTAACATTGAAACTGGTAATACTAAATTGGGTTTGCCCACTATCATCCATTTGGCTAATGTATTGGACGTTTCTGTAGATGAATTGTTGTGCGACAACATTCACCGCAGTGAAAGAATTTTCCACAATGAATTGTCCGAACTCTTGCAAGATTGCTCTGTTGAAGAATTGCACATCATTGCTGAGTTGGCAAAAGTAATCAAAAAGTCCGGTATCAATAGCGTAAAGAAAACTAGAGGCCG
>JAZOSF010000154.1:0-37924 GCA_045657025.1 Lachnospiraceae bacterium | reverse complement strand
AAACAATATGGACATGGTCCGTGCATCCAGTATCAATCCTACGTTTACCATTATGATAGGCTTGTGTGTTTCCAATTCACTGACAGCACTGTCAGGTGCATTGGTAGGACAGTATCAAAATGCTGCGGACATTAACGGTGGTAGTGGTATTGTAGTAATCGCACTGGCTTGTTTGATTATCGGCGAGACCGTACTTGGTCGTAAAAGTATTGTAAAAGGTGCCATCGCTGCGGTGATTGGTTCTATTATTTATCGTGTTATTTATGCAATTGTTTTGTACAAAAAAGTGGTGCCTGTTCAAGGACTTAAGTTAATTACTGCTATTGTAGTTGCAATAGCCATTGCTGCACCGACTATCAAAGAATGTATATTCTTTGAAAAACGTAAAAAAGAATTAAAGCACAAAGAAGGTCAATAAAATGTTAAAGATAGAAAATATTTCCAAGACCTTCTACCCGGGCACGGTAAATGCCAAAACAGCACTAAACGGATTGAGCTTACATTTAGATAAAGGTGATTTTGTTACCATTATCGGTTCCAACGGAGCAGGCAAATCTACGTTGTTTAATGCAATTGCAGGTGCGTTTTTTGTGGATGACGGTTCCATTGCTTTGGAAGGAGAAGACATTACCTTCGTTCCGGAACACAAGCGTAGCAAAATTATCGGAAGATTGTTCCAGGACCCAATTAAGGGTACTGCACCCGGCATGACTATTGAAGAAAATATGGCACTTGCGTATTTGCGTGCTTCTCACGGTACTTTCCCTTTTAGCCGCATTTCCAAAAAAGACAAAGAATTTTTCCAAGAAAAGCTGTCCTTGTTAAATATGGGACTGGAAGACAGACTCAAACAACCGGTAGGTCTTCTTAGCGGCGGACAGCGCCAGGCGTTGACTTTGCTTATGGCAACGATGGTAACACCGAAACTTTTGCTTTTGGATGAGCATACCGCGGCTTTAGACCCGGCTACCGCAGACAAAGTGTTAGAGTTGACAGATAAAATCGTAACGGAGAATAAAATTACTTGCTTGATGATTACACACAATATGCAGCAGGCACTCAATTTAGGAAATCGCACTTTGATGATGGCCAATGGAAATATTGTGCTGGACGTCAAGGGAGAAGAGCGAGCAAATATGTCTGTGACAGATTTGTTGACCCGTTTCAAAGCCGGTGCAGGATTCGCATTGGATAATGACAGAATTTTGTTGTCTGAATAAAAGTACCGAGGTGCAGTATACGATGCATACGTAAATTGTGGGTACGCATTTCTTTGGGAACAATGTTAAAGAGCAACGGAATTGAATATTACAACAGACAGTAGACTGGTGCGTCCTAAATTACGGACGCACTTATTTTATATAAAAATATAGGCGGTTTCCAATTATTCCTTATAAAATTTCTAAAACTTGCCATACTAACTTTCAGGAGGCGTGTATGGAAAATAGAAATGATTATTTAGAAGAAAAGAAAAAAATTAAAAAAGCAAAAAGAAAAGCAGTAAGACCTTGGCGGGGATTGACTTTTTTAAGTCTTCCGCTTGCTATTATCAGTATAGCAGTGTTAGTGGTAGCAAGTATATTTGATAACACCGTGGCAATTTTCTTTGGCGGTACATTTTGGGAACTTGTAAATGCATCGGAAGAAGCACAGTACTATACTACCGATTTTCCTAATTGGGATGATAATGAGGACTATGGCAGATTTATTGCAGAGCAGGTAGAGGCAGAAGGGGCAGCGCTGCTATACAACAAAGACGGGGCATTACCGTTGGAGATCGGTGCAAAGGTGAGTTTACTGTCCAATTCTTCCGTAAATCCGATTTACGGCGGCACAGGTTCCGGCAATATCGATGCCAGTGAGGCAACCAGTTTCAAAGATGGTATGGAGGAACAGGGCTTTGTAGTAAATGAAACTCTGTGGGATTTTTATAAAGAAGGTCCGGGAAGCATATACAAAAGAGAGGAAACCGGTATGATTGCCCATACCAGTCAAAAAGTGATTGAAGTGCCTTGGGACAAATATACGGACGAAGCGAAAAATTCCATAGAAGTGTATGGCGATGCAGCTATTGTTATGCTTTCTAGAGTGGGTGGAGAAGGTGTAGACTTGGATTTTACCACCACTAATTATTTGGAGCTGGATGAGAACGAAAAAAATATGCTCTCAGCGATTACCACAATGAAACGTGCCGGAAATGTAAAAAGAATTATTATCTTGGTTAATTCTGCAAACCCGCTTCAAATGGATTTTATGCAGGATGAAGGGTTTGATATTGACGCGGTACTTTGGATTGGTGATGTGGGATTAAAAGGCACGGAAGCGGTATGTAAAATTTTGTCCGGCAAGGTAAACCCATCCGGAAGCCTGGTGGACACCTACGTGTATGATAATTTTTCTTCACCGGCCATGGTAAACAATGTGGCAACTAAGTATCAGGGCGCAACAGAAGACATTATACCGGAAAAGGCCAGCTATTATATGATTTACCAGGAAGGCATTTACGTTGGTTATCGATATTACGAGACCCGCTATGAGGACTATGTTATGGGAACCGGGAATGCCGGGGAATATGATTATGGAAGTACGGTGGCCTATCCTTTCGGTCATGGGTTAAGTTATACGCAATTTGAATACAAAGATATGCAAGTACAATATGAGCCGGAAAACGACAGGTTCGCAGTCCGTATTACCGTTACCAACACAGGAAATAGTTTTGCAGGAAAAGAAACGGTGCAGATTTATGTGCAGTCTCCTTATACGCAATATGATATGCAACATGGTGTGGAGAAATCCTCCGTGGTATTATGCGGTTTTGGCAAAACCGGGCTTTTGCAACCTCAGGAATCAGAAACACTAACTATTTATGTAGATCGTGCGGACTTGGCTTCTTATGATGTTAATGGGGAAAGAACCTATATATTAGACCCGGGCAATTATTATTTTGCGGCGGCTACTGACGCACACAATGCGGTAAATTCTATTTTGGCAGTCAAGGGCTATACCCCGGAAAATACCGATGGGCGAATGGATAGCATTGGAAATGCCGATATGGTTTATGCGTGGAAGGAAGCACAATTTGATGCAACTACCTACAGTATTTCTGATAATGGCGCAGTGATTACCAACCAGCTGTCCATGGCTGACTTAAACCTATACGCGGGCAGTCCGTCCAAGATTACGTATTTGTCCAGAAACGATTGGGAAGGAACTTTCCCGAAAGAAATCATAAAACTTTCTTTGACAGACAGGTTGACAGAAGACCTGCAAAATATTCAGTATGATCCGAACGATTATGAAAGGGTAGATAAACCGGTACTAAATGCAAAAAACGGCTACAAATTGATTCAAATGCGTGGACTTGCATATGATGATCCGGCTTGGCAGCCCTTGTTAGACCAGCTTACTTTTGACGAAATGTGCAGTATGATTGCAGATGGATTCCATTGGAACATGCCGGCAGAGTCCGTGCAGGCGCCGGGGAGTCGCGATGAAAATGGTCCCCAAGGACTTACCACTTCTTTACTGAAAACGGAATTGGATGCGACAGCATTTACTTCTGAAGACGTTATGGCAGCTACGTTTAATCGGGATTTAATGTACGAAGTGGGACGTTGTATCGGCAACGATTGTTTGCAGGTAGGAGTTTCCTTTTTGTATGGCACCGGAAATAATATTCATCGTACCCCGTATGGAGGCCGAAATTTTGAATATTATTCCGAAGATGGATATTTGTCCGGTGAAATCTGTGCGGCGGAAGTGGCCGGCATGAAGGAAAAAGGTGTGGAAGTACTGATGAAGCATTTTGCGTTAAATGACAGTGAAGCGGAACGAATCGGTCTTGGTGTGTGGGTTAACGAGCAGGCAGCCCGTGAGATATATTTAAAGGCATACCAGGCTCCGATAGAGGATGCAGATGCCAATGGTGTTATGGTTGCGTACACCCGATTTGGTGCCATGTGGTCCGGCGGAAATTATGGTCTGATTACCGGAATCCTCCGTGAAGAATGGGGCTGTGAAGGCAAAATCATTACGGATAACGCGCTGCACGAATATGTGAATCCGGCGGACTTTATTCTGGCAGGGGGCAGTATTATGGATGCCATGTTGCCTACCCAGTTAAAGCAAATTAAAAAATACGAAGACGATACGGTTATCTTGTCTGCCATGAAAGAGGCTGCCCACCGTAATTTATATGCTATAGTAAATTCCAGCGGAATGAATGGCGTGGGACCTGAAACAGTGGTTCGGGTGGTGACTCCGTGGCCTATTTGGGTGTGCTGGGCATTGGTTATAGGATTTAGTTCATTGTTTATAACGTCAGCAACCTTGTGGTATCTGAAAGCACAAAAATGGAAAAATAAATAGATTGGGGAAAGAAGCCTTTGGCTTCTTTTTCTTTTCAAAAGAGAGCAAATATATTATAATAGTCGTAACTTACAAAAAGGATTTATAGGCATGAAAGCACAAAATGTAGTAATTGGAATATTAGCCCACGTAGATGCCGGCAAGACTACTCTTGCAGAAAGGCTTTTGTACTTGGGTGGTAGTATCAGAAAATTAGGCAGGGTAGATCATGGCGATACCCTTTTGGACAGCAATGAGCAAGAGCGTGCCAGAGGGATTACTATTTTTTCTTCCCAGGCTCAGCTGGCGGTAGGTGAGAAGGAGTTTACTCTTTTGGACACACCGGGGCATACGGATTTTTCTGCAGAGATGGAGCGCACTTTGCAGGTGCTTGACTATGCGATTTTGGTTATAAGCGGTACGGACGGTGTGCAAGGACACGTATATACCTTATGGAAATTGTTGGCCAGACACCGGATTCCTACGTTTCTTTTTATAAACAAAATGGACTTGGCATTAGGAAGAGAAGAGGCTTTGGTTGACGAATTGCGACAGAGATTGGGCGAAGGTGTGGTGGACTTTCGCGACATGCAGAGTGCGGAATTTATGGAAAATGCAGCAGTTTGCGATGAGACGGTGTTGGAGCATTACTTAGAGCATGGCAAGGTAGAGTTGGCACACCTTAAGCGTATGATTGCAGAGCGCAAGCTATTCCCGTGCTTTTTCGGTTCGGCGCTTAAGGGGGATGGCACAGAAGAGTTTATGACAAGTGTGTCAGAATTAATGGCGGAGCCGGAATTTAATAATGAATTTGGTGCAAAAGTATTTAAAATTTCAAGGGATGAACAGGGAAATCGTTTGACGCACATAAAGATTACGGGCGGTTCCCTCAAAGTGAGAGCCCAGCTTTCCGGTACAAGCCATTACAAAGGAAAAGAAGAAGGGGAAGAAGGCTGGCAGGAAAAGATCAACCAGATTCGTATCTATTCCGGCGCAGGATATCAGCCGGTAAATGAGGCTTTTGCGGGACAGATATGTGCAGTTACGGGTCTAACCAGAACCTATTCCGGTCAAGGACTGGGTGTAGAGCAGGCTTCTGAGCAACCATCGCTGGAACCGGTATTGAATTATCAGGTAATATTACCGCCGGAGTGTGATGTGTATCAGAGTTTCTTGAAACTGCGCGAATTGGAAGAGGAAGACCCGACTTTGCACATTGTGTGGCAGGAAGGCAGTGCAGAAATACATATCCAGTTGATGGGCGAGGTGCAGACAGAGGTCCTTCGCAATGTGATCTGGGAACGATTTGGAATGGATGTGCACTTTGATTCCGGCAGCATTGTGTACAAGGAAAGAATTGCTTCTTGCGTGGAAGGGGTAGGTCATTTTGAACCACTGAGGCATTATGCAGAAGTACATCTTTGGATGGAACCGGGAGAACCGGGAAGCGGCTTGACGTTTGCTGCAAAATGCAGTGAAGATATATTGGATCGAAATTGGCAGAGACTGATTTTGACACATTTGGAAGAGCGTGTTCACAGGGGCGTGTTGACGGGCTCCGAGCTTACAGATACTCAGATCACACTTGTGGCAGGCAAAGCACACTTAAAACATACCGAAGGCGGTGATTTCAGACAAGCAACCTACCGTGCAGTGCGGCATGGGTTAATGTATGCTGTCAGTGAGCTTTTAGAACCGGTATACAGTTTTCGATTAGAGCTCCCTGCGGAAAATATGGGTCGTGCTATGCATGATATTCAGCGTATGTACGGACGATTTGACACACCGGATGTGATAGGAGAGACTGCTGTTTTGACCGGTGTGGCACCGGTGGCTACTATGCAGGGTTATCAGATGGAAGTGGCGTCCTATTCTCATGGACTTGGCAAGCTTTTCTGCACGTTACAGGGATATGAGCCTTGTCATAATGCGGAGGAAGTAATAGAAGCCATTGGTTATGAACCGGAGGCGGATTTGGAACATACCGCAGACAGCGTTTTTTGTGCACATGGTGCCGGATTTGTGGTGCCATGGAATCAGGTCTACGATTATATGCATATTAAGACCGGTCTGGTGCAAACAATTCAAGAAGAAGAGAATTGTGACGTGCAGGCATTTCAACCGAAAGTGCACCGCGATAATGTAGATAGTGATTTCATTGCGCAAGAGGAAATTGATGAAATTTTCCGTCGTACTTACGGAAGTAATGAGCGTGTTAAAAAAGGTTGGGAAGGCCACAAAAGGAAAGCACCAACGCCGTATGTGGGACAGACCGTTTCCCATAAACCTATGCCAAAGGCAAATGCCGAGGAATACTTGTTGGTAGACGGCTACAATATTATTTTTGCATGGCAGGATTTGAAGGAACTGGCCGGAGTGAATATTGACGCAGCCAGGGACCGCTTGGCAGACGTACTTTGTAACTATCAGGGCTATAAAAATTGTCATGTGATTTTGGTATTTGATGCGTATCGTGTCAAAAACCATGCAGAAACCGTGATTCCATACCATAATATTCACATCGTATATACCAAAGAAGCAGAAACTGCAGACAGTTATATTGCCCGTACAGCATCCCGCATGGAGGGACAGTATAAGGTGACAGTTGCCACTTCAGATGCCCTGGTTCAGATGATTATCTGGGGCAAGAGTGCTGCAAGGCTGTCAGCCCAAGGACTTCGCGAAGAAGTAGAGAAGTTAGGTCGTGAAATAAAGGAAATATATTTAAAAGAAAACGGAAGCTTGAAAAATAAAGTAATAAAAAATGAATAATACAAATCTGTCCGATTACGTTTAAAAATGTTCGTAAATGCTCATACTGTGGAGTAGATATATATGTTAAACAGAAAGGAAGAACTATGAAATTATCTTTTAGATGGTATGGCGAAGACGACAAGGTTACACTTCAAAACATTAGACAGATTCCGGGTATGCACTCTGTAGTTACAGCGGTGTATGATGTACCTGTTGGTGAAGTTTGGAGTAAAGAATCTATTGCGAAGTTAAAAAAGCAGATAGAAGATGCGGGGCTTCATTTTGAAGTGATTGAATCTATTCCTGTTCATGAAGATATTAAGCTTGGTAAGCCGAGCCGTGACAGATATATCGAGAATTACTGTGAAAACATTCGCCGTGTTGCTGAAGCAGGGGTTAAATGCATTTGCTACAATTTCATGCCTGTATTTGATTGGACACGTACTCAGTTAGACCATGTATTAGAGGATGGTTCTACTTCTTTAGTATATTATCAGGAACAGGTTGACTTAGTAAACCCATTAAACAGCGACAGTGATTTAACTCTTCCGGGTTGGGATGCAAGCTACACACGCGATGGGCTTAAGTCAGTAGTTGCTGAGTATCATGCAATGACAGAAGAAACTTTATGGGACAACTTAAAGTATTTCTTAGAGAGAATTATTCCGGTTGCAGCAGAATGTGACGTTTACATGGCTATCCATGAGGATGATCCATGCTGGTCTATTTTTGGCTTGCCACGTATCATTACTAGCGAAGAAAATTTAGACAAGTTTCTCAAATTAGTAGATGACAAGCACAACGGTATTACATTATGTGCAGGTTCTTTGGGGTGTTCCAATAAAAATGATGTAGCACATTTGGCAGCAAAATATGCAGCTATGGGACGTATCCACTTTGTTCATATGAGAAACGTAGCTATTTTAGACAATGGTTTTGAAGAAAGAGCACACTTATCCTGCTGTGGCAGCTTAGATATGTATGCAATTATGAAGGCTCTTTATGATAATGGTTTTACCGGTTATGTAAGACCTGACCACGGTCGTATGATCTGGGGTGAAACAGGCCGTGCAGGATACGGTTTATATGACAGAGCTTTAGGTGCTACCTACTTAAATGGTTTGTGGGAAGCTATTTCCAAAGCGAACAAATAGTTTAGGGAGGGGATAAAGATGAAATTACCACTTCAGGTAGATTTGACGGGTAAAGTTGCAGTTATTACAGGTGCCGGTGGTGTATTATGCAGCGTTTTAGCAGAAGCGCTTGCTATGTGCGGCGCCAAGGTTGCATTACTTGACTTGAATTTAGAAGCAGCACAGGCTAATGCAGATGCAATTGTAGCAAAAGGCTATGTTGCAAAGGGATACACAGCAAATGTATTGGACAAGGAATCTTTAGCAGCAGCACATGAAGCAGTTTTAGCTGATTTTGGTCCTTGTGATATTCTTATTAACGGTGCAGGCGGTAACAACCCAAGAGCAACTACAGATAAGGAATATTTTGAAATCGGTGATATCGATGCAGATACAAAATCTTTTTTTGATTTAGAGCAGAAGGGTGTTGAGTTTGTATTTAACTTAAACTTTATCGGCACGTTACTTCCAACGCAGGAGTTTGCAAAAGATATGGTTGAAAAAGAACATGCTAATATCTTGAATATTGCATCTATGAACGCTTACACACCACTTACCAAGATTCCTGCTTACTCCGGAGCAAAGGCTGCTATTACAAACTTCACACAGTGGTTGGCAGTTCATTTCTCTAAGACAGGTATCCGTGTAAATGCTATCGCTCCCGGCTTCTTTGCAACAAAGCAGAACGCAGCTTTATTATTCAACCCAGACGGTACTCCAACTGCAAGAACAGGCAAGATTTTAGCTGCAACTCCAATGGGACGTTTTGGGGAAACAGAAGAACTGCTTGGCGCTACATTATTCCTTTTAAATGATGAAGCTGCAAGCTTTATTACCGGTGTATGTATTCCGATTGATGGTGGTTTCTCTTCTTATTCAGGAGTTTAATTTATTATGTTTTGAAAAAGCTCGCGTATGCGGGCTTTTTTGTTACCATAAACGCTCGAATTCCGAACAAGTATTCGAAAAACAATATGTACAATTTAAAATATTTATGTTACAATAAAAAGTAAGCGATGTATTTAGAAGTATTATAGTATGTATAGAGAAAGAGGATAAAATGAAGCTTAAAAGCATAGTATTACTTGGCTTATTATTAATTGTGCTCGCCATCGTATGTAGCAGTGGCAGTCAGCATGTACAGCAGCAAGAGACCATTTTGACCGATACCCAGTCCGGTTTGTTAACTACAGAGGAAAGTTCGGAGTTGGTGGATATAGAGTCAGAGCCTGCCGCTGAGGTTACAGAAGCATCAGAGGAATCAGCTGAGGAAACAACCATGGAAACAGAGAGTAGTGAGGAGACGCCGGCCATAGAAATCATGGAAATTCCTTACGAGCAGGAGACGGAAGAGGGCGAGACTACTCAGGAAAACGCTGAGCCGGACGACGGCAAGCTTAAGATTATTTCCGAAGAGCTTGGTTTGGAAGTGGATTATATAGAGATTGATTTTGAGAATGTTCAGAATTCTTATGAATTGTTGTTTGTGAATGATATGCATGTACTGGAGTTAGACGACAGTGTGGTGCCGGAAAGTGAGGAAACTGTCAAAGCACGAAGAGATGCTTCTTTTCGTACACGTACCGGAATGGCTTCCGCGGCAGCTTGGCCGAAGCTTGCTTCTGTTTTGGATGAATTTTCAGCAGACGGTATTATATTTGGCGGGGATATGATGGATTTTGTATCTCCTGTCAATGTTCAGATATTATCCCAAGGCTTATCTCAAATTACAACGCCTTATATTTATTTGAGAGCAGATCATGATTTGGGCATATGGCATGCGGGTGGTGCTTTGAGTATGGACGATTCCATGGCGATGCATGCACCTATAAGTGATTATTGCGATATGTTTGTTATGGAATATCCGGAGTTTTATGTACTCGGATGGAATAATAGTACCAGTCAACTTACCGATTATGGTTTGCAGGTTGCCCGCCAGGTATGCAAAAAAGGCAAGCCTATTATATTGGCAACTCATGTGCCGATTAATTCTTACATAGATAACAGTTTGGCAGACGCTGCGGCTAATGCAGACCCTGAGAATAGAAAGAAATTATGGGGAGCGGATTGTTTATATCGCCCGAATGATAATACCAGTGCATTTTTGGACATGATATATGATGAGGAAAGCCCTATAAAAGTAGTATTAAGCGGTCATTTACATTTTAAGCATGTAGTACAGCTGACAGAACAGACTGTGGAATATGTGCTTGCACCTGCATTTGAGGGAAATATTGCAAAGATAGTAATCAAGTAAAGGAACGGAGTTTATGGAGTTTAAGTTACATGCCCCTTACCAGCCTACCGGTGACCAGCCACAGGCCATTGAAGCTCTTGTGCAAGGCTTTCAGGATGGTAATCAATTTCAAACATTATTAGGGGTTACAGGATCTGGTAAAACATTTACCATGGCCAATATTATACAAAAACTGAATAAACCCACATTAGTTATTGCTCACAACAAGACGCTTGCTGCGCAATTATACGGCGAATTCAAGGAATTCTTCCCGGAGAATGCGGTGGAGTATTTTGTGTCCTACTACGATTATTATCAGCCGGAAGCTTATATACCTTCCAGTGATACGTATATTGCCAAGGATTCTGCCATAAATGATGAAATCGATAAACTTCGTTTGTCTGCCACAGCAGCGTTGACGGAACGAAGAGATGTTGTGGTGGTTGCTTCTGTGTCCTGCATTTACGGCTTGGGCAGTCCGGAGGACTATCAGGAGTTGATTGTTTCTTTGCGTCCGGGTATGACAAAGGAGCGCGACCAGGTGTTGCGCGAATTGGTAGACATCCAGTATACCCGCAATGATTTGGATGTATCACGTGGTACATTCCGAGTTCGCGGCGACGTAATTGAAATTTGCCCGGCATATACAGAAGAATATTTGATTCGTGTGGAATTTTTCGGAGATGAAATCGACCGAATTGCAGAGGTTGACCCATTGACGGGTAAGGTGCATACCTTACTCAATCATATTTCTATTTTTCCGGCTTCTCATTATGTTGTTGCACCGGAGAAAATTTTAAAAGCTTGTGCCAACATTGAAGTAGAGATGGAAGAGCGCGTGAAGTTCTTTAAAGGAAAGGACAAGCTGATTGAGGCACAACGTATTGCGGAACGCACCAATTATGACGTGGAAATGTTGCGTGAAACCGGATTTTGTTCCGGTATTGAAAATTATTCCAGACATTTGAATTTTATGGAGCCGGGGGCTACACCGCATACGCTGATGGACTATTTTGGAGACGACTTTTTGATTATAGTGGATGAGTCTCATATTACTATTCCGCAGGTGCGCGGCATGTACGCAGGTGATCGTTCTCGAAAAACTACTTTAGTTGATTATGGATTCCGTCTGCCGTCCGCTCTGGACAACAGACCGTTAAATTTTGAAGAGTTTGAGAGCAAAATAGACCAGATGTTGTTTGTGTCTGCTACGCCAAATGTGTATGAGAAGGAACATGAGCTTTTACGTGCAGAGCAGGTAATTCGACCGACCGGACTTTTAGACCCGGCGGTGGAAGTGCGTCCGGTAGAGGGGCAGATTGATGACCTTTTGGCAGAGATTAAAAAAGAAACTGCTGCTCATAATAAAGTTATGATTACTACGCTTACAAAGCATATGGCGGAAGATTTAACCGATTATTTGCGAGAAGTGGGTGTACGTGTTCGATATTTGCATTCTGATATTGATACCTTGGAGCGTAGTGAAATTATACGAGATATGAGATTGGATGTGTTTGACGTACTGGTAGGTATCAACCTTCTTAGAGAGGGTCTGGACATCCCGGAAATCACATTGGTTGCTATTTTGGATGCAGACAAGGAAGGATTCCTTCGTTCAGAGACTTCTTTGATTCAGACTATAGGTCGTGCTGCACGTAATGTGGACGGTCATGTTATTATGTATGCAGACAAGATAACAGATTCTATGGATGCCGCTATACGTGAGACCAATCGTCGTAGAGAAATTCAGCAAGCATATAATGAAGAGCACGGTATTACACCACAGACCATTCGGAAGGAAGTTAGAGAACTTATTCGCATTAGCAAGGATATTGCCAAGGAAGAAGTTCGTCTGGAAAAAGATCCGGAGAGTATGAGCAGGGAAGAGCTTTCCAAGTTTATTGCGGAGGTTCAAAAGAAGATGCAGAAGGCCGCTGCGGATTTGAATTTCGAAGCTGCCGCAGAGCTGCGTGACAAGATGATAGAACTAAAGAAATCCTTGCAGGAACTGGAAGAGGGCAAGTAGGAGACAAATTTTTATGGAAGAAATTAAGAAGATGCGCCCCAGAGAATATATCAAAATCAGAGGTGCAAATGAAAATAATTTAGACAACCTAAGTGTAGACATACCGAGAAACGAACTGGTTGTTTTGACCGGTTTATCCGGTTCCGGCAAATCATCACTGGCCTTTGATACTATTTATGCAGAAGGACAAAGACGTTACATGGAATCTTTGTCTTCTTATGCGCGTATGTTTTTGGGTCAAATGGAGAAACCGGACGTGGAAAAAATCGAAGGATTGTCACCAGCCATTTCCATTGATCAGAAATCTACCAATCGCAACCCGCGTTCTACCGTAGGTACAGTGACAGAAATATACGACTATTTCCGTTTGTTGTATGCAAGAATCGGCATTCCGCACTGCCCGGAATGTGGCAGAGAGATTTCCAAAATGTCTGTAGACCAGATGGTAGACCAGGTTATGGAGTTGCCGGAAGGAACACGTATCCAGCTGTTAGCGCCTGTAGTGCGCGGACGAAAAGGCCGCCATGAGAAGGTGCTGGAACGCGCCAAGAAAAGCGGTTACGTACGAGTGTTGATTGATGGCAATATGTATGAATTGACCGAGGATATTCAGCTGGACAAAAACATTAAGCACAATATTGAAATTGTAGTGGACCGACTGGTGGTAAAGCCGGGAATTGAGGCGAGACTTACCGATTCCATTGAGAATGTACTGAGCTTGGCGGAAGGGTTGCTATATGTAGATGTTATTGGGGGCGAAATGCTTGTTTGCTCTCAAAGCTTCGCATGTCCGAATTGTGGTATCAGTGTGGGAGAATTGGAGCCAAGAAGCATTTCCTTTAACAATCCGTTTGGAGCTTGTCCGGACTGTTTTGGTTTGGGATACAAGATGGAGTTTGATGTGGATTTGATGATTCCAGACCGTACGTTGTCCTTGCATCAAGGGGCGATTCAGGCCATGGGATGGCAGTCTTCCTGCGAACCGGGCAGTTTTTCCTATGCCATTCTTTTGGCAATTGCAAAAGAGTATGGATTTAGCCTGGATACTCCGTTCGAAGAATTAAGTGAAGAATCACAACGGGTGATTATATATGGTACCGGTGGACACAAGGTAGATGTTTACTATGAAGGACAGCGAGGAAAAGGCGTATATCCGATTGCTTTTGAAGGATTGATTCGTAATGTAGAGCGCAGATATCGCGAAACCGCTTCTGAGACTATGAAAGCAGAGTATGAATCTTTTATGCGCATTACACCTTGCAGCTTGTGTAAGGGTCAGAGACTTAAGAAAGAAGCCTTGGCGGTTACCGTGGGCGATAAAAACATTCACGAAGTAACCTCAATGACTGTAAAAGATTTATATGAGCACTTGCATGAACTTCAGCTGAGTAATCAGCAAAAGATAATCGGTGAACAAATTATGAAGGAAATCCATGCGAGAATCGGCTTTTTGCGTTCTGTTGGTTTGGAATATTTGTCTTTGTCCAGGGCTACAGGTACCTTGTCAGGCGGTGAAGCACAGCGAATTCGCTTGGCAACCCAGATAGGCTCCGGTTTGGTTGGAGTATGTTATATTTTGGACGAGCCTAGTATCGGTTTGCACCAGAGAGATAATGACAAGCTTTTGGCGACTTTGCGTCATCTTCGCGATTTGGGCAATACGTTGATCGTAGTTGAACATGACGAAGATACTATGTGGGCAGCAGATCACATTGTAGATATCGGACCGGGAGCAGGTTGCCATGGAGGTAAAGTGGTAGCTCAGGGAACGGCAGAAGAAATTTGTAAAGTGCCGGAATCCATTACCGGCCAATATTTAAGCGGTAAGCTAAGCATTCCGGTTCCGTCTGTAAGACGGGAGCCAAATGGTTGGTTACAGGTAATTGGCGCTAGAGAAAATAATTTAAAAGATATTGATGTAGATATTCCGCTTGGAGTGCTGACATGTGTGACAGGTGTGTCAGGTTCTGGCAAATCTTCCTTGATTAATGAAGTTTTGTACAAAACATTAGCCAAGAAATTGAACCGTGCACGTACGATTCCGGGTAGACACAAAGCAATAACAGGCGTGGAACAATTGGATAAGGTAATTAATATTGACCAGTCCCCAATTGGTCGTACTCCTCGTTCTAATCCGGCTACTTATACCGGTGTATTTGATCAGATTCGCGATTTGTTTGCTGCTACAGCTGATGCAAAAGCAAAAGGCTACAAGAAGGGGCGATTCAGCTTCAATGTAAAGGGCGGCCGATGCGAAGCCTGCAGTGGTGACGGTATTATAAAAATCGAAATGCATTTCCTTCCGGACGTTTACGTTCCGTGTGAAGTGTGTGGTGGTAAGCGCTATAACCGCGAGACTTTGGAAGTGAAATATAAAGGAAAAAGCATCTATGACGTGCTGAATATGACAGTAGAAGAGGCAGTGCATTTCTTTGCTCCGGTACCATCTATTCACCGCAAAATGCAGACTTTGTATGACGTGGGATTGTCCTATATTAAGCTGGGACAGCCGTCTACAGAGTTGTCAGGTGGCGAGGCACAGCGTGTAAAACTGGCTACCGAGTTGGCAAAACGCGGAACAGGCAAAACCATTTATATTTTGGACGAACCTACTACGGGACTTCATTTTGCCGATGTTCACAAGCTGACAGAGATTTTACAGAGATTGGCAGATGGTGGCAATACGGTTGTAGTAATTGAGCACAATCTGGATTTAATTAAAACCGCAGATTATATTATTGATATCGGTCCGGAAGGCGGCGATGGCGGTGGTACTATTGTAGCTACAGGCACACCGGAGGAAGTCAGTCAGGTTCGTGAATCTTACACGGGACAATATCTCCAAAAAGTATTAAACAGAGATAAAGCTTAAAAAAGAGCAGAAAAATAAATTTTTTCTTAATTCGACTGCATTCGCTCTTGCACTTATTGCCAATCTGCTTTATGATAAATTAAGGAAAATATTTATATAGGTTCGGTATGTCTTATGACAAACCGGTTGGAAATAAAGAAGGTCGAGAAAGGAAAGTTTATGGCACAGTATACAGATATTGGAATTGATTTGGGAACTGCCAGCATTTTGGTATATATTCGTGGAAAGGGTGTAGTGTTAAAGGAGCCAAGCGTGGTTGCTTTTGACCGTGATACTAACAAAATCAAAGCAATCGGTGAAAACGCAAGACTTATGTTAGGACGTACACCGGGTAACATTGTTGCAGTCAGACCTTTGCGTCAGGGTGTTATCTCTGATTACAAGGTAACAGAGCGTATGATGAAGTATTTTATTCAGAAAGCTATGGGCAAGCATACATTCCGTAAGCCACGTGTTGCAGTATGTGTACCAAGTGGTGTTACAGAAGTAGAGAAGAAAGCGGTAGAAGATGCTACTTACGAAGCAGGTGCAAGAGAAGTTTCCATTATTGAGGAACCAATCGCAGCAGCAATTGGCGCAGGAATTGATATTTCACGTCCATGCGGTAATATGATTGTTGATATCGGTGGTGGTACATCAGATATAGCAGTTATTTCCCTTGGCGGTACTGTAGTTAGTGCATCTATCAAAGTTGCAGGCGACGATTTCGACGAAGCAATTGTTCGTTGGATGCGTAAGAAACACAATCTTTTAGTTGGTGAACGTAGTGCAGAAGATTTAAAAATCAAGATTGGCACAGTGTATGATATTGGTGAAGAAACTTTTATGGACGTACGAGGCAGAGACCTTGTTACCGGTCTTCCAAAGACAATTACCGTATCATCCAGAGAAACTGAGGAAGCACTTCGCGAGCCAGTAAATCAAATTGTGGAAACAATTCATAGCGTATTAGAAAAGACTCCGCCAGAACTTGCAGCAGATATTGCAGACAGAGGAATTGTGCTTACAGGTGGTGGTAGTTTATTGCGTGGTTTGGAAGAACTTATTTATTCCAAAACAGGTATCAATACAATTACAGCTGAAGATCCTATGACAGCGGTTGCCGTTGGAACCGGTAAGTATGTAGAATTTTTGGCAGGCTACAGAGATAAAGAATAATTCAAAGGCTGTCGTGATGACGACGGCCTTTTTAAAACAACAAACCAAGTATTACACGAACAAATCGGAGGAAATATGGATATCATAAAAGGCTATGTAGAACATATTGTTTATCAAAGTGAAAGTGGATATACCGTATTTCATATGATTAGTGACGGGGATGAAATCACTTGTGTGGGTACGCTAAAAGGACTTACGGTGGGGGAAACCATTGAGGCCGAGGGGGAAGGGATTACTCATCCTGTATATGGCGCCCAATTTAAAATCAATACATACAAAGTGATTCCACCGGAAGACGTGGAAAGCATACGCAGATATTTGGCCAGTGGCGCGGTAAAAGGTATTGGTGCTACATTGGCAGACCGAATTATTAAGCGTTTTGGCGCGGACACTTTTCGTATTATGGAAGAAGAACCGGAGCGTTTGTCTGAAGTAAAAGGTATCAGTGAACGTATTGCCAGGGAAATTAGTGCACAGATGGAGGAGAAGAGAGACCTGCGTTCTGCACTGGTGTACTTGCAGCAGTTTGGTATCAGCAACACGTTGGCAGTAAAGATTTATCAAACCTATGAAGACAGTTTGTATCAGGTGCTACAGTCCAATCCATACCGACTGGCAGAGGACATTACAGGTGTGGGCTTTAAAATGGCAGATGAAATTGCGGCCAAGATAGGTATTCACACGGACTCTGATTATCGTATCAGTAGCGGCGTTTTATATGTGCTGATGCAGGCACTGCAGGAGGGGCACATTTATTTGCCTATGGATCTTCTTTTGGAGCGAAGCGAGTATTTGCTTGGAGTTGCAAGAGAGGCAATCGAACCTATTTTGTCCAATATGGCTATGGACAAAAAATTGATTGTTAAGCAAATAGAGGATGTATGCATGGTGTATGCATCCAAATATTACTATATGGAGCTAAGTTGCGCGCGCATGCTTCATGAATTAAATACTTCCGTAGAATATATTAGCCCTAAGAAGGAAATCAAAATTCTGCGGGAGATAGAGGAGCTGTCCGACAAGTTAGGGATTGTATTAGATGATTTGCAGTCCAAAGCAGTAGTGGAGAGCGTCAAAAACGGTGTTTTCATCCTTTCCGGCGGACCGGGAACGGGCAAAACCACTACAATCAATACTATGATTAAGTATTTTGAACAACAGGGGCTGGATATTTTGTTGGGAGCTCCAACCGGACGTGCTGCCAAGCGTATGACAGAAGCGACCGGTTATGAGGCAAGAACCATCCACCGCATGTTGGAATTAAACGGTGCCTTGGAAGAGGACAGCAACGGTGCGCGGTTTGAGCGTAATCGCAGCAATCCTTTAGAGGCAGATGTGGTGATTATTGATGAAATGTCTATGGTAGATATTCATTTGTTCCATGCATTGTTGCAAGCAATCTGTACCGGAACCAGACTGATTTTGGTTGGTGACGTGGATCAGCTTCCGAGCGTGGGGCCGGGCCAAATACTTCGGGATATTATGCGCAGTGAGTGCTTTCCTATGATTGTACTAGATCATATTTTCAGACAGGCAGCCAGTAGCGATATTATTGTAAATGCGCATCTTATTAACAAAGGCCTAACAATTAACCTTGATAATAAGAGCAAGGATTTCTTTTTCCTAGAACGAAATGATGTAAATGTAATTTATAAACATATGATTCAGCTCATCCGTGAAAAGTTGCCTAAATATGTGAATGCAGACTATATGGACGTCCAAGTGTTGACTCCTATGCGCAAAGGCACATTGGGCGTTGAGCAGCTGAATCAGATTTTACAGGAATATTTGAATCCGCCCGATATATCCAAAAAGGAGCATCAGGTAGGCGGCACGATTTTCCGCGAGGGCGATAAGGTAATGCAGATTCGCAACAATTATCAGCTGGAGTGGGAAATTGTCAGCAAGTACAACATACCTATTGACCGAGGAATGGGTGTATTTAATGGCGATGTAGGTCGAGTGAAAGAAATTCGCGAGTACGCAGAGCAAATGGTAGTAGAGTTTGAAGAAGGCAAAAAAGTAGTTTATCCGTTTTCAGGCTTGGAGGAACTGGAGCTTGCTTATGCCATTACCATTCACAAATCTCAAGGGAGTGAGTATCCGGCAGTTATTATGCCGTTACTAATTGGACCACGAATGTTATTCAATCGCAATTTACTTTATACAGGCGTAACCAGAGCACGGAATTGCGTGACCATCCTGGGCAGCAGAGACACCGTAGAAGGTATGATTGCGAACGGAAGTCAGCACAAAAGATATACATCTTTGCATTTACGAATTAAGGAGTGTTATGCAACAAGTATTTACTAATCTTTTGTTTCCGCGCAGATGTCCCGTTTGTGATGACATTATAAAAACGTGGGGCGAATTGTGCTGTCCCGACTGTAGAGGCAAACTACAGTACGTGGATGCCAATTATTGTATGAAGTGTGGTAAAGGGCTTTCCCACCAGGGAAAAGAATATTGCAGTGACTGCCGCAAATATTCGCATAAGTTTATAAGGGCCAGGTCTTTATATTGTTATGAAAGTGTGGCCAGTTCCTTGTTCCGTTTTAAATATCAGGGACGACAGGAATATGCAGATTTTTGGGGCGAAGAGTTATATAGATACCTGGGGAATGATATTCGTGCCATGCAGGCGGATGCAATTGTTCCGGTGCCCTTACATAAAAGTCGCCAAAATGAGCGGGGATACAATCAATCCGTACTACTTGGTAAAGCCCTTGCAAAGCATATGGAGATGCCGTGCTTGGACAAAATTGCCGTAAGAAGCAAAAAAACTTTGCCACAAAAGCAATTAAGTTACGCAGAACGTCAAAATAATTTGAAAAAGGCTTTTAAATTATCTGTAAATGATGTAAAATTAAATACAGTAATTATAATAGATGATATATACACTACCGGAAGTACCGTGGATGCCTTATCAGAAGTTTTCTTGGAAAATGGTGTAAAAAACGTGTATGTAATTACACTGGCCGCGGGAATGGAATAGGGGTAATAATTATGATTAATGAACAACGTACCAGGATGATGACCAAGCTTGCACTATACGAAAGCAAGTGGGGCAAAAAAGAATTGCAAATTACAAAATATGGGCCCGGAGATTATGTAACTGCCAAAATGTTATGGTCTTTCGTTTGCGGCACCATTGCATTTGTGATTATTTTAGCTTTGTGCGCGCTTTACAACATGGAGAACTTGCTAATTGAGTTGTTCACTATGGATTTGTTGCGTATGGCAATCAATATTTTGCTTATCTATATTATTTTTATAGGGCTGTATTTGGGGCTGTGCTACATCTACATTAGTTATTGCTATGGCAGATACAAGAAACGAGTAAACAAATTTCTGCTGGGAATTAAAGAACTGTACAGACAATACGTACAATCAGAAAATTAAGGTTTCAAGAGGTAATTATGGAATCACTGTTAATGATAAAAGAAAAAATTAAAAGCTTGTATGCAAGTTATCACAATATTATCGTACCGACAGTTAAGGCGATTGTAGCATTTATAATGTTAATGGCTATTAATGACAAGATAGGCTATATGACTACACTGGATAATTTCTTTGTGGTATTGATTTTGACATTAATTTGTGCCTTTAGCCCAAGAACCGTTACTATCATAATTGGTTTTGTTGTGGTATTGGGCCATTTGTATGCACTTTCTGTGGAATTGGCATTGATTGCAGTTGCTATTACCGCAGCAGTGTTTTTCCTATACTTGCGATTTGGAAGCAAAGATTTGATTTTGTTGGTTTTAGTGCCAATTTCTTTCTACATTGGCCTTCCGTATATGATGCCTCTGATGGTAGGTGTATTGTGTGGTCCTACAGCGGTACTTACCTTGTGCTGCGGCATCGTTATTCACTATTACATTGATTTTATTTCCGTAAATGCCTTGACCATCCAGGGGATGACCGCTACCGGAAGTATGGACAAAATCCGCGTGGGTATCGATGGTATTATTCACAACGAGAAGATGTTTTTGGCGCTGTTAAGTTTCGCTGCCGCAACCATAGTGGTACATATTTTGCGCAGACAGGCTATTGACAATGCAAGAAATATTGCAATTTTTACGGGCGCTATGACCAATGTTATTTTGAGTTTTATGGGATTGCTGATTTTTGATAACGGGCCGCGAGTGTTAGGAATGTTATTAGGAACTTTGATAGCAGTTCCGTTAACGATGTTTATAGGATTTTTATTTGTAGGCTTGGATTATAGCCGTACGGAACGAGTACAATTCGAGGACAAAAATTATTATTACTATGTAAAAGTCGTGCCGAAGATGAATATTGAGGCACCGTCTAAAACAGTAAAGAAAATCAATACACAAAGACAGCAGACACAATATAAGTAAGAGAGTAAGAAATGGAACAATTATTAAAAATAGGCGAATTTTTCCAAAATGCATTTTCAAAATTTAATGTTGGGTGGCTTGACGCACTGGAAATTCTCATTTTGGCATATTTGATATATCACATTTTGGTGTGGATTCAAAAAACAAGAGTATGGGTGCTATTAAAAGGTATTATTGTTATTTTATCTTTTTTGGCCCTGGCTGCTATATTGAAGATGTCTACCATTATATGGATAGCCAAAAATGTAGTTAGTATAGCTATTACTGCCATACTCATTATTCTTCAGCCGGAACTTAGAAAAGCGTTAGAGGAATTAGGCGGAAATGAGTTTTTAGACAAGCTTCAGTTGGTTAAGAGACGAGGCGAGGACGGCCATTTTACAGATAAGACATTGCAAGGCATATTAAATGCCAGCACCGCAATGAGTAAGTCCAAAACAGGGGCTTTAATTGTAATAGAGCGCAATCAATCTTTGGCGGATTATGCTGCTACAGGTATTAGTATAGATGCAGTTCTTACCAGCCAGTTGATTATTAATATTTTTGAACACAACACACCATTACATGATGGTGCTATTGTAGTCAAAGAAGATCGTATTGTTGCTGCCACCTGTTATTTACCACTTTCTGAAAACAGAGCAGTGAGCAAGGAGTTGGGAACCAGGCACAGAGCAGCCCTTGGTGCTTCTGAAAACACAGATGCATTGGTTGTTATCGTATCTGAGGAAAACGGTATGATAAGTGTAGCAAGAGAGGGCAAGTTGTATCGAAATCTTGGTACAGATGGTCTTCAGGAGCATCTTGTTCGTTTCCAGGAAAAAAATAAAGAAGCAGCGCAGGGTAAAAATAAAATTATAAGCAAATTGAAAGGCACGAAGTAGTTATGAAGGAACGTATTTTAAATAACTGGGGATTAAAACTGGCTTCTGTTGCAACTGCTGTTGTGCTTTGGGTTGTTAATTTAAATATAAATGATCCGGTTACCCCAAATACAATAAGGAATATACCGGTCACGTTTATCAACGCAGAAGCTATTACAGGAAACCATCAGGTGTATGAGGTGTTAGATGGAACAGATGTCATCCGTTCTGTCAGTGTCAGTGGCCCTCGTTCTGTCGTGGAACCTATGTCTGCTTTAAATATTAATGCAGAAGCTGATTTGTCCAAAGTAAAACCGGATGGTACTGTGGAGGTAAAGCTTTATACCGATAAGCAAGTTACGATTAAACCAAGTACTTCCGTAGTAAGACTTTTTATTGAGAATAGAGTGGAACGTTACTTCCCACTTGAGGTTGAACTTACCGGCATACCGAGAGATGGTTATATTGTAGGTTCTTCTAAGTTAGATTTGAACCGTATTATGGTGAGCGGTGGTGAGAGCAAAGTCGGTATCATCGATAAGGTAAAGGCAATCGTAGATGTTACCGATACCAGCGGAGATATTTATTCTTATGCCAATATTATGTTGTATGACAGTGAAGGCAAAGAAGTATCTCGCGACACCGTTAGTGTAAATATGGATACGGTAGGAACTACAATTGAAATACTTAAAACCAAGACAGTTCCTGTTGTATATACTTCTGAGGGGACTGCTGCCGAAGGGTATTCTGTAACCGGTGAGGTTACAAGCGTGGTGAACGAGCTTGTGATAGCCGGCAAGGAAAGCGCATTAGCAGGCATTACAGAAATTGTTGTTGGTGGCGAGGGCCTTTATTTCGAAGGTGCCCAAGATAATGTAATAAAGACTGTGGATTTGGACAATTATCTTCCACAGGGTATTATCAGAGCTGACAAAGAGAGTAACGGCAACGTGGACGTAACCATACATGTATCCCCAATCATAGAAAAAGAATATACAATAACTATGGGGCAGGTACAGATTGAAAATGTTCCGGAAGGTTACTCCGTTGTCCATGTGTATGCAAGTGCTGAAATGGATGTAACGGTAAAAGGCTCAGAGTATTTGTTGAGCAAGTTGGATCCAAAAGCTATCAGCGGTTCTTTTGACGTGACAGCATGGATGAAAGCAAACAACATAAGAAAGTTAAAAGATAAAGAAGTTCTTGTTGTAGAACCTATTTATAAAATGAGTGATGACCTGGAAGTGGTTTCTACTGCATCCATTGAAATTATAGCAAAAGTTTTGGAGGAATAAAAAATGGCTAGATTGTTTGGTACAGACGGGGTAAGAGGTGTTGCAAATGAAGAATTGACCCCAATGTTGGCGATGCAGCTCGGTCAGGCCGGCGCATATGTTTTAACAAAGGAAAAAGCACACAAGCCTACTATTATGGTAGGTGTCGATACCAGAATTTCAGGAGATATGCTTGCAAACGCCTTGATGGCGGGAGTCTGTTCTGTGGGTGCTAATGCAATTTATGTGGGTGTGATTCCAACACCGGCAATCGCTTTCTTGACGCGTAAATATAAAGTAGATGCAGGCGTTGTTATTTCTGCATCTCACAATCCGGTTGAATTTAATGGTATTAAGTTTTTTGATGGCAACGGATACAAACTTCCTGATGAGCTGGAAGATGAAATTGAGGCACTGATTAAATCAGGTATGGATGATGTGAAATTCCCTACCGGTACGCAGATTGGCAAGATTAAGTATCGCTCCGATGCAAAAGAAGAGTATATCAATCATGCCATTCAGAGTGTTAATGTTAACCTGAGAGGTTTAAAAATTGTAGTGGATTGTGCAGAAGGTGCCAGTTACTATACCTCTGTAGAGGCATTAAAGGAATTAGGAGCCGAGGTGGTTGCAATTCACAATAATCCGGACGGAACCAATATTAATGCAAATTGCGGATCCACTCATATGGAAGAACTGCAAGCAAGAGTAGTGTTTGAAAATGCCGATATAGGTCTTGCTTTTGACGGCGATGCAGACAGACTTTTGGCAGTAGATGAAAAAGGTAATATCGTTGATGGCGATCAAATTATGGCTATCATCGGAAACTATATGAAGAGCAAAGGTACATTAAAAAACAACACTATTGTAGTGACTGTTATGAGTAACCTTGGGTTTGTGCTGATGGCAAAAGAAAATGATATTAATATCGAACAGACTAAAGTTGGCGATAGATATGTATTAGAGAAAATGAAAGAAATTAATGCAAGTCTTGGTGGCGAACAGTCCGGTCATATTATTTTACTTGAAGAAAACACCACAGGTGATGGCCTTTTAAGCGCTCTTCACTTATTAGAGGTTGTAGTTGCAAGTGGCAAGCCATTATCTGAGTTGGCTAAGGTTATGACTGTTCTCCCTCAGGCGTTGGTAAATGCCAAAGTTGCTAATCATAAGAAACACCAGTATATGGAGTATCCTGAAATTGCAGATGCAATTAGAGCGTTAGAAGAAAAGTTTGCGGGAGAAGGCCGTGTGCTCATTCGTCCATCCGGTACAGAACCGTTGGTTCGTGTTATGATTGAAGGCAAAAATCAAGAAGAAATTGATGAAGAAGCAAAGAAACTGGCAGACCTGATTCAGGATATTTTGTTCTAACGAAGTAAACCAGGAGGTGTGGTTATGGTATCTCAAAAAGTGATTGTCGGAAATCCTACCGGATTGCATTTGAGACCTGCAGGAGTTCTCTGCAAAGAGGCATTAAAATATCAATCACGAATTACATTTCGATATAAAGAAAATACTTCCAATGCAAAAAGCGTTTTGAGCGTATTGGCTGCGGGCGTAAAGTGTGGAAATGAAATCGAAATTGTATGCGAAGGCAAAGATGAAGAAGATGCTTTAAAAGCACTTATAGTGGTAATAGAAAGTGGTCTTGGCGAATAGCCAAGACCACTTTTGTGTAAAGGAATATTTTATTATTTGTAATCGAAACGAGTGCCGTCTTCGATAATAAGAACCATGGTTTTGCCGGTATTCAAAGTGATTTCATTGCCGGATAAATCATAATACCTGGTAGCACCGAATTCGGTGACTTTTTCCCAAGTGCACGGGATGATTTTGCCCTGGGTAATATACCAAGCATCACGGCCGGAATCTACGGTACCAAACCACAAATAACCTTCCTTGTCACGCTTTTTCCAATCGCAGGACTGGATAATGATATTGGAAAATGTAAGTTGTTTACCACTTGCTCCATCAATATGAGGGCCATCGGTACCGTTAGATAAATATTGTGAGCGGTAGTATAGACCGTCCTCAGGGTTATACTCAAAATAACAGCGGGTTAAAGGATAACATCCTGTCATATTGACATAGGTAGCATCTTCTGCTGAACTATATTGAGTCAAGGTATTTGGTGTGGATGGCATAGCAAAGTTGTAATGCGTTTCATCGCCCATGCCGCGATCCGTTATATCTATTTTCTTATTAACAAGAGCGTCGCGGACAGCAGTGCCATCTAAGAAAGCATTGTGTGGTGCAGTTCTGTCCTTGGAGCGGAAGTACGGGTAGCCCTTGAAATTTAAGTTGCCGTCTAAATTATCCGTGGTGGATTTTGCCATTACTTCATCAATATAGTATGGACCACCATAGTGACAAAGAATAGCGTCCCATTCAAATGCCCAATATGCATAATAGTCACGAAGAGAACGGATGTTGCCGATTTTCTTGATGTCCTCGTAATCTTCATAGATTGCCAAAATACGGGTCATGTTGCCTTCTATATTGGCTTCATACAAAATAGAGGCTTCTGATAAAGCATAATGCGGAATGGCAGCAGCTTCGTTGGAAGTCATTACAGCAAGCGGACGCTGGCTATAAAGCTCTTTCGGGATCCATTCGTTGGTCAATCTGCTTCGGACCATACCTTCTTTTGGTGGAATAGAGTCATCCACAACAACATTCTCATTAGAGGTATTAGAATCATCAAGTGGTTTGGAAACGATCGTCTCTACCACATCGCTATCTGAAGTATGAGATAGATCGTCTTTGCCGCAACCGGTAAAAACTACTGCGGATGCTGCTATAGCAAAAAGTGCAATTTTAAATTTTTTCATATAACACAAACCTCTCTTTCTTATATGCGAGGCGTACGCCGGATTAGAACAACGTATGTGTGATACACGCGATGCAGAAACCGAGGATGGCTCCCGCTAATACCTGTAATGGAGTATGTCCTACGAATTCTTTTAACTTTTGATCAAGTGGCATGATTTCGTTGTGTACGTCCGCTAAAAGTTCTATTAATTCATTTAATACTTTGGCCTGAATGCCGGTTTCTCGACGTACTCCACGAGCATCGTACATAACGATGATTGCCAAAATAACAGAAATGGCAAATTCACTGCTAGCTGCACCGTGAAGAAGATAACTGGAGGTTGCAAGAGCAGTTACCGTTGATGAATGGCTACTTGGCATACCGCCACTTCCATACATACGTTCAATGCTAAAGTCCTTTGTAACAAAAGTGTGTATAATAGTTTTGAGAATTTGTGCAAGGAGCCAGCCGGTAGCGGCAGATACAAACAGCTCATTTGCAAATAAGTCTTTAAAAAATATCATGTAGCACCTTCTTTCATATATGCTTATATTCTATAGGAAAGTAGGGACAATGTAAAGGAAAAAGGTTGTAAAAAAAATGCTTTTTTGATATGATATAATGAGTAAAGGAGATGCATTATGGAATTGTTGAGTGTTATTGTACCTTGCTTTAATGAGGAAGAAACCGTTGCAGATTTCTATAAGGAATTTATCAAGAACGAGACTTTCTTCAAAGAACGAAGCATGGATTTTGAAATTATATATATAAATGACGGCTCAAAGGACGGAACGGTTGCAGAAATCAAGAAGCTTCATGAACTTGATGAGAGGGTGCACATGGTATCGTTCTCCAGAAATTTTGGTAAAGAAGCAGGACTTTTTGCAGGACTTGAGCATGCCAAAGGAGACTACGTTGTAGCAATGGATGTAGATCTTCAGGATCCGCCAAGCCTTCTTCCGGAGATGTTTTCTTACATCGACCAGGGTTACGATTCCGTTGCAACCCGTAGAGTGACACGCAAAGGGGAGCCGGTGATTCGTTCTTTCTTTGCCAGATGTTTTTATAAGTTAATGAATGCCATCAGCAAGACCGAGATCGTAGATGGCGCGAGAGATTACAGACTTATGACCAGACAAATGGTGGATGCTATTTTGTCTATGAAAGAATATAATCGTTTTACCAAAGGCATTTACGGATGGGTTGGTTTTGAAACTTATTGGTTAGAGTATGAAAATGTAGAGCGCGTTAAAGGCGAGACTAAGTGGAGCTTTTGGAAGCTTTTGTTGTATTCTATCGAGGGAATCATGGCGTTTTCCACTGCACCTCTTTCTATTGCGGCAGTAATAGGTTTTTTGTTCTGTTGTATTGCTTTTGCGGCTATGATTTTCATTGTTGTTCGTGCCATGATATGGGGAGACCCGGTTGCGGGTTGGCCATCTACGGCATGTATTATTACTTTGGTTGCAGGTGTTCAGCTTTTCTGTATAGGTATTATCGGACAGTATTTAGCCAAGACATACATGGAAGTAAAGAACAGACCTATATATATTGTTAAAGAAAAAATTTAATACCACATCATGTTGTGAAAATGCGGAAATAACCAAAAATGCGCGATGCTTTCAACTTTCCAAGATTTGACATCTATGGTAGAATTCTCACTATCGGAGGGCTTTTAAGATAGATTTTAAAAAGTCTTGTCATGAAAGGGAATTCATAGAGGGGGAATTTTACTATGGATATTTTATCGATGGGGGATGTACAGCTGGAGCGGTATATTACCAAAATCATGTTGGATATAGGAGTGCCGGCGCATTTAAAAGGTTATCATTATTTAAGGGATGCCATTATGTTATCAGGGAAGGATATGGAAGCAGTGTCTAGTGTGACCAAGTTGTTATATCCTACAATTGCAAAGCATTTTAAGACCACAGATCAAAAAGTGGAAAGAGCAATTCGTAATGCTATCGAAGTGTCATGGACGAGGGGGAATAGCGATACTTTTGAGGAGCTGTTTGGTTATTCCTATGAGCAGGGCAAACCAAGACCTACTAACAGTGAATATATAGCTAGAATTGCAGACAAAATACGGTTAGATGTTCGGGATATGTGATGAATATTCAGTCCTTTACGGAGCAAATGTTCCTTAAGGGGCTGATTGTTTTTTTTGTGAGAGTATGCTATAATAAAATAAAGTATGCTCAAAGGATAAAAAATATGATTATTTGGGTTTTGACCGGTCTATGGGTTTTACTGGGATGTGCCGAAGTTGCGCACATAATTACCATAATGACAGACGCAAGCTTGCAGACATATGCGACTTTAAGTAGTATAGTATGTCTGGCAGGCTTATTCGTGTTTGTCGGAATATTTTTTGTGTGGAATAAGAAGCAAAAAAAGAGCCAGGAAACCGTTAAAAAGCCTTTTTATTCTCCTGTTGTTTGGGTGTTTGTAATATTGGCAGGTGCGACTATATATCGCCTTTTCCGGGGGTATGTACCGAGTTTGGAAGATGGCATATATGAAATAGTGCTTAGCAATCTGGAAAGTGGCAGTCTTATGACGGAGCATCCATTTTTAGGTGGCCCGATTGAAAGTGCGATACCAATGAGATTTCAAATTTTGGGACTGTCCAGTTTATATACAGCGTTGATAACATTCTCACAACAATCTCAGTATATGATTATGTGTAAAGCAGTACCTTTGCTGGTGTGGATTTTTAGCATATTGGTATATTGGATGTTTGCTGAAGATGTTTTTGGTGAGAATATTCATAAAAAGTGGTTGTTTGTAAGCTGCGTTGCAGGAATATATCTTGCAACTATCGGTAGTCAGGGCCTTCCGGGAGAGCGATTGTTTTATGCAGGCTTTTCCGGCGAAACGATTAGAGGATTAGTGCTTATGCCATATGCATTGTATGTATGCTGGCATCGCAAGTGGTTATTGGCAATCGTGGCAATTTTGGCAGAAGCTTGTTTGGTATGGACCACATACGGTTTTGGCTATTGTGCCTTGATAGCTTTGTGCATGTTTGGAGTACACCTTTTTTTAGACTGGAGGGCAAAACATGCAGCTTGAATGGAGTAGATTTTTAAATGGTATAGTGGTCTTCAAAGAGAGTCAGGGGATGTTTTGGCTTTTGAGCGCAGCAGTGCTTATGATTGGGCTGAAGACCGGTTTGTATAAGAAACACAGATGGTTATTAACTAGTCTTGTGCTTGGTGTGTTGGTTTTATTTCCGGTGACTGCAATTGTACTTTTGAAGGGTTACACACCATTTTATAATTGGAATGATTTACAACAACTCTTTCCGATCACACTGTTGTTAAGTATCGGGGGCGTGGAACTATATACTTATATTAGCAAGCAGAGAATTCCGGGACTACGCCTCGGCAAAGTGGCCCGGGCTATGATCAGTGCTTTTTTGGTGGCGGTACTTTTACTTGTTGCCACAAACTTCCATGGATTTGACCAAAGACAGAAGGCAGATGAGCATGGTATTCCTGTGGAAAGTGCAGAAGTGTTTGAGGCATTGTATGAGATAGTTGGTGATAAGGCAGTTGTTTTGGCAGCATCACCGGAGATACTTCAGTATGCAAGAGTTTATGAACCTGCATGGAAACCGATGTATGGAAGAGATTTATGGAACGGCAAGGCAGCCAGTTACATTAACAGTGGATATGACTGGGAATGGGAGTTTTATACTCTTTTGGTTGACGATTTATTACCTTCCGAAGAATGCGATGAGCTGGTTACTTTGATTAATAAAGAAAAAGCGGACTGCATTGTTGTGCCGGATTTTTGGTTAGAAATCATGAGCGATATGCCGGAATATGAATTTGTGCGTTTGACAGATTCTCATATGGGGATTATGAAAAAGGATTTATTAGCAAAATGAATGAATTAGTAAGTATTATAGTGCCTGTATATAATGTGGAAAAATATATTGAGGCTACTATAGACAGTGTATTGAATCAGACATATACCAATTGGGAGCTTATATTGATTGAGAATGGTTCTGTGGACAACACCAGAGAAGTTGTAAAGAAGTATTTACAAGAGCTTTCTGATGACAGAATAGTTCTTCACGTTGTGGAAGGAAATGTTGGCGCGGCAGGTGCCAGAAATTATGGAATGGACCTTAGCAAGGGACGTTTTGTGACCTATTTGGACTCGGATGATTTGTGGATGCCGGACAAATTAGAGAAGCAAGTTACATTTATGAAGGAAAAGCAGGCTGCATTTAGTTTCACCGGGTACGAGTTTGCAGATGTTTTAGGAAAGGGCACCGGCAAGGTAGTCAAAGTTCCTGCAACTATTTGTTACAAAGAAGCTTTACAAAATACCACAATTTTTACTTCTACCGTTATGTTTGACACGCAGATGATTGACAGAAGCGAGCTTCATATGCCTTCCGTAAAAAGTGAGGACACAGCACTTTGGTGGAGAATTTTACGAAGCGGCATATTGGCATACGGATTGCAAGAAAATTTGGTTTTATACAGACGTGTGAGCAACAGTTTATCATCCAACAAAATCGAAGCGTTGCGTCGAATATGGAATTTATACCGCAAAGAAGAAAAATTAAGCATACTTTTTAGTGCATATAACTTTTGTTTTTGGGCTTGGCGTGCAGTAAAGAGAAGAGTGTGAGGAGACACATGAGAGGATTGGGTTCATTTAAAAGATTAATTGTAATTGGTTTTTCGCTGATTACCATAGCTTTTGAGACAGTGATTTATGGCTGGTTCTGGTTGACAGAAATCAGTATTGCAATTAGACCGCATTTGTGGTTTACGGAAAAAGGTCATTATCTTGCAATAGCAGTATATGCCATTTTGATATTTGCTTTTTCCAGCATGTATGGTGGATTAAATATCGGATATCTTAGAACGGCAGAGGTTCTGTTCTCACAAGTGTTTGCAACGTTGGTTGTTAATGTGATTACTTACGGCCAGGACTCGTTGATGTATTTTTGGTTGATGGATCCGAGACCATTTCTTGTGATGACCTTGATACAGTGTGCGGGCGTAATTTGCTGGTCGTTAGTTGCGCAACGGGTATATAAAATGCTGTTTGCTCCAAGAAAAATGCTTTTAGTTCATGGGGACAGACCGTACGAAGACCTGATTCGCAAGTTTGAAAGCCGCAAGGACAAATATGATATTTGCAAATGCATGAATATTTCCGAAGGAATTAATGCAATTTGTGAAGAAGTAGTAGAGCGTTATGATGCTATTGTGATTGGTGATATTGATGTGACCAGCCGCAATACTATTTATAAATTTTGTTACGGAAAGGGAATTCGTGTTTATATCTTACCAAAGTTGTCCGATGTTATTTTGGGCGGTGCGGAGGAAATGCATATTTTTGATACACCGATTTTCCTTACGAGAGAATATTCTCTTACCATTGAGCAACGATTTATGAAGAGAGCAGTTGATATTATATGCTCTGCCATTTTACTGTTGTTAGCATCACCGATTATGTTGCTTACCGCTATTGTGATTAAATTGTATGATGGCGGCCCGGTTATTTATAAACAAACTCGTTGTACCAAGGATATGCGCGAATTCGGAATTATGAAATTCCGCAGTATGCGCGTAGATGCCGAAAAAGATGGTGTAGCCAGACTGGCAACCAAGAATGATAATCGCATCACACCGGTGGGCAAGTTCATCCGCAAGGTGAGAATTGATGAATTGCCACAATTAATTAATATTTTGCGTGGTGACATGTCCTTTATTGGGCCAAGACCGGAGAGACCGGAAATCATAGAGCAATATATGGAAATCATGCCGGAATTTGTTTTCCGCACCAAAGTAAAAGCCGGCCTTGCGGGTTATGCGCAGGTGTACGGCAAGTACAACACCACCCCTTATGACAAATTAAAATTAGATTTGACTTATATTGAAAACTACACGTTTTGGATGGATATTAAGTTGATGCTTCTTACGTTAAAAATATTATTCTGGCCGGATAGCACAGAAGGCGTAGAAGCACAACAGGTTACTGCGTTTAAAGAAGAATATCAGAAACGCAATATTATGGAACAGAACGAAAAAAGATAAAGATGTGCGAAAGGAGTAATGTCATGGATTACATGAAGGAACCCTTCAATTTCAAATTGTTCATTTTAAAGATGCTGGGTAAATGGTATCAGTTTGTGATTTGGACTATATTGGGCTCTGTTTTGTTTGGCGGCAGTTATTACTTATACAAAGTGGTATATGCGCCGGCAAGAGAGTATCAGGCTACAGCAACCTATTATATTGAATATGCAAAAGATCCGATTCTTGAAGAACCTTACTCCTATTTTAACGAGTATACATTAAATAGTTGGCTTACCACAGACGTGTTTGTGGAACAAGTGGCTTCCAAGCTCAGCACAAAGCTTACCGCAGAAGAATTAGCGGAAGTTGTTAACTTGACTACACCAAGTGATGTGCGCTTGATAAAATTAACGGTTAAGACTGCAGACCCGGCGCTAACAATGGAAATTATTAAGGCATATGATGAAGCGTTGGTAACTTTTGCCAAAGCACAGCGAGAGATTAACGAGATTCGTACACAGGCGTTGACTGAAGAAGCCGTGCAGATAAAAGCAGATATTCGTACCCAAAGAGCTTTTGTGCTTGGTGCGGTGCTGGGATTGTTTGCAGGAAGCATGTATATTATTTTGAAGTATTTATTGGATGACAGCATTTACCTTCCGGAAACACTTAAAAAGCGACATGGGTTTACCGTGCTTGGAGCAGATGTGAGCGAAGAGTTGGCTGCCAATGTTTCCTTTGCTGTAAAGGATTTGAAGCGTGTAGCAGTGACTGCTGTGGGTGACACCCCGGCACTTCCAACCGTATTAAATCATCTTAAGGACATAGCACCGGAGGTTGAGTGGATTTTAGTTCCTGCTATGGTACAGTGTCCGGAAGCCGGAGAAAAGCTGCGCGAGTGCAATGGCACGATTATGACAGTTGTGTCAGGTGTGGATAATAGCGGCGCTATCGATAGAGCATTACAGTATTATGAACAGCAGCAGGTAAACATAATCGGTGCTCTTTTATGGGATGCTGATGAGAAGCTGTTAGAAAAATACTTAAAATAAGAGGTTTTTATGTCAGTACAGTTGTTGATATCCTGTGTAGATAAACATATACCGGAATTAATAGAGAAACTTCAGCTCGAGAGCCCTGCTGTGATTGTAAATCAGTGCAGCGAGGACAAAGAAGAGCATTTAGAAATAGCGGGATTTCCGATAGACATTTATTACAGAAAAGAACGCGGCGTAGGTCGCAGCAGAAATTTGGCACTTTCTAAGGCAGATACAGACATCTGCCTTTTTGGCGATGAAGATATCGTTTATGTAAAAGGATATGAAAAGCTGATAGAGCAAGAATTTGAGGCGCATCCGGAGGCAGACGGGATTATGTTTCAGGTAGAAGTAGCTCCGGATCGTAAAACATATCAAAACGATGAGTGGGGTGAGGTCACCTTGTGGAATTGCGGTAGGTATCCAGCCTACAGCATGGCATTTCGAAGAGAAAAGCTTCACAAAACAGGGGTGAGGTTTTCCCTGCTGTTCGGAGGCGGTGCTCCATATAGCAATGGCGAAGACAGTTTGTTTATTCGTCAGGTAATTCAGTCCGGAATGAAAATATACAAAAGCCCGATTTGCATTGGCGAAGAGATACCAAGACCATCTACCTGGTTTACAGGATACCATGAGAAATTTTTCTTTGACCGAGGTGTGTTATACCACTTTTTGTATGGTGCATGGGCACCGGTTTGGGGCTTTCGTTTTGTATTTACCAAGAGAAAAGAAATGTGCCAAGATATCCCTTGGGTGAAAGCGTTTAGGTTATTGTTGGATGGTATCAAACGGGGTAAAATCGAGGCACAAAAAGAAGGAAATGTATGAGTAAAATCAGTATTATTGTAGTTTGTTTAAATGCCGGCAATAAGTTGATTGAAACGATGGAAAGCGTTTTAAAACAAACTTCCAGGGATTTTGAGGTTGTTGTAAAAGACGGATTTTCGAAAGACGGGTCTATAGATGCCTTGAAGGAGTGGATGAGAGGCACCGGAGCGGAAATTGCAAACCAAATTCATATTCATCAGATACAAGACAAGAGTATTTATGAAGCTATGAATCAGGCGACAGCACTTGCGACAGGCGAGTTTTTGTACTTTTTAAATTGCGGCGACCATTTCTATGATAATAAAGCATTAGAAAATATGCTTACAGAAATGGACAAGTATCCGGAGGGAAAGCTTTTTTACGGTAATGTATACGACGCTATTCGTGAAAGTGTGGTCCAGTCTAATCCGCGAATGGATGCTTTTGCATGTTATCGCAACGTGCCATGTCATCAGGCGTGTGTATACCACAAGAACTTGTTTGAAGAACGCGGTTACGAGCCAAAGTATCGTGTGCGAGCAGACTATGAGCATTTTCTATGGTGCTTTTTCAAGAAAAAAGTGGAGCCGATATGGTTGCCTGTGACCTTGGCACTGTATGAGGGTGGCGGATTTTCCGAAACAAAGGCAAACCGCATTCGTTCCAAAGAAGAACATTCCGAAATTATCTCTATGTATATGACGAAGGGACAAATTTTCAAATATAAAATGATTATGTTTTTAAGCCTTCAGCCGGTGAGAACGGCTATGGCAGAAAGTAAGTTGTTTGGAGGATTTTACCAAGCAGTGAAAAAAGCGTTGTACAGACGTTAAGAAAAGGAGGAGCTATGTTAGTCTATATCAGCCTGACGGCAGCGGTTCTAATACTTGCAGCTTTTGTAAAAAATAGTGAATATGCAGCCGGACACATTTATGGCATTTCCAAAGCAGGCGTGGATAGACAACAAGCTGTCAATATTGCATCGTCTGTAGGCATTTATCTTTTGCTGATGGGTGTCAGCGCTTGTCGAATTGCAGTAGGAAATGATTACTGGGTGTATCGCGAGAATTTCAAGTTGATTTATATGGGACGTGATGTTGCCAGCGAACCCGGATTTAATTTTATTGTTTATTGGATGCAGAAACTTTTGGGATACAACAATTATCTCCCGATTTTTGCATTGTTTTCTATTATTACCGTAGCCTTTATGGTAAAAGCAGTATACGACCAGGGAGAGTGGTACTGGGGCGTTGTATTTTTACTTATGACAAACGGCTACTATTTTCAGAGTTTAAACACCGTTCGATATTATCTTGTAATTGCAATGGTAATGTATGCGGCAAAATTTGTTATCCGCAAGGAGTATGGCAAATTTATTGCATGGATTTTGGTGGCAACACTGTTCCACAAGTCGGTGCTTTTAGTAATTCCGTGTTATATTGTGTTAAGACTCCTTTGTGATATCAAAATTAACAAGTGGGTAATTGTTGCAGGTAGTGCCTTGATATTATCTATGATTTTCCTTCAGGATTTTTACAGGTCTATCATATTCCGATTTTATCCTTACTACGAAAATACGGCATTTGATAAAGGAGAGGTGTCCATTGTTAACATTTTAAGATGTCTGTGTTGTTTGGTTTTGGCGCTTATATGCTATAAAGATGCCATCAAAGAAAGAAAACATATGCAGTTTTATTTCTGGGCCAATGCAGCAGGACTTGTTGTGAATACCTTTGGTTCTTTTATTCCGGAGGTTACACGAATCGGTAATTATTTCTGTATCTTTCAAATTTTTCTGGTAAGCGGTTGCTTGTTCCATTTGAAAAAAGGTCCGTGGAAGACTTTTTTGACGATTGGAACATTCGGTGCCTTTACCATATACTTCGCATTCTTTTTAAAGACTGCGTACAATGTAGATATACGATTACTTCCATATTTGAATTGGATTTTTAATTAGGAAAAAGGAGCATTATGCGAGTACTTTGGATTTGCAATATTATGTTGCCGCGCATTGCCCAAAAGCTAGGGCAGGAAGTGAATAACAAAGAAGGCTGGCTTACCGGTCTGATGGAAGCAGTTTTGGCGTACAATGCTTCCAATGAAGAGCATGCAGTGCAACTGGGAATTGCATTTCCGATAGCAAAAGAGCAAGAATTTTTGCAAGATGCGCTGGTGATTAACGAAGATTATGATGTGCCGTTTTACGGTTTTAGGGAAAATGTGCTGGCAGCAGAGCAGTACGATGTTTCTATAGAGGCAGACATGGCCCGAATAATGACACATTTCAAACCGGATATTGTACATTGCTTTGGCACGGAATATCCGCATACATTGGCTGCAATTAAATGTTTTGGAAAACCACAGCGTACACTAGTAGGTATTCAGGGCTTGTGCAGAGTATATGCTACAGGTTATATGGCTAATCTGCCAAAGAAAGTGCAGCAAAAAGTCACATTTCGTGATTGGATCAAAAAAGACAGCTTAAAAAGGCAAAAGCAAAAATATGAAGACCGTGGTCTGTGGGAGTTGGCAGCAGTACAAGGGACCGGACACGTAACCGGCCGTACCCATTGGGATAAGTTTTGGACGAATAAGTGGAATCCAAATGCAACTTATCATGTGATGCAAGAAACATTGCGAAAAGAGTTCTATTCCGGTCAGTGGGATTTGGACACTTGCGAGCCGTATAGATTGTTTTTAAGTCAAGGTGATTATCCAATTAAGGGACTTCACTATGTGCTGCAGGCAATGCCAAGGATCTTGGAAAAGTTTCCGGACGCCAAAGTATATGTGGCAGGCAACAGCATTATTAGAAGTAAGAATCCGATAGGCAGATTAAAAATATCTTCTTACGGAACCTATTTGGAGAAATTAATCAGCAAATATAAATTAGAAGAAAGAGTAATTTTCTTAGGTAAATTAAATGCAACCCAAATGAAGGAAGCGTATTTAAAGAGTCAGGCTTTTATTTGCCCGTCTACTATGGAAAACTCACCGAATTCCTTAGGGGAAGCTATGATTTTGGGTGTGCCGGTAGTGACAGCTGATATCGGCGGCATTACAACGATGCTAGCCCGGGATGAAGGAACGATATACGAAGGCTTCCGCGTAGAGTTGGCGGAGGAACCGGGACAGTTTGAACTTATCAGTAACCGATTGGCGGAAGCAATAATATATTCTTTTGAACATCCAAAGGAAACTTCTGAAAAAGCAGAGAAGGCAAAAGCACACGCAAGAAAAACCCACGACGGTGACGTAAACAACAAACGTTTGTTGGAAATATACCAGACTATGATGCTTTGCGAGTAGTCAGAAAGGAGGAGCTATGAGACTTGTTTTTGTATCAAATTATTTTAATCATCATCAGCAACCGGTATCTGACCGGTTACATACACTGTGTCAAAAGCAAGGCGGCTCCTATACCTTTATACAGACCGAGCCTATGGAAGAAGAACGTATTAAAATGGGCTGGGGAGAAATTTTGAAAAATACTCCGTATGTTAAAAATTACTGGGAAGACCCGGACGCGTACAAGAAACTTATATTGGATGCAGATGCGGTGATTTTTGGCGGCACGGATGAAGAGTCTTATATTTATGACCGATTAAGAGCCGGCAAGTTGACTATACGCTATAGCGAGCGATTATACAAAACAGGCCGCTACAAATTTGTCTCACCAAGAGGACTATGCAAAAAGTTTTTGGATCATACCCGATACGGGCTTGGTAAAGTGTATCTTTTGTGCTCCGGTGCTTATGTGGCCGGGGATTTCAGACTGGTGTTGGCATATCCTTTCAAAAAATTTAAATACGGTTATTTTCCGATTTGCAAGCAGTATGATTTAAATCAGTTAATGGAAGAAAAGGGCAGCATGGAAAACGGAATAGCTGAAATCCTTTGGGCTGCAAGAATGATAGACTGGAAGCATCCGGAAGTGCCGATTAAATTGGCTTATCAGCTAAAAAAAGAAGGTTACCGTTTTCATATGACTATGGCTGGCGGTGGCGAAATGGAATCCGAAATGCATAAGCTTGCAGAGAGCTTGAGCGTGGCAGATGTTATTTCTTTTGTGGGAAATCAAAATCCGGAGCGAATAAGAACGTTGATGGAACAAGCGGACATCTATTTGACTACCAGTGACTACCAGGAAGGTTGGGGCGCAGTTATCAATGAGGCCATGAACAG
>JAZOSF010000153.1:0-3476 GCA_045657025.1 Lachnospiraceae bacterium | reverse complement strand
GAAGCAGATTATCATCGGCTCTGGTGCAGAGTATCTTTACAGTCTGATAGTGCAGCTTCTGGGAGATAATCGAAAGATTGGATTGGAAAAGCCATCTTATGAAAAGATTCAAAAAGTGTACGAGGCAAATAATGTTGTCTGTGATATGCTGGTACTTGGGCAAAACGGAATACGGACCTCCGAACTTGAGCGAACGGAAGCCACTTTGCTTCACGTCACCCCATTTAACAGTTTCCCAAGTGGAATTACAGCCAGTGTATCCAAAAGATATGAATACTTGCGATGGGCGGAAAAGCGAGGCGGCTATATCATAGAGGATAACTACGCATCGGAGCTAACTGTATCGAAGAAAAATGAAGATACCGTATTTTCGCTGGCGAAAAATGAAACGGTAATTTATCTGAATACATTTTCTGAGACGATTGCGCCATCTATGCGTATCGGGTATATGGTGCTTCCGGAGCATTTGGTCGGAAGATTTGAAGAAAAATTAGGTTTTTATTCCTGTACGGTGCCGGTGTTTGAGCAGTATGTGTTGGCGCAACTGATAAACAGTGGAGATTTTGAACGACATATAAACCGAGTAAGACGTGCGAAACGAAAAGAAAAATAAAATCTGGTCATATAAATATTTTCTGATTTGGATATTCTAACAATACCAAAAGAGAATATAATAAAGCATAGTTACCAAATAGGTTTAAGGAGTAGTTTTATGTCATACAAAAAAATACTTACAATTCAGGATATTTCGTGTGTAGGACAGTGTTCGCTTACAGTGGCACTTCCGATTATCTCAGCCTGCGGTATTGAAACTTGTGTGCTTCCTTCGGCAGTACTTTCTACTCATACAGGAGGATTTTGCGGGAATACATTTCGCGATTTGACAGAGGATATGCCGAAAATAAAAGAGCATTGGGTGAAGGAAGGAATTCGCTTTGATGCCATTTATACAGGATATCTCGGAAGTACGAAACAGATTGAATATGTAGAGGATATTTTCAATGAAGTAAGCGGGGATAATTGTCTGAAACTAGTAGACCCGGCAATGGCAGACCACGGTAAATTGTATGTGGGATTTGATGCAGTTTTTGTTGAGGCAATGAAGAAACTTTGCGGAAAAGCAGATTACATTTTACCAAACATTACAGAAGCATGTCTTTTAACTGACACGGAATATAAGACAGAGTATGACAGGGATTATATTGAATATTTAATTGGTAAATTGGTGGATTTGGGATGCAAAAACATTGTTTTTACAGGCATATCATATGAACCGGATAAAACTGGCGTGGTAGTATATGAGAATGGTAAATATTTCTATTATGAACATGAAAAGTTACCAAAGAACTGTCACGGAACCGGCGATATCTATGCATCTGCTTTTGTGGGATCATTGGTTCGAGGAAAAGCGCCTTGTGATGCTGCTAAAATTGCGGCAGATTATGCAGTTGAATGTATGAAAGCCACAGCAGAAGAAGAAAATCATTGGTATGGTGCAAAATTTGAACCGGTATTAGGTAAGTTAATTGCAGCACTGAACGAATAGCAGGAGGGATAAACACCATGGAAAGAAGAAACACCAGATTAATGAAACTTGCTCAGACGGCACTGATTGCGGCATTATGTTACGTGGCATTTACTTTTTTACAGATTAAGATTCCGACGCCGGGAGGAGATGCAACATCCTTACATATAGGAAATGCAGTTTGTGTACTTGGCGCTTTGTTGCTCGGAGGATGGTATGGTGGGCTTGCCGGTGCGATTGGAATGGCAATTGCGGACATTATGGATCCAGTTTATATTACAGTAGCGCCGAAGACCTTTGTATTGAAACTATGCATTGGCTTGATTGTAGGATTAGTGGCACATAGATTTGCTAAAATAAATGAGAGTACAGATAAAAAGTATGTTTTCAAATGGAGCGTGCTGGCTTCCGTAGCAGGACTTGGATTCAATGTTATCGCTGACCCGCTGGTTGGATATTTTTATAAACAATACGTCATGGGACAGCCACAGGAAATGGCTTCCGTTCTTGCAAAATGGAGTACCGCAACCACATTTGTCAACGCAGTTGTCTCTACCATTCTAGTTGCAGTTGTATATAATGCTTTGAGACCGATATTGATTCGAAGTGGAATTCTTTTAATAAAACAGTAAATAGATAAAAAATAGCCCTCCAAGTTCGGAGGGCTTTTTTGTGCTTGTTTTTAGTAGTTTTCAGCTTTTCTTTCAAAGTAAGCTTGTGGATGAGCACATGTTGGACATACAACAGGAGCTTCATCGCCCAAGTGGATGTAACCACAGTTGCGGCATTTCCATCCAAGTGGAGATTCACCTTTGAACGTGTTACCTTCTTGTAAGTGTTTCAAAAGTCTGTTGTAGCGTTCTTCGTGAGATTTCTCAACTGCTGCTACATAACGGAATTTATTAGCCAATGCTGTAAATCCTTCTTCTTCAGCTTCATCAGCCATGCGAGCGTACATATTTGTCCACTCATCATTTTCACCTTCTGCAGCCCAGATTAAGTTCTGTGCTGTATCACCTAAGCCGTGGAATTCTTTGAACCACATTTTAGCGTGTTCTTTTTCCTGATCAGCTGTCTCAAGGAAAAGAGCTGCAATCTGTTCAAAACCTGCTTTTTTAGCAACTGATGCAAAGTAAGTGTATTTGTTACGAGCTTGAGACTCGCCTGCGAATGCTTCCATTAAGTTTTTCTCTGTTTTTGTTCCTGCGTATTTAGACATGATTCATATCCTCCAAAAATAATTTTATTAGACTTCTTCAAAAACGTCTTTTCCTAACCCACAGATTGGGCAAAGGAAATCTTCCGGTACATCTTCCCAAGCTGTTCCAGGTGCGATGCCGTTGTCCGGATCCCCTGCAACTGGGTCGTATTCATAACCACATGGACATAAATATTTCATAATTCATTACTTCCTTTCTTAGTTTTATAAAGTTTTTAAATTAGCCGAAGTAACGAGCAAGCAATCCTTCAAAAGCTTTTCCGTGACGAGCCTCGTCTCTAGCCATCTCATGAACTGTATCGTGAATAGCGTCAAGGTTCTGAGCTTTTGCACGTTTTGCAAGGTCAAATTTACCTGCTGTTGCACCGTTTTCAGCATCGATTCTCATTTCAAGGTTTTTCTTAGTGCTGTCTGTTACAACTTCACCGAGAAGTTCAGCAAATTTAGCAGCATGTTCTGCTTCTTCCCAAGCAGCTTTTTCCCAGTATAAACCGATTTCCGGATATCCTTCTCTGTGAGCAACTCTAGCCATTGCAAGGTACATACCAACTTCTGTACATTCACCTTCGAAGTTTGCTCTAAGGTCCATGATAATGTCTTCGCTAACACCTTGAGCTACACCAACAACATGTTCTGCTGCCCATTCTCTTTCACCCTTTTGCTCTGTGAATTTCTCTGCAGGCACTTTACATTGTGGGCACTGAGCCGGTGCTGCATCTCCTTCGTGAACAT
>JAZOSF010000152.1:0-6954 GCA_045657025.1 Lachnospiraceae bacterium | reverse complement strand
CCAGAGTGCAGGCGTTGCTTCGACGCCATGCCGGAGCAGGGGACAGCGATATCATTGAAATCGGTGGCATTGTGCTGGACAAGTCCGCCCATACCGTGACCATTGACGGCAACGACGTGGACTTAAGCTACAAGGAATTCGAGCTTTTAACCTATTTCATGGAAAACAAAGGCCTTGCCCTTTCCCGTGAGAAGATTTTAAACAGCGTATGGAACTACGACTATTTTGGTGATGCTCGCACCATCGACACCCACGTAAAAAAGCTCCGCAGCAAAATGGGTGAGAAGGGGAATGAGTACATCAAGACCATTTGGGGGTTGGGGTATAAGTTTGAGGTGTAATATCAATTGCACTATTTGATTTATAAAACAACATACAAATAAATGAGAACTGATGTGGAGTGTATCCTAGTGATACACTCTTTTGTTGTTTGCCCCTTCACATTTTCCCCATTTCACAAATTCTTCATTTGACCTCACCCCAACACAATGATACAATGATAATAATATCAAAAGATACACTCAGGAGGTTCACCAGTATGACCGGTAAAGAGTTAAAAGAGAAAGTTTTGACAAATATCAGTAAAGTGATTGTGGGAAAGGACGAGGTTGTGACGTTGCTACTCACGGCACTTTTGGCGGAGGGTCATGTGCTTTTGGAGGATGTTCCGGGTACAGGCAAGACCAAGGCGGCAAAGACGCTTGCAAAGAGTATGGATGCAGCGTTTAGCAGAATTCAGTTTACACCAGATTTGCTTCCAGGCGACATTACTGGTATTACGATATACGATCAGAAGCAGGGCGAGTTTGTACTTCGTAAAGGCCCGGCTTTTACCAATATTTTACTGGCAGACGAGATTAACCGTGCCACTCCTAGAACCCAGGCGGGTCTTTTGGAATGTATGGAGGAACGCCAGATTACCATTGATGGTGTAAGTTATCCAGCAGGCGAGCCTTTCTTTGTTATTGCAACACAGAACCCAGTAGAGACAGCAGGTACCTTTCCGCTTCCTGAAGCACAGATGAACCGCTTTATGATGAAGCTTTCCATGGGACTTCCAACAAAGGAAGAAGAGCGCCAGATTATGGAGAAATACATGAAGGACGAGCCACTTGCAGTGCTTGCTCCTGTTTTTGGCATAGAAGAGTTAAAGCAGGCCAAGAAGGAAATTGAAGAAATTTTTGTACATAAATGCGTGATGGAATATATGGTTGATATCGTAGCAGCTACCAGAGAGGGCGAAAATGTGCTCATGGGTGTCAGTCCTCGAGGTACGTTGGCATTTCTTCGCTGCGTAAAGGCATATGCTTATTTGCAGGGCAGAAATTTCGTGACACCGGATGATGTAAAAGCATTAGCAGTACCGGTTTTGGCACACCGTGTGGTGATGGGTTACGGCAAAGCCGGTGAAAATAAAGCTTTTGTAGAGAAAATTGTTCACACCACAGAAGTACCGACAGAGGATTTTAGCGCATGAAGATATTAGGCATAGGAATTATAGCCTTAGTATTGTTTGCATTGCAGCGCAGAATTTATAAAAAGCTTTGGAATGAGAATCTCAAGGTTTCTGTCACCTTTACACAAAAAGGAATCGTTGAAGGAGAAGAAGGCGAGATTGTGGAAGTGATTGAAAACCGAAAGTGGCTTCCACTTATTATGTTGAAGGTAAAGTTTCAGACGTCACGTAATCTGGAGTTTGCGGACAATCCCGGTTCCAACACCACGGACCAGTACTACCGCAATGATATTTTCCAAATCGGCGGCGGAGAGCGTATCACCAGAAAGCTTAAGTTTGTAGGCAAAAAAAGAGGTTATTACAACATTAAAAATATAGACTTGATTGGGACAGACTTATTTATGACAGGCGAGCAGGTAGATAGTATGCCTACCAATTGCTATTTATATGTGTATCCCAAAGTGTATGATAGCAGGGAGTTTCGTATGTCCCTGCAAAAGTTGAATGGTGAAATGATTGTCAAAAGACACCTGTTGGAAGATCCTTTTGAATACAGAGGCATCCGAGAATATCAGCCTTTTGACGATATGCGTAGCGTGAACTGGAAGGCCACTGCCAAGACAGGCGAATTAATGGTCAACCAAAAAAATTATACTGCTATGCAGACCGTTCGTATTTTCCTCAATGTAGAAGATACCGGTGTAATCAAGAGAGCGGATGAGGTGGAAGTTTCTATGCAGGTGGCAATGGGCCTTACCGGCTTTTTCTTGGCCCAAGGCATCAAGGTAGAGTTTTATTCCAACGGCAGAGACATTATCACCGGCGAATACATCAAAATCGAAGGCGGTGCCGGTGCAGGCCAGCAGGATACTATCGGTAGAGCATTGGCGCGAATCGATGTGACAAAAGAACCAAGAAACTTTGTAGAGTTATTTGAAGAAACCGTATTAAACGATGCCGGCAGCACCATTACCTTGTTTGTGGCGCCAAACGGTTATGACGATTTTACCGAATTACTTACCCGCTGCAAGGAAAAAGGTCTTGGTTACACATGGTTTTATCCTTACGGAACAACCGAAAAGCCTGCAGTACCTGAGGCAATAGAAGAACGGGTACAATTTCTTAAAATACGAAAATAGTATGACGGAATTCTCTTGGAAAAGAGGTAATTATGAAAAAACGAGCAATTCAAATGGGTTGTGACTTGCTTATAACTATCTACAATCATTGTATAATAGTGGCAGCATTAATGACCTTTATCGGTGCATGTGGCTTCGAAACACCATATTTTTGGCTGTGGATGTCACTATGGATCGTTCCGGTTTTTTTATATATCACACGCAAAAATATACAGAATATCCTTCTGTTTTTTGCCGTACAATTGCTTCCTATAGCTGTAGTTTTTTTGCTGAAACTATTTATAGGAATCAAATTGCTTGTTCTGTTTGTGACAATTTTTTATGTAATAGCCTCCATAAAAGTACGATATTCTGAGATACCTACGGAGTTAGCTTTTATACCGGTCTTCAGTGTCACTGTCCTTGGAATTACATACATTATGGAAGGGCTTTGGCTGAAAAGAAACTGGGGACATTATTATTTGATATTGGCACTCATATATATGACCACATACATTTTCCAGCTTTTCTTGGAACGATACATAAGTTTTTTGGTGGTTAACCAAAGCAGTGCCAGCAATATTCCGGAGAAGGAGATTCTTGTTTCCGGCTTGAAACAGACTTGCGTATACGTGGCTTGTAGTATCACCATTATGTTTCTTAGTATGAATGTAGAATGGTTGAGTTTTATACTAGGGATTATAGGCCGAGTTCTTCGCGTGGCAGCTCGCTTTTTGCTTTCCTTTATAAAACCGGGCCCTATAGAAGAAACAGAAATTGTGGAAGAAATAACAGAAACCGCCATGAACAAGGGTGGTGGTATGTTCTTGGAGCCCGGAGCACCACATCCTTTCTGGGCTTTCTTAGACAAGGTAGCAATAGCAGCTTTTTTTATTGGGTCTGCAATTCTGATTGTCAAAGGTATTGGGGCAGCTTACCGATATCTTAAAAATAATTACCGTGCCACAGACAAAAAATCTTACCAAATACAAAGCGGTCCTGATATTAGGGAAAGTTGCGAAATTGAACGTAACGACAGAACACCTCGCCAGCGATTTGGCTTTTTGAATAATGCAGAAAAAATACGAAAAATATATCGCAAGCAGGTATTAAAAAGCGAAAAGATTATTGTAGGTGAAGGCGGAACAAGACAATTGGCATATTTGACTGCAAAGGAATGTTGTGAGAAAATTTCAGCAGGCAGCTTGAAAGCAGCCTATGAAAAAGCAAGATATAGCAACGAGGGTGTAACATCAGAAGATGTGAAAGCAGTAAAGATAAGTATGAAATAAGAATTATAGAAGGCTGCCGGACGCAGCCTTTCTGTTAACTTGCAAGGTAGTAGAGTGCGATGGACAAATTGATGTAGCCTGCGTATATCAGCCATATGATATACGGAACCATCAAAAGCCCGGCTGTTTTATTAATTTCATAAAATTCTTTGGCGGTAAGATACACTAAGTAGAGCAGCAAAAGCAACCATGTAAATGCCAAAAAGTAGGCATTCCAATTAAAGAAGATAATGGACCAGCCAAAGTTTACAAGAAGCTGAACCAAATAGAGTTTCAAGGCCTCGTTTTTGTCTGGGGAGTCGGAAATGTATACCAGATACGCAGCCACACCCATCAGAACAAAAAGAATGGTCCAAACAACAGGGAAGAGCCAACCCGGCGGAGCAAACGGCGGTTTGTACAAGGTCATGTATTGTCCCCGGGAATTTGGTGTAAAGAGAGATGAAAGAGCGCCTGTACCAAGGCTTAGCAGCAAACTGACAAATAAAGGTTTTAGTTTTATGTTTTGAAGCATATGTACCTGCTTGGAGTGTTTGTTGATATATTTTATGAGAAGTGGTATGATAAAAATACGTGAAAAAAGAGAATTGTGAGAAATTATGTAAATGAAAGTTGATAGCAAGCAAAGTATTATTTGGAGAATTTTTTTAATTATTTTTTGCATACATATGACGATTGTATGGTTTTTTAGTGTGATAAAAACGGAAAACCATCTGCCGGCATCTAAAATGGTGTTATTGCCAGTGGTTATGCTGGTGATATTGTGTTTGTTTGCATTATATATAAACAAATTGGCTGTTTTTTTAGATAAAAAAACAAAATTTTTGTTGCCTGCTTTTTTAGTGGGATATGGTTTGCTGATTTATGGTATTGGTTTAAGTGGAAGGTGTGAGCCGGTTCATGACCAAGAGGCAGTTTATCAGGGGGCTTTATATTTTTCGGGATTATCAGAAGAGATAAACTGGCCATATTTTGCTCGATGTAATAATAATATTATGCCTGCAGTGATTCTAGGTGTAATTTTTCGCATTGGTTCGGTAGGTGGTCGACTGGACCCATATTATTTCGCTGTTTTCGTAAACGTGCTTCAGGTTTTATTGACTATGTATTGCATGTTTAAAATGTCTAAAGAAAGAAACGGTATAGTTGGAGCATGGTTGACGATTATCATGCTGGCATTGTTTGTTCCCGTTATTGGACATAGCAAGAGTCTTTATACCGATAGCATGAGTTTTTGCTTTGGTGTGGTTGGGGCTTTTCTGTTGCTGAATAGTGAAAAATCGAAAAGCAAAAAACACTATTGGATAAATTGTGTTCTTGGTGGCTTAATGATTGGAATAGGTACGGCAGTTAAAATGACGGTCTTAATTACAATCATTGCAATTTTTCTTTTTAGTTTGTTGGAAAAAAATAAAAAGTTGTTACGTAATACATGTATTGCCTTCGGAGTTACATTGAGTTTTATTATGCTATGTAATCAATATACTACAACATTGCCTTGTGAAAAAATGAGGGATTCCTATGGTACTCCTAAAATTAGTTATTTTATGGGCATAGGCATGAAAGGAAATGGCGGCTACGTAGATAATCAAGAATATTCTGCGAGTTTGAATACCATTTATGGCATGGCGGAAAAGGAAACATGGTCCAAACAATATATAAAGCAAAATGCATACGAGTTTTTGAATAAAGAACATATTGTGAAGAAGCTTCGTTATAATTTTGCAAATGGAGTCTTGGGATGCGACATCTTTGTACAAACTTTAGAGAATGATAATATACTTTATAGGCTTATGCATTATAATGGGGACTGTTACTGGAGATATTCTATGGTGACGACCGCATATATGTATACATGCTATATTTTAGTAATTGTATGTGCTGTTTTAATGGTTGTGAGGAAGCAGAAGGTGGATTTTTTGCATGGTGTTTCTCTTATCGCATGGTTTGGGATTATGCTATATTTAATGCTTTTTGAAGCAAACAACCGACAGTTGTACAATCATTTACCTTGGATTGTATTAGCAGCGTCTAGTGGATTAGTAGAGTTTTTAAATTTATTTAGAAAGAGGAACAACTGAAAATGCTAACAACAATTATTACATGGATATATGCACTGTTTACTATTACTTTATTAGGTTTTGGAATGGCGGCTTTTATAGAAAAGGCTTTCCATTATCGTATTGAAAAACCAGACAGTATTCTTATGGCAGGAACTATTGCAGTCACAGTATATGCACAGTTTTTCAGCCTTTTTTACAGAGTAAGTTTAGCAGCGAATGTAGGAATGCTTGTTGGTTGTGTAGTTATTTTTGCATTTAATAAGAACAACATTATACAGACGATTTGTAAATGGCATCAGGAATGGGGAATAGGACACAAAATCGTAGTGGGAGTATTATTTGTTTTGTGGGCATATTTCACGTCAAGAGGCTACATTCATTACGATAGTGATTTGTATCATGCCCAAAGCATACGTTGGCTGGAAGAGTATGGCATAGTTCCTGGGCTGGGAAATCTGCATGAACGATTTGCGTATAATAGTTCTTTTTTTGCGTTGTCTGCGTTATATAGTTTGAAGTATGTATTAGGTGATTCTATGCATGCAATGAACGGCTTTTTGGCGTTGCTTTTAAGTTTGACGTGTCTTCCAATTGTGAAAAGCTGGAAACGAAAACGTTTTTCTGTGGCAGATTTTGCAAGAGTGGGTGCAATTTATTATTTAACTACTATTACCAATGAAGTGGTATCGCCGGCATCAGACTATGCAGTTATGTGTGTGATTTTCTTTATTGTAATTAAGTGGTTGGATGCGCTGGAGAAAGAATGTAAGGATGTTGCACCATATGCTCTTTTGTGTGTGGTTGGTGTATATGCTCTGTCTCTTAAATTAACAGCAGGTTTGATTTTGATTTTATTTATGAAACCGGCATATATGCTTATCCGTGAAAAGCGTGTAAAGGAAATCTTTATTTATCTTGCCATGGGATTAGTGGTAGCAATACCTTGGATGACTAGGACTGTTATTATTTCCGGTTGGTTGTTTTATCCATTTACTGCAATTGATTTATTTGACGTGGATTGGAAA
>JAZOSF010000151.1:0-22487 GCA_045657025.1 Lachnospiraceae bacterium | reverse complement strand
GTTGCACCAAACAGTTGTCTTCCTAAGACCGCTTGGCCTCCGACTTGACATGTTGGCGATAATGAAGGTAGTGCAGAAGGCAGCTCTCATTTAGCAGATCCATCTAAGTTCTTCACAGATCCAAAGCAGGCCAAGGATTATGTTCAGAAGACAGGTGTAGACGCACTTGCAATTGCAGTTGGTAATGCGCACGGTGCATACAAGCTTCCGCCTAAGTTAGACTTCAACAGAATTCGTACTATTGCCAATACAATTGATGTACCATTAGTACTTCATGGTGGTTCAGGCCTTACAGATGATGACTTCAGAAAAGCTATTAAAGAAGGTATCAGCAAGGTTAATATCTTTACAGATATCAACGTAGCCGCAGTAAAAGCAGAGTTTCATAGATTCTCCAGCATGGATAAGGGTCTTATTGACTTAATCCCTGCAGCGGTAGAAGCTGTTAAGCAGGAAAGTATTAAGAAAATGCAGCTTTTCAGTAGCGATGGAAAAGCAGGACTTGGTAACGGCTTAGCCGGTGCAATGGCTGCAAATGACATGGAAAGATTGACTCAGCTTGTAACAGCAGAAGTATTGAAGTATTTGAAGAAATAGTATGTTTTTATTGACACTCATTTCATAGAATGTTAAGATAAAAACCGACAAGAATATTTTTCCGGAGGTCGGAATAATGGCTATATTTACAGGCGCAGGTGTTGCAATTATAACACCTTTTAATGAAGATGGCAGTATCAACTATGAGAAGTTTGCCGGACTCATTGATTTCCAAATTGAGAATGGTACAGATGCTATTATTGTGTGTGGTACTACTGGCGAAGCAAGCACATTAACTCACGAAGAGCATTTGAGTGCTATAGGTTTCTGTGTGAAGCAAGTAGCAGGTCGTGTGCCGGTTGTTGCAGGTACAGGTTCCAATTGTACCAATACCGCAATTTACTTATCTACAGAAGCAGAGAAGTTGGGCGCAGATGGTCTTTTGGTAGTCAGCCCATATACAACAAAGCTACACAGAAGGGCTTATATACACATTTTAAAGCAATTGCAGACAGTGTAAAGATTCCTGTATTATTATACAATATTCAGGGTAGAACAGGTGTTAATATTACACCGGAAACCATTGTTAAGCTTTGGCGAGAAGTAGACAATATTGTAGGTGTAAAAGAAGCAAGTGGTAATATTTCCCAGATTGCAAAGATTATGCAGTTGTCTAACGGAGAAATCGACTTGTATTCTGGAAATGATGACCAGATCGTGCCGATTCTTTCATTGGGCGGCAAAGGTGTTATTTCTGTACTGAGCAATGTAGCACCTAAGGAAACACACGATATGTGTCAGTTGTATTTTGATGGCAAAGTTACAGAGAGTGCAAAAGAGCAGTTAAGAGCAATTCCTCTGATTGATGCTTTATTCTGCGAAGTTAATCCGATTCCTGTAAAAGCAGCTGTCAATATGATGGGTTTGGGTGCAGGTCCGCTTCGTTTACCATTAACTGAGATGGAGGACGGACACAAGGAAGTTCTTCGCCAGGCAATGATAGACTACAACATTTTAAAATAATATTTACGAAAGGCAGAGGGTTTACTCTGCCTTTTTATGTACTAAATAATTGTGAGATGCTAAAAGTTTAGAATCTCCGTGCAAAAATGATACAAAGAGAGAGGACTAATTATGATTAAGGCAATTATGCATGGATGTAATGGCAGAATGGGTACCATTATTTCTGAGTTATCTGAAAAAGATGATAAAATTGAAATTGTTGCAGGAGTAGACCCAACCGGTAAGGGCAGGTTTGGATATCCGGTATTTTATTCTATCAGTGACTGTGATGTAGAGGCAGATGTTGTGATTGATTTTTCCAATTCTTCTGCAGTTCCACAACTTTTGGCATATTGTATAGAAAAACAGATTCCTTGTGTGCTTTGCACTACCGGTCTTTCTGCCGAACTTACAGCAGAAGTGGCAAAAGCATCTGAAAAAGTGGCAATATTAAAAAGCGCCAATATGTCATTAGGCATTAATTTGCTGATGAAGTTATTAAAGGAAGCTTCCATGGTATTAGGTAACACAGGTTTTGACATAGAAATCGTAGAAAAACATCACAACCAAAAGTTAGACGCACCAAGCGGTACCGCTATTGCATTGGCAGATTCTATAAATGAAGAATTTGACGGAGCATATGAATATATCTTTGACAGAAGTCAAAGAAGAGCAAAGAGAGATGCCAAAGAGATGGGTATTTCTGCAGTACGTGGCGGTTCTATCGTTGGTGAGCATGATGTGATTTTTGCAGGTCCGGATGAAGTGATTACGTTCTCGCATACTGCATATTCCAGAGCTGTATTTGGTAAAGGTGCAGTGGAAGCAGCCAAATATCTTGCAGGTAAGCCTGCAGGTATGTATGGCATGAGTGATGTAATCAACGGTTAACAGAGCAAATAGCTAAAATTTAGAAGGCTAATCAAAGTAGATTAGCCTTCTTATATATAAGGGATTAGCGGCCCATATTACGTGTATTGTTTGTAGTGTTTTCTGTACCGGTTTCAGAGCCATTCATCAAATTCTCTGTGCCGCCTACAATATCATCTACCATACCGCCTAAAACGCCTTCGTTTGTTCCTTCTGTGGTACTCTCTACCATACCATCTGTGGTGCCCAAGGCGTTTTCATTCCCCATGCTGCCGTTTAAAGTACCGGATTCTGTTGTGTTGTTTCCGGTAGTGGAATTGTTTCCATTATTTGTGGTGCCGTTGTTTGTTGTTCCGCCATTTGTGCCGGATTCCGTTGTAGTGTTTGAACTGTTGTTTTCATTTGTAGTGCTACGACCACAACCGCAGGCAGTAAAGAGACCAACCACAGCTAACATAAGGGTAAGAGAGAGAAGCTTATGCAGTGTATAATTCTTTTTCATAATTTACCTCCATTTCATTGTAAAAATCCATTTCAGACGACAAGTCTTATAAATGGTCACCTTTAGTATATGTGCTTTGAAATGGATTATACGGAGGAAATGATATGCAATTCAGACCATGTATAGATATTCATAATGGAGCTGTAAAGCAGATTGTCGGAGGAAGCTTATTAGATGCCGGCAATCAGGCAAAGGAAAATTTTGTAAGTAAATATAATGCTGCTTTTTATGCCGAATTATACCAAAAATATCATTTAAAAGGTGGACATATTATTTTATTAAATAATAAAGAAAGTGATTATTTTGAAGCCACGAAAGCACAAGCTGTGGATGCATTAAAAGCATATCCGGGCGGACTAATGATTGGCGGCGGAATCGATGCGGATAACGCTGAAGAATACTTAAAAGCAGGTGCCAGTCATGTTATTGTCACATCTTATGTTTTTAAGAATGGCGATGTAAATATAAATAATTTAAAAAAATTAATAGACGCTGTGGGAAAAGAGCATGTGGTATTGGATTTGTCCTGCCGTAAAATCGAAGGTGAATACCGAATTATGACAGACCGTTGGCAAAAAGCCTCCAATGTTATTTTAAACCATGAAACGTTAAATTATTTCAAAGACTATTGTGATGAATTTTTAATTCACGCGGTAGATGTGGAAGGGAAAAGCGAAGGGATAGAAGAAGAGCTGGTAGAGCTTTTGGGTAATTGGGGCAAAATTCCAATGACATACGCCGGAGGAGTGCATAGTTTTTATGATTTGGATATTCTAAGAGGACTTGGAAGAGGCAAGATAGATGTTACTATCGGTAGTGCACTGGATTTGTTTGGCGGTAGTATGGAATTTGAAAAAGTATTGGACTATATGGAATAAAGCTTAGAAACTTTGATGGCCTGAGGACCTTTTGAGCTTTCTTTGATTTCATATTCTACAGGTTGTCCGACATCAAGCGCTTTGTAGCCGGCCATATTGAGATCCGTATAATGTACAAAAAGATTCATGCCGGATTCATCCTCAATGAAGCCGTAACCTTTTTGAGAATCAAACCATTTTACAACTCCGTTATTCATAAAAAAATACTCGCTTTCTGATGAAATAAAATTGTTTTTAGTATATCATGAGCAAAAAAAATTGTAAAGAACCGTTGTAAGGAAGAGACTGTTATGCAATTAGTAAATATAATGATTACGGCCGTGAACGCCGTTTTGCCTATTACTTTATTAATATTATTAGGTTATTTTTTGAAAAGAATCCGTCTGATTACCGAAGGTTTTATTAAGGTTGGTAATGATCTTGTTTTTAAATTAGCCCTTCCTTGTATGCTTTTCGTTAATGTATACAGTATAGAGAGTTTTTCTGTTATTCACTGGGATATTATCGGATACATTATGGCAATGCTTGTGATAATATTTGTTTTGGGCTTTTTTACCGCTGTGTTCACCACCAAAGTACCTGAACGCAGAGGTGTTATTTGGCAGTGCTGTTTTCGAAGTAATTTTGCCATTATCGGCTTGTCATTAGCAGGCACCCTTGGAGGCGGTGAGGCGATGGGTGTAGCAGCAGTTATTTCTGCTTTTACCATTCCGGTAATTAATATTATGGGTGTAATTGCGCTGACTGTATTTAAAAACACTTCAGATGAATTATCCAAAAATATTAAAAATATTATCATCAATGTTTTCCGAAATCCGTTGATAATTGGTGTTGTCCTAGGATGTGTGTGTCTGGGAATCCGCGCGTGGCAGGTACGTGTATTTGGCAAGGTTGTTTTTTCTTTGGAAAATGATTTGAAATTTTTCTATTCTGCACTGGAAAGTTTAAAATCGCTCACCACTCCGTTGGCGCTAATTGTTTTAGGGGGACAGTTTGAATTTTCTGCTATAAGAGGGCTTTTAAAAGATATTACAGTCGGTACTACATGGCGTATTGTAATTGCCCCTTTACTCGGCGTAGGTGGAGCGGCATTGTTAAGCACTTATACTGATATATTGTCCTGTGGTGTAAATGAATATCCGGCGTTGGTTGCTTTGTTTGGATCACCGGTGGCAGTGTCCAGTGCAATTATGGCAGACTCTATGGGCAGTGACGGACAATTAGCTGCACAACTTTTGGTATGGAGCAGTGTTTGCTCTATTGTGACTATATTTTTAACGGCGTGCATACTGATAGCTTGTGGGTTGCTCCCTATGTAATGAGGGAATTGCCAAAAGGCGGCAGACTTGCCAGAAAATGTTAGTTATGCTATAATGGCTGTTGATTGGAGGGCTGTTTATGAGTGAAGAAACTACTGCAAAGCCAAAAAGTACAAAAACGATTACTCTGATGAGCAATAAGCCGGATAGTAAACTGCACAGCGTTACCGTTTCCAATGTGACATTTTGGGGACTGATTTTGACATTCTGTGTAGTGGCAGGTGTTTTGCTTGGCATTTTGTTTTTTGAGAGCAGTTTGGTAATAAGGACTACAGAAGAAATTCTTACACAACGTAAAGAATATACCCAACTTCAAGAAGCATATGACGAACTGAATATTGAAAAAGAGCAGTTGGATGAGCAGGTTCAGGTGTTAAGTGATACAATCAATAAGCGTGCTATGGAAGATGAGAAGTTGGTGAAAGCCGATTCAGAAGCACGTATTCCATCTGGATTTCCTGTTACAGGAAGTGTAACGGCAGCAGAACCACCGGAAGAAGATAACGTATTGGAAATGGCAGTGTACTACAATGCCACTGAGAATTCCGTTATTGCAGCGACCGGAATAGGCACTATATCAAGTGTTCGAAAAAATGTATATGATTACTACGAAATTCAGATTGACCATGGCAATGGTTATGTGAGTATTTATACCAACTCCGGTTATCCAATGTTAGAAGAGGGGGTTAAGGTATTAAAGGGTACACCATTGTTTTATATCGGTGAAGAAAACACTTTAGTGAAGTATCAGGTATCTTTAGATGGCGGACTGATTAATGCATATGATATAATGGATATCGAAGGATAAATTTATTTGAGACAAAAAAAGGCTGTCAATGACAGCCTTTTTTTTGCTTATTATTCTGTTACATAGTTGGTGCGAGCAAATACTAATTCATAACCGTCGTTACCATAGTTTAAAGAGCGATTTACGCGGCTGATAGTAGCGGTGGAAGCACCGGTTTTTTCAGCGATTTCAAGGTAAGTTTTTTTGGCTTTAAGCATAGCGGCTACTTCGTAACGCTGAGAAAGACTTAAAAGTTCGTTTATTGTACATAAATCTTCAAAAAAGCTGTAACATTCTTCTTTGTTTTCTAAACTCAAAACCGCCTCAAACAATCTGTCAACGGCTTCTGTTTTAATTTTCTTATTCATAACTTTAACCTCGCATATTTTTTTAAGTGCAATCTCGCTTTTGTTCTGTAAAGTTTTAAATTGCTACAATAAGAGAATATCACATTTATTATGAAATGTAAAGCCAAATAATATGTAGTTTTAAATACTACTTGCGAGAAAAAAACAATTAGACTATAATACTATGTAATAGTGGAGGGTATTATGACAATTGATACAGAAAACTTATTAGAAAGTATACTAAAGAGCCTTGAACGATTTGACCATATTAAGACCCATGACATTCCAAATATGGACTTATATATGGACCAGGTAACAACTCTTATGGAGAATAATCTTACTCCGGCAGCAAGACATGGTAATGATGACAAAATTTTGACCAAGACCATGATTAATAACTATGCCAAAAATGATTTGCTTCCGGCTCCAAACAAAAAGAAATATTCCAAAGAGCATATATTAGTTCTTATTTTTATATACTATTTCAAAGGTATTTTATCTATCGGAGACATTCAGAAGCTTCTCAAACCATTAAACGAGCATTTTTTTGCAAATGAGGATGGGTTAAGAATCGAGGATATTTATGAAGAAGTATTCTCTATGGAAAGTTCTCAGATGGAAGCTTTAAAGCAGGATGTAATCCAAAAATACCAGCATGCTCAGGAACAATTTGGTGAAGCACCGGAAGAGCATCAGAAATTTTTAAAGAAGTTTGCATTTATTTGCGCGCTTAGCTTTGATGTATATGTTAAAAAGCTTATCATCGAGAAGTTGATTGATGACTTGCCTGATGTTAAACCGAAGAAAAATTAGGAAATTATTATGAAGTATATTATAGATTTGCATACGCACTCTTTTGCAGGAGGACATGCATACAGCACCTTTGAGGAAAATGTAGCAGTAGCTTATGAAAAGGGGTTGACGGTGTATGGATTTAGTGAACATGCACCGGCAATGCCCGGCGGAACGCATATTTTTTTCTTTGGCAATTTAAAAGTGTTGCCGAATGAATTTAAGGGGATGCGTATTTTAAAGGGCTGCGAGGCTAATATTATGGATTTGGAAGGCAAATTGGATTTGCCGGATGTTTTGCTTGCAAGGCTGGATTACGTAATTGCAAGCATGCATATTCCATGTTTAACAAGCGGCACAGCCAAAGAAAACACAGATTGTTTAATTCGCGTGATGGACAATCCTTATGTGCAGATTATCGGCCATCCGGATGATGCACGTTATCCGCTGGAGTATGACAGACTGGTAGCAGCTGCTAAAGAAAAAAATGTTTTGTTAGAAGTAAATAATGCTTCTTTAAGTGCCTCTAGCGTAAGAGCAGGCGGAAGAGAAAATATCGAGACTTACTTAAAGCTTTGTAAAGAAATGGAGGTTCCGATAATTTTGGGAACCGATAGTCATTATTCAGCATATGTTGGCGACTTTTCTAATGTGGAAGAAGTGCTGAAGGAAATGGATTTTCCGGAAGAGTTGATTGTGAACACCAGCATCGAAAAGCTTAAAAAGTATATTACAAAATTATGATTTTAACCAAAAAGAAAGGACTTATCAAAGTGATAGGTCCTTTTTGTTGCATTATTTTGTTTGTCCGGTCATGTCATCCAAAAACTGGAGAACACGGGTTGTGTCTTCAACATAGAAAGGAATGCCGAAAACAACTTCTTGGGTTTCACTCATAAAATAGAAGGTTTTTTGGAAGTCTTCTGTACCGGTTACATAAATACCTACCGGAATAGGGTCTTCCATGCCCTCGGGAGATTTGTGATTTGCATCATCAACAAAAGTTGTTTCTGCATAATCCACATTGTAAATATCTTCTTTCTCGAGAACGGCTCTATCTACATAATAGAATGAATCCTTATAATACTCTAAATATTCCTCAGGGAGGACAGTTCGAAGATCTGCAAAAATATCATTTTGAACAAAGCGGTTGAAAATGTTTTCCGGTGAAAGGAAGGTATGAATTTCCCTGGCCACAATGCGCACACCAAGTACTTCTGTGTAACTTGCAGCCAAGGTGTCTGCACTGGATATGTGATAGGAGTTATCCAAATAAAGCGCTTCACGCTTCGTATTAATATCCATCATCTCAATTAATTTTGCTTCGTATTCAGCGGCACGTTTATCGTTAGAATAGCAATCAATCAACGCTACGGTAAAGGCATTGTCTTTGGCGGAAAGCATGCTGTATGCCAAATTACTAAGGAGTACAGCCACAATAACTCCAATAATCACATGCCATTTGTGATAATCCCAAAAGTAAGCGAAACGTACCTTGAACGGTTGAGATTTCATTCGCGCACGTTCTTCTTTGAATTCGTCCATTACTGCCATTTATATATCCTCGTTTCTAAAAAACTAATGTAAATATTATCTTTATGTTACTCTATGAGTAATGCATTGTCAATAAATGACAATACAAAACAATGTTAAATATTCGTGAATTAGTTTATGCTTTTTTAATAAATATAGTACTTGATAATTTGCACATTTATGTTATATTAGATGTAGAACAAATAAAACATTCTTTGGTTGTAGAAAGTGAGGATGGGTTATGAATATTTCAAAATTTACACAAAAATCTATGAAAGCAGTAGAAGGCTGTGAGCGTTTAGCTGTGGAATATGGTAACCAGGAGATAGAGCAGGAGCATTTACTGTATAGCTTGCTTATGATAGAGGACAGCCTTATTGGTAAATTAATCGAGAAAATGGAAATTAATTTATCTTATTTTACAAATACGGTGGAGCAGGCTCTTAGAAGAAGAGTAAAGGTGCAAGGTGGCCAGTTACAGATTGGTCCGGATTTAAACAAGGCCTTACTGCGTGCAGAGGACGAGGCAAAGAGCCTGGGAGATGAGTATGTTTCCGTAGAGCATTTGTTTATGGCACTTTTACACGCACCAAATAAGGCTCTCAAAAATATTTTTACAGAGTTTGGTATCGATAAGGAGCGTTTTTTGCAAGCTCTTAGTACGGTCAGAGGAAATCAGCGTGTTACCAGTGATAATCCGGAGGCAACTTACGACACCCTGAATAAATACGGTCAGGAACTGGTAGAAAAGGCCCGTAACGGTAAAATGGACCCGGTTATCGGCAGAGATGGTGAGATTCGCAATGTGATCCGTATCCTTTCACGCAAAACCAAAAACAATCCGGTTCTTATTGGTGAGCCGGGTGTAGGTAAGACGGCGGTAGTTGAAGGACTTGCACAACGTATTGTGCGCGGGGATGTTCCGGAAGGGTTAAAAGACAAAAAGATTTTTTCCTTGGATATGGGTGCCTTGGTTGCAGGTGCGAAATACCGCGGAGAGTTTGAAGAACGACTGAAGGCTGTGTTAGAAGATGTAAAAAACAGTGAAGGTCAAATTATTTTATTTATTGATGAGTTGCATACCATTGTAGGTGCAGGTAAGACAGATGGGGCTATGGATGCCGGCAATATGCTAAAGCCTATGCTTGCGCGTGGCGAGCTTCATTGTATTGGTGCAACTACATTAGATGAGTACAGACAATATATTGAAAAAGATGTGGCATTAGAGCGTAGATTTCAGCCGGTATTGGTGGATGAGCCAAGCGTTGAAGACACCATTTCTATTTTGCGTGGTCTGAAAGAACGCTATGAAGTGTATCATGGGGTGAAAATTTTGGATAATGCATTGGTTAGTGCGGCTACCTTATCTCATCGATATATTTCTGACCGTTTCTTGCCGGATAAAGCCATTGATTTAGTAGACGAAGCCTGCGCCCTGATTAAAACAGAGTTGGATAGTATGCCTACCGAGCTGGATGAGTTGCAACGTAAAGTAACACAAATGGAGATTGAAGAAGCTGCGTTGAAGAAAGAAGAAGACAAATTGAGCCAGGACAGACTGGCTGTTCTTCAGGCAGAACTTGCAGAACTACGCGAGGATTTCAAGGGATTGAAGGCTCAGTGGGATAATGAAAAGCGCGATGTTGAGCGTGTGTCTGGACTTCGTGAAGAAATAGAAGAGATGAACAGACAAATTCAGCTTGCAAGTCAGGCAGGTGATTTGGAAAAAGCGGCAGAACTTAGTTATGGAAAACTCCCAAGCTTAAAACAGGCACTGGCAACGGAAGAAGAGAAGCTTCGTGGTGCAGAGCATGCCTTGGTGCATGAAAATGTATCCGACGAGGAAATAGCACGTATTATCAGCCGTTGGACCGGTATTCCGGTTGCTAAGCTGACGGAAGGGGAGCGTAGCAAAATTTTGCACTTGGATGAAGAACTTCATAAACGTGTAATTGGCCAGGAGGAAGGTGTGCAGAAGGTGACCGAGGCAATTCTTCGTTCCAAAGCCGGCATCAAGGATCCATCAAAACCAATTGGTTCTTTCTTGTTTTTGGGACCTACCGGTGTGGGTAAAACCGAGTTGGCAAAGTCTTTGGCTGAAGCCTTGTTTGACGATGAATCCAATATGGTGCGTATCGATATGAGCGAATACATGGAGAAGTATTCTGTATCCAGATTGATTGGAGCGCCTCCGGGATATGTGGGCTATGAAGAAGGCGGTCAGTTGACTGAGGCAGTTCGTAGAAAACCATATTCGGTTGTACTTTTTGATGAAATTGAAAAAGCCCATCCGGATGTATTTAATGTATTGTTACAGGTGTTGGATGATGGTCGTATTACCGACTCACAGGGACGTACTGTAGATTTTAAAAATACAATTCTTATTATGACTTCCAATATAGGTGCAGGTTATTTATTAGAAGGCATCAGTGAAAACGGAGAGATTCGTCCGGAAGCAGAAAGTTTGGTGATGCAAGAACTTCGCGCACACTTTAGACCGGAGTTTTTAAATCGTTTGGATGAAACCATTTTGTTTAAACCATTGACAAAAGCTGACATTGGCCATATTATTGACTTGATTTTAACAGACGTAAATAAGCGCCTGTCGGACAAAGAACTTGTTATCCGCTTGACCAAAGAAGCAGAAGATTTTATTGTGGATAGCTCATATGATCCGATATATGGTGCCCGTCCGTTAAAGCGTTTTATGCAAAAAACGGTGGAGACACTAGCTGCAAGATTGATTCTTGAAGATGGAGTTACCGTAGGGGATACCATTGTTATAGAGCTGCAAAATAGTGCATTGGTTGCTAAACGAGAGAGTTAAAGCATCAGAAAGGATATTTTTATGATACCAAAGGACCCGGTAATGTTACTTAGTTTTGTCAATATGCGCTTGCGCGATAATAATATGTCATTAACTTCTTTGTGTGATGACTTAGATGTGGAGCGTAGTGAGATAGAGGAGACATTGGCAAAAATTGATTACCTTTACAACGAAGAACGCAATCAGTTTATATAAGCTTACCTGCTCTTCTAAAAAGTAAAAAGAACGCATATGATTTAAAAATGAATTCTGCGAGGGATTTATGAAAAGTCGCATGCCCAAATTAGACCAAAGGTTTTGGATGATTTCCATAATCCTTGGTCTGATTTTTTTGTATAGAATGGAGGATACCAAGGCATTTGTAAGAGCGACCAGAGAAGTAGTTATAGGAGAGGAATATGAGATAACCGGGAAAATAGCATTGACATTTGATGACGGACCACATCCGATTTATACTCCGGAGTTGTTAGAGGGATTGAAACAACGGGGTGTGGTTGCCACTTTTTTTGTGACGGGAGCCAATGCAACGCTGTACCCGGAACTGATTGAACAGATGCAGGAGGATGGACATGTGGTGGGAAATCACACCTATCATCATGTGCAACTGTCTTCTGTAGGAGAGGAAATTTTTATAAAAGAGCTTCTTGAAACAAACCGTGTGTTGGAAGGGATTTTAGGGGAAGAAGTTATGTATGTCCGACCTCCGTTTGGAGATTGGAAGAAATCGATAGAACAGGAAGTAGACATGTTTCCAGTTTTATGGGATATTGACCCTTTGGATTGGTGTTCCGGAAATGCCGAACAAATCGTAAAGCGAGTGACGGATAATGTAGAGGATAATGCTATTATTTTAATGCATGATGAGTATGCAACCAGTGTGGAGGCGACTTTTAAAATCATTGATAAATTAAAGGAAAAAGGGTATGAATTTGTCACGATAGACCAGATTTTGCTAAAATAATTCCCCTTTAGTTGACTAAATGGTGTAATTAAACGTATAATATATTTTTAAAGAAAAAATTATGTTATTCAAAGAGGATATACAAATGAAATACTTTAAACAGTTTGGTATTATTGCAGGTGTAAGCTTTGCTGGGGAAATATTGTATTCTGTTTTGCCTTTTCCGATTCCGGCAAGCGTATATGGTTTGGTTATGATGGTGCTACTTTTGTTAACCCATGTAGTGAAGTTGGAAATGATAGAGGAAACTGCCGATTTTTTGATTGGAATGATGGGCATCTTTTTTGTGCCTTCTTCCGTAGGATTAATGAATAGTTTTGATATTCTTAAAGGAAATGTTTTTTTCTTGCTTTTAATGTGCGTAGTTTCTACGGCTGCGGTAATGATTGTAACCAGTTCTGTAGCGCAGCTTATCATGAAAATTTCCGACAAAAAGGAGGGTAAATAAATGCAAGAGTATGTTTCTAATTCCCTTTATTTCGGAGTTTTTCTTACCATTTTTATATATCAGGCATCAGCAGCCATTCAAAAAAAATGGCCACTTCCGATTTTGAATCCGGTGCTGATTTCCACCTTTGTAATTATGGGGATTTTGTTGGTAACAGGTATCCCATATGAAAGTTATGAGCAAGGCGCAAAGATTATAGGAAATATGCTTACACCGCTTACCGTATGTCTGGCTGTGCCATTATATCGTCAGCTTCACATTTTAAAGGGACGCGTGGCAGCAGTATTTATCAGTATTATTTGCGGGTGCCTAGCGCATGTTGCAACACTCTTGTTGCTTGCACAAGTTCTTGGTGTAGAAGATTTGCTCCGCAATTCTCTTTTGGGCAAAAGCGTGACTACCGCTATAGCACTTGGCATAACGGAGGAATTGGGTGGCATTCAGGGCATTACTATTATCGGTGTAATAGTAGCAGGTATGATGGGACCGATTGTGGGACCTACTATTTTACGTTTTATACGTATAAAAAATCCTATAGCCTTTGGTTTGGGCTTAGGTAGTGCTTCTCATGCTATCGGCACCAGTAAGGCGTTGGAAATCGGTGAAATAGAGGGCGCTATGAGTAGTCTCGCTATTGTAGTAACCGGCGTTCTGACAGTCATTATTGTTCCGATTGTGATGAGTTTTGCAGGCTAAAAGAAAATTCGTCAAATCTTGCATTAGATTTTGTGACGAATAAAGGAATTTAAGGTAGTTACACAGAAAAAGAATAATATAGCAAATAAAATGTATTCAACAGTCAACAGTATGCGCAGGGAGGTGCTTGAGTATGACGGAACACAATCTTATTCGAGAAAATTTAGAACAGTGGGAACGGAAGTATTTAAGTCCTTACGCTTCTCTTAGTTGTGAGAGTAAAGGCCGTGACCGATATGAAGCACCTTGTGATATTAGACCGATTTATCAGCGCGACAGAGATCGCATTTTGCATTCTAAGGCGTTTAGACGTTTGAAGGACAAGACACAGGTATTTTTGACACCAAACGGCGACCATTACCGTACCCGTATGACACATACTTTGGAAGTTAGTCAAAATGCCCGCACCATTGCCAAAGCTTTGCGTTTAAATGAGGATTTGGTAGAAGCCATTGCACTCGGTCATGATTTGGGACATACGCCTTTTGGACATGCAGGAGAGAGAGCATTGGATGAGATATGTCCGTATCCTTTTGAGCATAGCGAGCAAAGCGTACGTTTAGTAGAAGTGTTAGAGAAGGACGGACAAGGATTAAATTTAAGCTTTGAAGTCCGCGACGGCATTAGGAATCACCAGACAGCAGGCCTTCCTGCCACATTGGAGGGCAAAATTGTTCGCCTTTCCGACAAGATTGCTTACATACATCATGATATGGACGATGCGATACGCAGCAATATTTTGCAGGAGACGGATATCCCTGTTGAAATTCGTCAGGTGCTAGGGGAGAACACCAAAGAGCGCTTGAATCATATGATTCACGATATCGTTATTCATTCTCAGGACAAGCCGGATATTATGATGTCTGATGAAGTGTGGAATGCAATGATGAAGTTGCGTAAGTTTTTATTCATAGAAGTATATGAAAACGAAGCTGTGAAGAGAGAAGAAGAGAAAGCAATTCTTTTGATACAGACTTTATACAGACATTATTTAGAACACATAGATTTATTGCCTAAGGACTTTTTGAGATATGTAAATGAAGGCACACCAAAGGAGAGTGCAATTTGCGATTACATTGCATCTATGAGTGACAAGTTCGCCATTGCAACTTTTGAATCCTTCTACATTCCTCAGTCTTGGCAGGGTTAATTACAGGAAAAGGAAGAAGTTTCATGTTTTATCCTGATGAAATAATAGAAGAAATAAGGACCAAAAATGACATTGTCGATGTGATCGGCAGTTATGTCAAAATACAAAAGAAGGGTAGTTCCTACTTTGGACTATGCCCGTTCCATAATGAAAAGAGTCCGTCGTTTTCCGTGTCGGGACACAAACAGATTTATTATTGTTTTGGTTGCGGAGCCGGAGGCAATGTTATTAGTTTCATTATGAACTATGAAAACTACACCTTCCAGGAAGCAGTTAAGTACTTAGCTGAAAGAGCCGGAGTGACACTTCCGGAGGTGGAGTTTACGGAAGACGCCAAGCAGAAGCAATCTAAACGCAACAAATTGCTGGAAATAAACAAAGAAGCAGCGAAGTATTTTTATTATCAACTTCGTACAGACAGGGGCAAGCAAGGTTACGATTATTTTACCAAGCGCGGACTTGATGAAGAAACCATGAAAAAGTTTGGACTCGGTTTCGCAGTCAAAACTTCGAATGATTTGACCCTTTACCTTAAAAACAAAGGGTACAGTGATGAACTTCTGGCGGAAGCCGGCATATCGGCTGTAGATGAGCGCTATGGCATACATGACAAGTTTTGGAATCGTGTTATGTTCCCTATCCAAGATATCAATCACAAGGTAATCGGATTTGGTGGCCGTGTAATGGGAGAGGGCACTCCCAAGTACTTAAACAGCCCTGAAACCATGGTGTTTGACAAAAGCCGTAACCTTTACGGATTGAATTTTGCACGTACCAGCAGAGCCGGTAATATTATTCTTTGTGAAGGATATATGGATGTTATTGCGATGCATCAGGCAGGATTTACTCAGGCAGTTGCCAGCCTTGGTACGGCATTTACTTCCGGACAAGCTAATCTTCTCAGACGTTATACGGATGAAGTATTACTTAGCTATGACAGCGATGGAGCAGGTACAAAAGCAGCCTTAAGGGCACTTGAAATATTAAAGGAAGCCGGCCTTACCGGCAAAATCATTAACCTGGAGCCGTATAAGGACCCGGATGAATTTATGAAGCATCTGGGAAAAGAAGCTTTTGAAGAACGCATTAAGCAGGCGGAGAACAGCTTTATGTTTGAAATTCGCATGCTGAAGCGGGAGTTTAATCTGGACGATCCGGAGGGCAAAACCAAGTTTCATAAAGAAATTGCACGGAAGCTTTGTGGTTTTGAAATAGAGGTGGAGCGTGAGAATTACATTCAGGCGGTAGCAAATGAATACCATATCGGCTTTGATAACTTGCGTAAATTAGTAAACAGGTACGCAGCCCAAACAGGTGGAGCCAAGCCGGTAGAAAGACCGAAATCAGGTATTCAAAAGCGTCAGACAGTAGAAGATCACAAGAAGCGCACGCAGCGTATGTTACTTACATGGCTGACCGATGAACCTGAAATATACAAGCAAATTTCCAAGTATATTAAGCCTTCTGATTTCACGGAAGAGCTTTATGGAAGAGTGGCACAAATGCTTTTTGCAGATTTAAGCGAAGGAAATTACAATCCTGCAGCCATTTTGTCCCATTTCACGGAAGAAGAAGAACAACGTGAGGTGGCATCTATGTTCCATACAAAGTTGGATGGCATAGAGACAAAGCAGGACAAAGAAAAAGCACTGCGCGACATTGTTTATGCAGTGAAGAAAAACAGTTATGAGTACTATACCAGCAGGTTGGGCACAGATGTAAGTGCTTTACAGCAAGTAATAGATGGAAAAAGAGCTTTGGAAGAGCTTGCCAAAGTACATATTTTACTTTCTTAGGCTCATACTACTTAATAATGGAAGGATGGAACCATAATGGACGAAAACATGGTAGTAAAATACGAAGAAAAGGTAAAAGGTCTTTTGGAATTAGGAAAGTCCAAAAAGAATAAGACCTTGGAATATAACGAAGTTGTAGAATATATGTCAGATTTGAATCTGTCTCTTGACCAGATTGAACGCTTGGTAAACACTCTGGAAAAAACAGGCATTGACGTGCTTCGTATTTCAGAAGAAGATGATTTGGCACCTATAGATGATGATCTTTTATTAAGCGGGGAAGAAGACGTAGATATCGAAAATATTGACTTGTCCGTACCGGACGGTATCAGTATTGAAGATCCTGTCAGAATGTATCTGAAAGAAATCGGTAAGGTTCCTCTTTTGAGCGCAGAAGAGGAAATCGAACTTGCCCGTCGTATGGAAGATGGTGATATTGAAGCTAGAAAGCGTCTGGCAGAGGCAAACCTTCGTTTGGTAGTAAGTATCGCAAAGCGATATGTAGGTCGTGGTATGTTATTCCTTGATTTAATTCAGGAAGGCAACCTGGGTCTTATTAAGGCTGTAGAGAAATTCGACTACCATAAAGGCTATAAGTTTTCCACATATGCTACATGGTGGATTCGTCAGGCTATTACAAGAGCGATTGCAGATCAGGCAAGAACTATCCGTATTCCGGTTCATATGGTAGAAACTATCAATAAATTAATCCGTGTAAGTCGTCAGTTACTTCAGGAATTAGGTCGTGAGCCAAGTCCGGAAGAAATTGCAGAAGAAATGGATATGCCGGTTGAACGTGTTCGTGAGATTATCAAAATCAGCCAGGAACCAGTTTCTTTGGAGACGCCAATCGGTGAAGAAGAAGACAGCCATTTAGGCGACTTTATCCAGGATGATAATGTTCCGGTACCGGCAGAAGCTGCTGCCAATACCTTGTTAAAAGAACAGTTAACAGAGGTTCTGGAAACCTTGACAGAACGTGAGCAGAAGGTACTTCGTTTGCGTTTTGGCTTAGATGACGGCAAAGCTCGCACTTTGGAAGAAGTTGGTAAAGAATTCAAGGTTACTCGTGAGCGTATCAGACAGATTGAGGCAAAGGCATTGCGTAAACTTCGTCACCCAAGCCGCAGCCGCAAGTTAAAGGATTATTTAGACTAATGGAACTTTCAAAAAGATTACAAGCTGTGATAAACCTAATGCCACAGTCTCATACCATTTGTGACGTGGGATGTGACCATGGGTATGTAGCAATTTCCTTTCTTCAAAAGGAGATTGCTAAGAAGGTTATCGCGATGGATGTAAATGCAGGACCCCTAGAACAAGCTAAGCGCAACGCGCAGCTTTTTGGAATGGCAGACAAGTTGGACTTTCGTTTGTCAGATGGCTTGGCGAAGGTTGCACCAGGAGAAGCGGAACGCTTTTTGTGTGCCGGAATGGGCGGACGCTTGATTGTGCATATTATGACAGAAGGGGAGGAAGTTCTTGCGCAGATGAAAGGTGCAGTTCTTCAACCACAGTCCGAATTATCTCTGGTTCGCAAGCATATCTATGACATAGGATGGCATATCGTTAAGGAAGATATGGTTTTTGAGGCAGATGGTGAGGGCTTAAGTCAAGGGAAGTATTATCCAATGATGTATATTGAGCCAGGGCAAGAAGAAATGCCTGATGAGATAGCACTTTCTTATGGTCCTTTGCTTTTAAAGGAAAGGCACCCTGTGTTTATGCAGTTTTTGGAGTATTCTTTAGGTCTTAAGGAAGAGCTTTTGGAGCGCTTGAGCGTTCAGGCGATTAGTCCCCAGGCTCATGCACGATTAGAAGAGCTTCAAAAGGAAATTGCAACCATTAAAGAAATACAAATGAAATAAAGTTTTTTAAAATACGAGCGAGGTGAGAAGATGCTTACTTGTAAAGATGTGATTCAATGCTTAGAAGATTTATCCCCAACTAGCTTTGCAGAAAGTTGGGATAATGTAGGGCTTTTAATTGGACGCCAAGAAAAACCGGTTTATTCCGTTTTGCTATGTGTGGATGTAACGGACAAGGTTGTGCGCCAGGCAATTCAAGCAGGAGTTAGCATGATTGTAAGCCATCACCCGCTTATTTTTTCCGGTGAAAAGCGTATTACCAATGAGAATTGTTTCGGTAGCAGACTTTTAAAGTTAATTCAGGCAGATATTTGCGTATATGCAATGCACACTAATTTTGATGTAATTGGTATGGCTGATGCAGCAGCAGAGCGTTTGGGACTTTTGGATACCCAGGTACTTCAAGTAACCTACGAGGACGAGATTGCTACAGAGGGTATTGGCCGAGCAGGCAAATTAAAATCGGCTATGACCTTGGAAGAACTGGCTTTATTTACAAAAGAGGCATTTCAGGTGCCAAATGTAAAGGTTTTTGGAAATCCAGCCACGATTTGCTGTGAAGTGGCAGTATGTCCGGGGGCAGGAAAAAGCGTAGCAAAAGACGTGTTGCGTACAGGAGCAGACGTATATATTAGTGGTGATATTGATCATCATACAGGCATTGATTTAGTAGCTCAAGGAATATGTGTCATCGACGCGGGGCATTATGGTATAGAGAAATTATTCGTACCATATGTGCATGATTGCTTTTCCAAAATTATGCCTGAGTGTGAAGTGATAGAAGCTGTGGAAGAGGAGCCTTTCTGGGTGCTCTGATAAGGGAGACGCTTATGGAAAAGAAAAAAGTAGATCAGGTATTTTATCGACAGTTTATACGTACTGCAATTATGCTTTTATGTAAGGCGGTTTGTGATGTGCTAGGAGAAAAAGCGGCATGGAATTGTGTGGTGGATTATACCATTGCACATGCATACTTTGTAAGAACCAAAGGGATGCCGGATTTGGATGAGGAAACGTTGCAAAAGATCAAAGCCCGCATGCATGAAATGAGTGAAGCGGGACTTCCGATTGTAAACCAAATCTTTGCAAAAGACAAAGCCATGGATTTGATTCGCGCCCATGGCATGAAAGACAAAGCAAAGTTATTCCGCTACAGAAGAAGCAATGGACTTAATCTGTGCTATTTAGACGGTTATTATGATTATTTTTATGGTCCATGCCTTGCAGATGTGTCCGAAGTGAAAGCGTTTGATTTGTTACCTGAGCAGGGTGGATTTTACTTTGTGCTTCCTTTAGCAGAGGATTTAAATACTTTGCCTACATTTACACAAAGCCCACTTCTTCGCAAGACTCTAGAAGAGAGCAATATTTGGTATAATCAGATTGGCATTCAAAATATCGGAGATTTAAATGATAGTATTTGCGCCGGCGATATCAATGATATGATTTTGGTGCAGGAAGCAGAGCAGGAACGGAAAATCGGTGAAATTGCCAAGATGATCACCGCTAGAGAAGGCGTGAAGTTTATTATGATTGCAGGGCCATCCAGCTCAGGCAAGACTACGTTTAGTCATAGACTGTCAATTCAGCTTCGTACCCAAGGTAAAGTGCCACATCCAATCGCGTTGGACAATTATTTCGTGAATCGCGTCAATACACCGTTGGATTCCGAGGGCAAGCCGAATTTTGAATGCTTGGAAGCAATCGACGTGGAGCAATTCAACAAAGATATGATTGATTTGCTCAGTGGTAAGGAAGTGGAATTGCCTTATTACAATTTCAAAACCGGTCGAAGAGAGTACAATGGTCACACACTAAAACTTGGTGCAGAGGATTTACTGGTTATTGAAGGAATTCATGGCCTTAATGACAAATTGTCTCATTCCTTGCCGGTTGAAAGTAAGTTCAAAATTTATATTAGTGCATTGACCAGTTTGAATATTGATGAGCACAACCGAATTCCGTCTACGGATAATCGTCTGCTTAGGCGTATGGTGCGTGATGCAAGAACACGCGGAACCAGTGCTTCACAGACCATTCAGATGTGGGCAAGTGTACGTCGGGGAGAAGAACAAAATATTTTCCCGTTCCAGGAACAAGCAGACGTGATGTTTAATTCGGCATTGATTTATGAACTGGCGGTATTAAAGCAATTTGCAGAACCACTGTTGTTCCACATTCCGCCGGAAGATCCGGCATTTTCGGAGGCGGAGCGCTTATTAAAATTTCTGGATTATTTCCTTGGTGTCAGCAGTGAAAGTCTGCCAAGCAACAGTGTGTGTAGAGAATTTGTGGGCGGCAGCTGTTTTAGGGTGTAAAATGCGATAATAGTTGTGAATAAAAAGAAGATGTGATAATCAGGTGATGAATGAAAGATTTATCACCTGATTTTTTGTTGTTTAAAATAATGACTAAAAAGACGATATATCGTCCGAGTTAAAAAATGAAACCTGCTATTATAAATACGATCAACTTTTTATCTTTCTAAAATCGAATTGACGAGTGTGTAAATAATGTGTATTATAATATATAGGAGGTTTGCGGGTGAAATATAGGGATTTAGTAAAGAAGCTCCAAAGCATCGGATTTGAATTCAGTCGGCATGGTGGAAATCATGATGTGTTTAAGCGTGGGAGTGAGGAAGAGCAAATTCCGAGACATAGAGAAATTAATGAAAAATTAGCTAGAGCTATACTTAAAAAATGGGGATTATAATACTAATGGTTTTAGGAATTGTGCGTGAGATAGGAGGAAAATATTATGAAAGTAACATATCCTGTGATTTTTACAGAAATTGATACAAATATATTGATAGAAGTGCCTGATTTAGGTATTTTTTCAGAGTCTAATGAAGAAGGCAAAACAAAGGGAACATTAGCAGATGCTATGTTAATGGCAAGAGATGCTATTGGATTGGCTTGTATTTCTGCTGAGGACAATGGCAAAGAATTGGTAGTTGCATCTAAATTGGCTGATGTTGATGTAACAAAAGGGACTTTTTATGGTGAAGGATTAAGCTATGTTTCTTATGTGGATGTGGACTTGATGGTGTATCGAAATCGGGTAGATAATAAAATGGTACGTAGAAATGTTACATTGCCAAACTGGCTGAATCAGGAGGCTGAGAAAGCGTGTGTTAATGTATCTAAGGTGCTGCAAGAGGCATTGATGATGCGATTAGGAGTATCAAGATAGTTTGAAATATTAAGATTTGGTAATGCTGTATGCACCGCACGCAGTATTGCAGCATACAATAAAGCATCAACTATTTTTGGAGGCATATATGACAAAGAAATTGTCTAAGAACATTGCTCTGGGGTTGGTGCTTTTGTTATGCAGTTTTTGCTGTGTAGGATGTAATGGCGCGGATCACGGAACGGAACTTACCAAGGTGACATTGAATGAGGTGGCTCATTCTATTTTTTATGCACCAATGTATGTAGCTATAGAAGAGGGGTATTTTGAAGAGGAAGGCATTGATATTGAATTGGTTACAGGGTTTGGTGCTGATAAAACGATGACAGCGGTACTTACCGGAGAAGCAGACATCGGTTTTATGGGTAGCGAAAGCAGTATTTATACTTATGTGCAGGGCACAAACGACCCAGTGGTAAATTTTGCGCAGCTTACTCAACGTGCGGGGAATTTCCTGGTTGCTCGTGAGCCGACCCAGGATTTTTCCTGGGATATGTTAAAGGGCGAGGAGGTCCTTGGTGGTCGTGCAGGCGGTATGCCGCAGATGGTATTTGAATTTGTTTTGAAAAAACACGGCATGGACCCAAAGACCGATTTGAACATCGACCAAAGTATTGATTTTGGCTCTACCGCTGCGGCTTTTTCCGGCGGGAAGGGAAATTACACCGTGGAATTCGAGCCTCATGCCACCAGCCTGGAGGAAAAAGGCGATGGTTACATTGTAGCCAGCCTGGGCGAAGAGTCCGGTTATGTGCCTTACACCGCATTTAGTGCCGCTACCAGTTATATGGAGGAAAATCCGGAAGTAATTCAAGCTTTTGTAAATGCATTGCAGAAAGGTTTGGACTATGTAAATACCCATACACCAGAAGAAATTGCAAAGATTATCGCACCACAGTTTGAAGAAACGGATAAAGATACTCTTACAACCATTGTGAAGCGTTATTATGATCAGCAGTCATGGCCAGAAGATTTGGTG
>JAZOSF010000150.1:0-4547 GCA_045657025.1 Lachnospiraceae bacterium | reverse complement strand
CACCATATGCCATAAAGGTTTCCATGGTTTTTTTGATGTTCTCCACATCGATTCTGCCATCTGGCGTTCTCGGAGAAAGTCCGGTAACCTTACAGCTCTCAATCTCATTCATCATGGTATAATCACAATGTTTCAAAGCCGGAACGATTTTTTCTTTAAAGCGGTCGCTGTCTTCACTTACCGCATCTACAGAGGTCTTGATTCCCTTTTCAGATACCATATGAAGTAAACGTGCCATTTTGGTACCATACTCTTCATCTTCCGCATCCAACGCTCCTAAAAGCAATATGTAACCGGCGTGAAAAATGTTACAGTCCAGTGCATCCACATCAATATCTTCAATGCCAAATTCATGATTAATACCGCAGGATAAAAAGAAAGTTCTTGCACCGGTAGACGTCTCGGTCATAACATCATCAAAAGACGTCTCTTTGCCTTCCGCCACTTTTACGCCACTTACATCCACACCATATTTGGCCATTTCATCAATTAAAAACTTCCCATTATCGTCGCTGCCCACTTTGCCAAGGGCCTTCAGTTTAACATTAGGATCAATTTTTGCCAGATTAATAATCGTATTCGGCACACAACCACCAACAGCTTTCACTGACTCCGTAATATGCACAAGCATATTTTTGTCAGGATACCTCTCGATCATCTTTACAATATCCACCAGAATATTGCCGGCAATGGTAATGCCATCTCTCATAATACCGCTCTCCTTTATTCTTCTTTTAACAAATCATCCCATGATTATTGCTTCTAAATATATTTTATGCTAAAATTAGCTAAAAGTATTTATAATATGTTTTTATACATTTAACACATCGTACACAATTTTGTTTTCCGGAGGACAATATGGAATTTAAATTCATGCCAATTATGCCAGAAATCAATATTACCGGCTTTCATTCCGTTTATTATTTTGAATTTGATAAAAACTTTTACCACACACCGGAAAAACACGATTTCTGGGAATTAGTATACGTAGATGACGGTTGCATTAATGCTGTTGTAGACGGCGTAGGTTTTGAACTCACCAAAGGGCAGGTTATTTTTCATGCGCCAAACGAAACCCACTCTCATATTGCCAACCTCAAGGATTCAAGCAATCTGGTTGTTATTTCTTTTGCCTGTTTTAGTTCAATAATGACGTATTTTACAAGAAAAATTTTTAATTCCGGCAAGGATTCCCAAAAAATACTCTCCTTGTTTTTAAAAGAAGTTCGAAATGCTATAGGACATCTTCCCGGAAATTACCACGACAAATCTCCCTTGGACTTTTCTCATGCCCTTCCCGGTTCAGTACAGTTAATGCAATGTTATCTGGTAGAGTTTTTGTTTTCGCTAATTCGTAGTGATGAAACCTTGGTTCAAGATATGCTCCAAACCAAAGACTCTCGTCTGATAGCGGAAAGTTCTTTGGTAAGTTCCATGAAAAGTTTTATGGAAGAACACATAGCAGACACCCCTTCCCTTCCGCTCTTATGCGAACATTTCTCCTTAAGTCGCACCTATCTGTGCCGTATTTTCAAGGAAGGAACCGATACCAGCCCTATTGATTACTGGATTAATCTAAAAATAAAAGAAGCAAAGAAGCTTATCCGTGAGGGTAATCATAACATTACTCAAATTTCCGAACACCTCGGCTATAACAGTATTCATCATTTTACCCGAATGTTCAAGCGCGTGACCGGTCTTTCCCCAACAGCTTACAAGACTTCTGTACGCTTATAACCTATTAAAACTTAAAAAGCAAAAGCCCAAGCATAATTATCTGTATAGTAGATAACTTGCTTGGGCTTATTTATATACTTTCCATTAATTTTTAAAGCTATGAATTGGTGCGGGAATTCTTCCTCCCCGATTTACAAAGGCATCACAGGAATATGGATTAACCGGCATAATCGGTGCATAACCAAGTAAACCGCCAAACTCTACTGTTTCGCCAACCCCTTTTCCAACAACCGGAATGATACGCACTGCTGTGGTCTTTTGATTAATCATACCGATAGCCATTTCATCCGCAATGATACCGGAAATGGTAGTAGCTTTGGTATCACCGGGAATTGCAATCATATCAAGGCCAACGCTACATACGCAGGTCATTGCTTCTAGCTTTTCTAATGTGAGAGCACCTGCAACTACAGCGTCAATCATACCTTGATCTTCACTAACAGGAATAAAAGCACCGCTCAAGCCGCCTACATAAGAGGATGCCATTACACCACCCTTCTTTACCTGATCATTTAACAACGCCAATGCTGCGGTAGTACCCGGAGCACCTGCATATTCCAAACCGATTTCGCACAAAATATCTGCTACGGAATCCCCTACTGCCGGTGTCGGTGCCAAAGATAAATCTACAATACCAAAAGGCACACCAAGTTTCTCACTAGCTTCCTTTGCAACAAGCTGGCCTACACGGGTAACCTTAAATGCAGTCTTTTTGATAGTTTCACAAAGCACTTCAAAGTTCTCACCGCGCACTTTTTCCAATGCGGTTTTTACTACACCCGGACCGGAAACACCTACGTTAATAATGCGGTCTGCCTCGGTCACGCCATGGAAAGCACCTGCCATAAACGGATTGTCATCCGGTGCATTACAGAACACAACTAATTTCGCACAGCCAAGGGAATCTCTTTCCTTTGTATATTCTGCAGCTTCCTTAATTATCTCACCCATCAGCTTTACCGCATCCATATTGATACCGGTTTTGGTAGAGCCAACATTCACAGAACTGCACACTCTTTCTGTACAAGAAAGTGCTTTTGGAATGGAACGAATAAGCAGTTCCTCTGCAGGAGTCATCCCTTTGGAAACAAGGGCAGAATAACCACCGATAAAATTCACTCCAACCTTGGTTGCTACTCGGTCTAAAGTCTGTGCAACACTTACAAAATCATCTATACTCTTACATGCAGCACCGCCAACCAATGCAATCGGTGTCACGCTAATACGCTTGTTTACAATCGGAATACCGAATTCCATAGAAATTTCTTCGCCAACAGCTACCAAGTCCTTAGCGGAATTATAGATTTTATTGTAAATTTTTTCGTTTAATACATTAATATCAGAATCAATGCAATCTAAAAGGCTGATACCCATAGTGATGGTACGAACGTCCAGCTTCTCCTTCTCGATCATGTCATTGGTTTCTGTTACTTCCATTATGTTTATCATCTAATCACCTCAGATTCTATGCATGCTGTCAAAAATTGCTTCCATCTGACATTTAATGGAAACACCAATATTCTGGCCTAATTCATCTAATTCTGCAACTACCTGTCCAAAAGGCTTCTCTGTTTTTTCCATATCTACGATCATCATCATATTAAAATATCCCTGTACAATAGTCTGGGAAATATCCAAAATATTGATATTGCTCTCTGCTAAATAAGTACATACTCTGGCAATAATACCAACGGTATCTTTACCTACTACTGTAATAATGGCCTTTTTCATTTTGTTACCTGCCTTTTTATATTTTTCGTTTATCATATACCAAACTTTTCCGATTGTCAAAGATTAAAAACTCAACACTTCTCCAACTTCATTTCGGCTTGCCACACGCATATTGAGCATTTCTGCCTTATATGGTGTATCCGCTGCATTTATCTCTAACTTAACCGTTTCAAATGCAAGCTCCGGCATGTTATTTTCCTTGCTGAGATGCCCCAGTATAATATATTTTAAGTTGTCATGTAAAATCTGGTTTAACAACAGACCGCTGTTGTCATTGGACAAATGGCCTCTGTCGCTAAGAATACGCTGTTTTAAGGCATACGTGTAGGGACCTGCCTGAAGCATACGTATGTCATGGTTGGCCTCTAACAAAACTGCATCAAGTCCTTTCAGGTTGTCCACAACATAAGGGTTAAACGTTCCCATATCTGTAGCTACGGCCACCTTGCTCCCCTCGTTTTCGATGCGATATGCACAAGGCTCTTTTGCATCATGTGAAATACGAAACGGATGCACCATCAAATCACCAACCAACACATCCTTGTCCAAACAAATAGGATGAAACAAGCCTTTGTCATACTCCCCCAAATTTCTGGCACTGCTTATAATTTCATCGATTGTTCCCTGTGTGGCATACATAGGAATGCCATACTTTCTGGCAAGCACGCCAATGCCCTGAATATGGTCGCTGTGCTCATGGGTAATAAGTATAGCCGCAAGGTCTTCTCCTGTAATCTGAGCCTTTTTAAGGCCCTCTTCGATGCGCTTACAGCTAATGCCGGCGTCTATAAGCACATGAGTTCTTTCGCTCCCCACATATATACAATTGCCGCTGCTTCCACTGGCAATACTACATAATCTCATTTGTTTCTAAGTTCCTTTGCACCTGCTTCATAGCATCTTCCATGCTTCCACTGTTGTCGATAACAACATCACAGGTTGCGCGGAACACTTCCTCCTCTAATTGCTTGTCCATAATACTGCAGATTTTGTCCAAGTCATACCCTCTTGTCTGCTGGAGTCTCTTAATACGAGTCTCTTTATCCGCATAAATATACCATAGACTATCCACTATATCG
>JAZOSF010000149.1:0-10581 GCA_045657025.1 Lachnospiraceae bacterium | reverse complement strand
GAATATCAATTGCTGTTTGCGCATCGGATTTAAACTCTTCCCGATATCCTGCTTTATCTTCTGTATAAAGAACAAGGCCTTCTCCAAGAAGCATATCCGCAATATCCACTACTGCATATAAACTTCCGCCCGGATTTGCACGCAAATCCAAAATCATGCCCTCTGCATTATTTTCTTTTAAATTTGCCAAAGCTTCAGAAAATTGATTTACCGTCACCTCATCAAACTCGGTAACCTGAACATATCCCATCTTATCATCCAACATGCTGTATTCTACCGTTGGAGACTCGATTTTGCGGCGTTCTACATCCACTTCCAACTCTTCGCCGTCGCGAACCAGTGTGATGTGCACCTTGGTACCCTCTTCGCCTTTTATGCGGGCTACTACCTGTGCAAGGTCCAGTCCGGCCATATCTTCGCCTTCTACCTTGTAAATAATATCCTCCGCTCTAAGGCCTGCTTCTTCTGCGGGTGTTCCTTTGATAACTCCGCTAATCATACCATAACCGCTCACAGTGTCCAATTGCACGTAAGCGCCAATACCATAATAGATTCCCTCTGATTGCTGGAATACTTCTTCTGCGGCTTCCGGAGTATAGTAAACAGAATATGGATCTCCAAGCGCTGCCACGATGCCTTCATAGGCACCTTCACGAAGCACGTCATCGCTCACTTCTTCCAAATAATAAAACTCTTCGATAAGACTTTCAATCCTATCAATCTTCTTGATAAAATCTTTATTAATAATCCCCTGATCTACTGTAATGCTAACGCCGGCAGAATCAGCTTCTTCACCGGATGCGTGATGGTTTGTGGCACCTTGACCAATGAAAAACCCAAGCACCACTACCAGGGACGTCAGTACAATACCTGTCATAAGGCCACTAAAAAACCCCAATCCCTGCTGTTTTCTTTCTTCCAACTCACACACCTCTTTTCTCTTAATCCAAATAATTCCACGGACTTACATATTCGCCGTTTAATCGCACACTAAAGTGTAAGTGCGGACCGGTGGAGCGACCGGTGCTTCCAACTTCTCCAATCACTTCACCCTTTACTACAATATCGTCTTTTTTAACATAAAGCTTGGATGCATGCAGGTAAATGGTACGAAGTCCATCCCCGTGCTCCAAATAAATATAATTCCCCATGGATGCATTGTAGGTAGCTTCACCAACAATCCCTGTGTATGCCGCAACAATCGGTGTTCCTTCCGCTGCTGCCATATCGATACCGTTATGATATGCCTTAAGACCGGTAAAAGGATCCTTTCTCCAGCCAAACGGAGAGGAAATCACAGTATATTTTGGTGCAGGATTCGCAAACCCACTACCATCATAGCCTAAGGTAACACCGTTTGCTTTTAAGATTTCTCTTTGCTCATCCGTAATTTCTTTTTCCAAGCTGGCAATCAATTCGGTCTGGTACTTTAGATCAGCCTCCAGCTCTTGAATGGTCGCCTTTGTCAAAGCAATGTCCTCTTCGTACGCTGCCAAGTCCTTTTTCTTCTGGTCGCGCACGGTCTTTAGATTTGCTTTTTCACTTTCTACCGCTGCTTTGCTTTCGCTTAATGTAAGCTTTTCCTGCTCCACAGATTCCTTGCAGAGTGCAATGTACTCTCTGTGCATTATGTACTCATGAAGCATCTGATTATCATACGCAGCCAACTGCTCTACATATTCTGCGCGGTTGAGCATGCCGGAAAAACTGTTAGCCTGAAGAATCGCCTCCAAATAATTGGCGTTACCGTTTTCATACAAATATTGTATGCGCTTCTGCATGGAATCATACTGCTCTGCCTCTTTCATCTCAGCATCCGCTAATTCCTGCTGCTTCACTTTGATTTCTTCTTCTTTTTGAGATATCAATTTCTCATATGCAGAAATCTTGCCCTGAAGGGTATTCATGGTGCTGTCGATTCCCGCGATATATTTATTCAAATCGGATTTTTTCGCTGTCAATCCGGACATAATGGCTTGCATGTCTGAAATGGAATTTTTGATGTTATTCTGCTCCTTGGTAGCATCTGCTATTTCGTCTTTTTTGGCCTCTATACTGTCTGAGGTAATATCAGAAAAGGAGCCCGCCATAACGGGCTCACCTTTTGCCAATAAACCGAACACAGCCAAAATCACAGCTATGATTAATCCAAGCAAGCAAAATAAACTCTTTTTGCCTAACTTCATGGTTGCTCCTTATACCTTTAAGTGTTTTTTACAGGTGGTATAGCTTCCGAAGAAACCAATGCCGATACCGATTCCGAGACATACCGGAAGCAAGTATATAAACACGTCATCCACATTCAAGAATCCTAATAAATTGGTTAAAGATGGGAACTGTGCCGCAATGCCAAGGATTACCTGATTGTACAAAACATAAATAAGCACTAAAGGCAATGCTGCACCCAACAGACCAATTAAGATGCCCTCGATAATGAATGGGAATCTTACGAAAAAGTCGGTTGCACCAATATATTTCATGATGTTAATTTCTTCTTTACGAATAGAAATACCGATAGTAACGGTGTTGCTGATAAGGAATACGGATACCAAAAACAGGATGCCAATAATACCGATACTCGCAACGCCCACCAAGGAATCAATACCTGAAAGGGTAGTTGCTGCCAGCTCGGATTTATTGATACGTCTCACGATGCTGCTGCTTTCTAAGTAACTAACCAAATCAGCCTGCTTGGATGCATCGTTGATATAAATCTCCAGGTTAGCACTCTTAGCGAGAGGATTCTCCGGGAAACCATCCATATACTCGCTCATATTCATATCTTCTACGAAGTCTGCCCATGCCTGTTCCGCAGAAATATATACAACATGGTCTACCTCTTCTCTGCCTTCAATCTGTGTCTGCAGATTTAAGATTTCTTCTTCTGTAGTACCTTCCACAAAGAAAGTAGTAACTGCTACACCCTTCTGAACGTTCTCTACGATATGCTGGAAATTCATCATGATTGCAATGAAAATACCCAACAAAAACAAACATGCACTGATAGTAGCTATGGAAGCCAATGTGTACCATTTGTTACGAAAAAGGCCTTTAATACCTTCTTTTAATGTGTATTTTAATGTGTTAATTCTCATAAACGTAACCACCTGTCTCTTCATCGCTCCATACATTGCCCTTGTGCATTGTAATGACGCGCTTTTGCATACTGTCTACGATTTCCTGATTGTGGGTTACAACCACTACAGTCGTTCCTTCGTCATTGAATTCCTCCAATAACTTCATAATTTCCCAACTGTTCTTTGGATCCAAATTACCTGTAGGCTCATCACAGAGTAAAATTTCCGGCTTGTTAACCAAGGCTCTTGCAAGCGCCACTCGTTGCTGCTCACCACCGGAAAGCTGTTTTGGTTTGGATTTGTACTTGCCGCCCAAACCAACTTTGCCTAACATGTCATATACGTTGATGCGCACTTCCTTTTCAGGAACCTGTGTGATGTACTGTGCAAATGCCACATTTTCATATACATTCATGTTCTTTAGCAGACGGAAGTCCTGAAATACCACGCCCAAACGTCTGCGGAAAGCAGGAATCTTTCTGTGTTTCATTTTATTTAAATTCTCCCCGAGTACGTATACGCTACCCGTGGTAGAAGTTAATTCGCGTAATAATAACTTGATAAGTGTAGATTTACCGGAACCGCTGTCACCTACAATAAATACAAACTCACCTTTTTTGATGCGCAGAGAAATTCCCTTGAGTACGTTGGAATTCTTGCTGTCTTTGGTGTCTTTGTATGCTTTTGTAACATTGTCCAGAACAATCGCATCATCTTCAAATATTTGGATTTCTTCTGCGTGATTTTTCTTGTTTTTCGCCACGTTGTTCACCTTTCCTCTATCATTGTAACCATCAATACCCGTACAAAAGCGGTTTTAAAAGCCACCTTTCGTGCGGGTATCTTTTAAGATTAGTTGTCTAAACCTTCCATATATCTCATGTACTTCACTACCATCAGCGCAATGCGGAAGGTAATGGCATCTTCGAACACTCTTAAATCCAGCCCTGTAGCCTTCTGAAGCTTGTCCAGACGGTATACCAATGTATTACGGTGAATAAATAACTGTCTGGAAGTCTCGGAAACATTTAAGCTGTTTTCGAAGAATTTGTTAATGGTGATTAAAGTCTCTTCGTCAAAATCATCCGGACTCTTTCCACCGAAAATTTCCTTAATAAACATCTTACAAAGGGAAATAGGAAGCTGATAAATCAATCGGCCGATTCCTAATTCGCTGTACGCGATAATCTGCTTGTTTTCAAAGAAAATCTTGCCTACATCGCTTGCCATCTTGGCTTCTTTGTAAGAACGGCTCACATCCTTGATTTCGCGTACAGCTGTGCCGTAGGAAATACGTACGTTCTTAACGCCATCCTTTGTAAGCTGCTCTATAATACCTTTGGCATAACGGTCTATGTCAGCATTGGTCTCATGCTCGGTTAAATCCTTGAGAATAATAACATCCTTCTCATCTACTGCTGTAACAAACTCACGCGCACCATTGCCACTGTATGCCTTGGTCAACTCTAAAACATTGACCTCGCGGCTGTTAGATGCCTGAACCAACATAACGGTACGTCTCTGATCAGGGGACATACGAAGCTTCTTGGAACGGCTGTAAATATCCACCAAAAGCAAATTGTCCAAAAGCAGGTTCTTGACAAAGTTGTCCTTGTCAAAACGCTCTTTATAAGCAACCAAAAGGCTCTGTATTTGGAACGCACTCATCTTGGCGATCATGTAGGCATCATCGCCTGTTCCCCTAACTACCAAAATATACTCTAACTGATATTCATCATAAATCTTGAAATACTGGCATCCCTGTACTTCCTGGCTGTCTGCAGGTGATTTGGAAAACTCTACGCAGCTTGCTACACAGTCTCTCATATCGCAGGTGGCAGCAATCTCCTTGCCGTCTGCATCCATAACCGCCAGATCGATACGACCTATATTCTTTAACCCTTCAATGGTACTTTGTAATATCTGATTAGAAATCATCTTTTTTCTCCTATGTGCGATTTTAATTAATACCGCTAATTAAAATTTACACAAAATGCTCAAAAAAATCAATAGTTTTTTGTAAGTTTTTGACGAGAATTACTCATAAGTTTTCAAAATACCCTTTTCTGTAATTTTGATGCGGTTATTTTTTAACAAATTTCCTACCGCACGTTTGAATTCATTCTTGCTCATTCCGGTCTCGCGTTTGATCACTTCCGGTGATGCTTTGTCATTAAATGGGAGAGCGCCTCCGAAACGATCAATCAGGCTCATAACTTCTTCTGCATCCGTGGAAATCTGCAAATAAGCTTTTTCACGCACGCTAAGGTCTAACTTGCCGTCTTCCTTCACTCTAAGAACTCTGGCGGAAATCACATCCCCTATCTGAATGTTGCCGTAAAGCTCCTTCTTAGCAATCAAACCGGAATACTTGTCATCTACTGCCACAAAGGCACCAAAGTTCGGACTGATTTCATAAACAGTGCCTGTTACGCGGTCATCCTTCTGATAAGGACTGTCGCAAGCAAGTTCATGGTACACGTTCATGGTTGCACAAAGGCGCTCGCTCTTATCGATATAAAGAGAAACCAAAACCTCTTCGCCTTCACTTACACGTCTCTTCTGCTGCTTATACGGAAGCAATAAATCTTTTTCCAAGCCCCAGTCCAAGAAAGCACCAATCTTGCCTACCTGAGCCACACGCAGTCTTGCCACCTGCCCCATAGTTAACTTCGGACTTAAAGTTGTCGCAACCAAACGATCCTTGGAATCCTTATAAACAAATACCTCTACCGCGTCCCCGGTTTTCTTGCCTTCCGGAACATACTTCGCCGGCAAAAGCACCTTGTTGTCACGAAGAGCCTCTGCATCATGCACCAACTGCTCCGGTGCCACATATACACCAAAAGTCACTTCCTTCACTATAATTAATGTTTGTACTTCACCTAAACGAATCATAATACCTCTCCTCCCGGTATAGTTAAAATATGCATATTCACAAACGGATTGCCATCCGCATCCCGCAGGCTGATAGCTAGTCCACCTTCTATGGACACCACAAACGGATATAATTCATCCCCAATAAACGCCTGCTTTTTATATTCTATTCGTAATTCCTTCACGTCCAAATGAGACGGAACATAATTCATTGCCACCGCAATATATTTGGCATTGTTCATATGATGATTGGTGTCAATATACTCTCTGGTCACCTTCACCGGCGCAAGAATGTCTCCCACACTTGGAATAAGCACCTTTCTGTCTGCATACTCCATAGGAAGCTTCTCCTCCAAAGAATAGTGGCTTGTAATATCCTCAGTTGCCCTTACCGGGCGGCCTGTTTTCATATCCAAAAGTGTCCAAATGGAATTGGCGCTGATGATTCGCGTCCCATCCACGTCCTCAAAGAGAAAATTACGCATTCCCATAAAACTTTTGAAATCATAAGGAAACGTGCCTACCTTTACCGGCTCATTCTGTTTCGGTCTTCTGTCAATTACAATCTGCCAGAAAGTAAGCACCCACGCCAATTGCTTCTCCTCCAGATATTCGCGTCCTACTCCCAGTGCATCTGACTGCATATTGGAGCAATCCTGAAAATAATCTATGATTTTGGACACTGCCAAATATCCTTTTTCATCTAATTCACTATAACGAATTTTACTATCAAACTTATACATGTAATCCCTTTTTAGTCTATAATACCTATATTTACGTTACTCAAAACAACTGTTTCCTCATCATTCCACGAAAAAGACACCATAATGCTGTTTTCCTGCATGTTGCCGGCATAGCGCTTACCATATACATAAAAGCGCTCGCCCGGTGCTAACAGCTTGTCCGGAAGCCTTCCCTTGGATGTCTCCATAGAATCTGAAATGGCATAATCTGCCAAATTCAACGTCACATTTCCGGTATTTTCCAAGACCACATAATCCTCGCTACCGTCTATGTCATAAGCCACAACGCTTAGCTGTTCCTTTGGAGACGTTTTCACAACAGGCTGGATATTCAGTTCACTGCCTGTCTGCAACCACTCGGACGGGAGAATACAAAGTACTTCTCCTGCTACATACTGCTCGTTCACCTTATAACCGGTCACCTCTGTACCTGCCGGAAATTCACAGGAAATTTCCATAGGAACGTCTTCATAGCAATGTCCTCTGTAATAATTACCTACATCCATGCCGTGAACCACAAAAAATCCATCCTCTTCCATGGACAGGCACACATCGAGCACCTCTCCGGTTTTCAATACCATTTGCATTTCCTCAAGCACTGCCTGCGGTCTTTTCTCGGCATACTCTATAATATACTCATGTCCTTTGGCTACATGAGCAAAATTTCTATCATCACTTTCCCAAAGGGAACCCTTGTACAGATTGGTCTGACCGTATGCATATTGCAATTCGGCATCCTTTTGCAAGCAAAATTCACTTAATACCTGACTCACATTTTCTTTTCCAAATACCCCTTTGGAAAGAACCAATACTGTATGAATAAATTCCTGGCGGAATTCCTCTCGCTGCATCAAACATGCAAACAAATTGTTTTCTCCGCTCAGATTACAAAATTCCGGCAATCTCCAGGACGTTGCATCCAAACCGAATCTGTCCTGAAACTTTAGCCCGAAAGCATAGTCCGTATCAAACAGCAAATAACGATATCTGCCGTCAAAAACGGTGCCTTCCACATAGCCTTTAGGCCCTTCTAACGGCATATAACGATACACCTTTACATTGTTGGACGGCCAGTCCATATTGCCTACATAATATTCCATTGCGATATATTTTGCAAAAGAAGATACATCCAACGTATTTTCAACAATTTCCCAGTTTTCGTCCAGCGTCAAATCCGCAGACGCTACCCACTCACAAAAGGCATTGTATTCCGCCATACACTGATTACTTGCCGGGGTTTCTTCTTTGGCAGAAACCACCCGGTTTAACTGCCCCTCACAGACCACCATTTCTCCGGTATAATCACCGTACTTTTCTTTAAAATACTTGTCGTCGTATGTGTTTTGCAACCAATACATGCCCTGATATGTGCCGTTAATAAATACCACGGCACTCCTGGAATGAAGCACATCCCCGTAACCGGCTTGATATGCAAGCTTGCCGGTTAAAGCATTTCTTACAAAAGCATAACCGTTGTCATTTCCGGAATTGTGAAAAGAAAGACGCTGGTATTCATCGATAACCTGACCGCTGCCCTCAGCCACAAGCTCAGAAATAAACGGATACTGAAACTCATTTACACCATCGTATATGTCTCTTGCATAAAGACGAAAAGACTTTTGATTTTTGGCCCTAGTTACATTGCCGTATATCCTCAAGCCACAGTTCTTGGAAATGACCTCCTGGCCGCTCCTAGTAAAGATTGCTACGTGCACAGGAACTTCCGTATCGCTGTAATAATTAGCAGGAATTATCTCGCTCAAAATGTCCGTGTCCGGATTGGCAACCATATATTCATCAAACTGCCTGCCACGCACAAAAATGCCCTCTTCGTAGCCAAACAAAGCATCCTCGTCCCCGGTAATGCTGACAATATACTGCGTCGTAAATCTGCCCGCGCCGGACTTTTCCAAAAGGAACTCGCGATTGTAAACCGGTGAACTGGATCCATCTTCAAAAACGCAAAAAAACCGGATAGAATAAGCACTTGTAGCATCTTCTATGGGCACCCAAAAAGGTGCCTCATACTGGAATGTCACATCACTTTCCACATCCGGCATGCTGCCATCTAAAGTATAATAAATTGTGGCGGGTTGCAAGGTTTTAGCGGACAGGTAAAATCCTTCCGTATAAATACCACTGTCATGGGAGATTATTAATACATTTTTATTTTGCAAAAACCAGTTGAACAACACTATCCCCACGCTCGCTGTTGCAAGAAGCAACAGGAAAGGAAATGCCTTCACAAAACCCTTCTTACTCAATGTTAATCTCCTTTTGTTCTCAAACGCTTTATACAGTAATACAATTTTCTTGAATATCGCCATGCTCGGTAACGCACCGGTCTGGAATAGTGCCACATAAAACAATACAATCTATATAGTGGATCTGTCACACTACACTTGTGCTTACCCCTGGTAAATTCCGTCACTACCGCAATTATTTGATCTCTACGAAGTCCCGGTTCCTTTACAAACTGGTTGTCCCCAAGACAAGTATAAACCAAGCCGGTTTTATCTGTCTTTATAATTCGATGCAATACATAATTACCGTCATCTCGCTGGTAAAGAACAATATCATGCTTTTTTAGGTATTCTGGAGCTTGGGACAAAAGCACACTGTCTTTTCCTTGACGAAACAAAGGCAGCATACTGATTCCCTTTGGAGAAAATCGTACCTTCTGCCCCGCTTCCAATCGTTCCTTCCATAACGGTATTAGCTGCTCTAACTGCAACTCTTTTGTTTTTAAGGAATTCATATTCTATTCTTAATTACCTGTTTTTCCGTTCAGGAGCTCTTCTAAATCAATAGGTCCGTTACCAATTTCAATTGGAGGATTTTTCTCTTCATGCTCCTTCTTGGCATTATTATACCAGTCAAAGAATTCTGACGGGTTGTTAAAGCTATCAAAGTAAGTTTTTTGTTCATCTGCATCCATTGCATTGTATTCCTCATAGGATACATAATCAATATCCGGAGTTGTCGGTGCCGGTGTTGGTGTTGCGGTCGGTGCCGGTGTTGGTGCCGCAGTCGGTGCCGGTGTCGGTGTTGCAGTAGGTGCCGGTGTCGCAGTTGGTGTCGGTGTCGCAGTTGGCTTTGTAGTCGAATGTCCACTTGATGATGAACTCGGCTTTGGAGTCGGTGTCGCAGTCGGCTTTGCAGTCGGCTTCGCGGTTGGCTTTGCGGTCGGCTTCGCGGTTGGCTTTGCGGTCGGTGTCGCCACTGGTTCTTCAGTTGGTTCTGCAGTCGGCTTCGCAGTCGGTTCTGCTGTCGGTGTCGCTGTTGGTATCGCTGTTACCTCAACCTCTTCTCCCTGAGTTTCTGTTGTTATTACATTCTCCTCATGATTTCTAGATACCTTGACAGTAATCATACCCAGTATCACTACTAAAATCACTGCGACTACAGCCATAACGCCATACATAATCTGGTCTTTCTTGTTCATAATTAAATTCTCCTTTTTGGTTTTTCCATTTTAATAATTGTAAGTTCAAAAATTACGCCGGAAAGAAATCCGGCATATTACCTTTTCTGTCAGCAGTTTTTAATCTCTCAAGCAACCAGCCTGGCCTAATTTGTTTATAAAAGCATCTACATCTGCTAATGCTTGCTCCATGCTCACCTCATACTCAGCGGTCAGTGCCTCTGTCAATGCCTCACGGTCTGCGCCCTGCTCTAGGGCTTTCCAAAGTAAGACACCTGATTCATTTAATGTCAACATCCCGTTAAAATCCACAAGAGCATCTCCATAAGCCAATACGCACCAGGTATCTGCTACTTGTCGTAATACTAAATTCTCTTTTAATTTCATAATCCCATCTCCTTTGCAGCCATACTCATGGTCTCATAGCTCAAACGTGCCGCTTCTTCTTCCGGCAAGTTTT
>JAZOSF010000148.1:0-6884 GCA_045657025.1 Lachnospiraceae bacterium | reverse complement strand
AAATTACAGCATTAAAGGATAGATAACATGTTAACCAATATAAAAGCTTGTTTGTTTGATATGGATGGAACATTGCTCAATTCCATGCATATTTGCAAAGATATAGATATTGAATTTTTGGCAAGGTTCGGGCATGAACTTCCGCCTACATTGCAGCGCGAAATCGAGGGCAAGAGTTTTCGCGACACGGCCGTCTACATCAAAGACAAATTCCAAATACCTTTATCCATTGAGGAGATTATGGATATTTGGAATGAGATGGCATTTCAAAAATATTCCGAAGAGATTTTCTTTAAAAACGGTGCTTTTGAATTTGTAAAAATGTTAAAAGAAAAAGGAATTCGTACCGCAATCTGCACCAGCAATTCCAGAGAACTTGTAAATGCGGTGGCCGAGCATTTGGGTTTTACACCTTATTTTGACACCGTGATTACTTCTTGCGAAGTTGGAGCAGGTAAACCGGCGCCGGATATTTATTTAGAGGCAGCAAAAAGAGTGGGCGTAGAGCCGGAGTATTGCCTTGTTTTTGAAGATATTGTAACCGGTCTTATGGCAGGCAAACGTGCCGGTATGAAGCTTTGTGCTGTGGAAGATGAATATTCTGCAGACCAAAAAGAAGCCAAAAAAGCAATGGCCGACTATTATGTAGAAGATTATTTAGATTTGTTATAGAAGGATAAGTTATGGCATTTTTACCGATTTGCAAACAAGATTTGCTCGATAGAGGCATTGAACAATTAGATTTTGTTTATATTACGGGTGACGCATACGTGGATCACCCTTCTTTTGGTCCTGCAATTATAAGCAGAGTGTTGGAAAGCCACGGTTATAGCGTTGGAATTATTGCTCAGCCGGATTGGAAAGATGATGCAAGTATATCCATTTTGGGCGAGCCGCGATTGGGATTTTTGATTTCCGGTGGCAATATGGATTCCATGGTGAATCATTACTCCGTATCCAAGAAACGTCGTGACAAAGATGCATATACACCTGGTGGCGAGATGGGCAAACGACCCGACTATGCAACTGTTGTATATGGTAATCTTATTCGCCGCACCTACAAAAAATCACCGATTATTATTGGCGGTATTGAAGCCAGCTTAAGACGTATGGCCCACTACGATTATTGGTCCAATTCTTTTAAGCGTTCTATTTTGTTGGATAGCCAGGCAGATCTGATTTCTTACGGCATGGGCGAAAAGTCCATTGTGGAAATCGCAGATGCCTTAAACAGTGGAATTGAAGTAAAAGATATTACCTTTATTCCGGGCACTCTATATAAAACCAAAGATATTTCCGGCTTGTACAATAGTGTGATGTTGCCGGATTATACCTCTATGAAAGAGGTTCCTCGCAAGTATGCAGAAAGTTTTGCGATTCAATATAACAGTACAGACCCATTTACAGGAAAGGTTCTGGTTGAGCCTTATCCAAATGGTATTTTTGTGGTGCAAAATCCACCACAGGAACCGCTTACCATGGAAGAAATGGATGCGGTGTATGCACTTCCGTATGAGCGCACTTATCATTCTTCTTACGAGGCAAAAGGCGGTGTACCTGCCATTGCAGAAATTAAATTCAGCTTAATCAGCAACCGAGGATGTTTTGGCGGTTGTAGTTTCTGCGCCCTTACGTTCCATCAGGGACGCACCATCCAAGTGCGAAGCCATGAGTCTATTTTGGAAGAAGCCAAGCTTCTTACCGAAGAACCGGATTTCAAGGGCTACATTCATGACGTAGGCGGTCCGACCGCCAATTTCCGTCATCCTTCTTGCGAAAAGCAGCTAAAAGTAGGTGTATGTAAGCATAGACAATGTCTGTTCCCTGAGCCTTGTCCGAATATGAAGGCAGACCACAGTGATTATTTGAAATTGTTGCGCAAATTACGCAAAATGCCAAAAGTTAAAAAAGTATTTATTCGTTCCGGCATTCGTTTTGATTATTTGTTGGCAGACAAGGACGACAGCTTTTTCTACGAATTGGTAGAACATCATGTAAGCGGTCAGTTGAAAGTGGCACCTGAGCATATTAGTGACGCTGTTCTTTGCCGTATGGGCAAGCCCCCAAAAGCGGTGTATGAGCGCTTTGTTAAGAAATATTATGAAATCAACAAAAAGCTGGGAAAAGAGCAGTATTTGGTACCATATTTGATGAGTTCCCATCCGGGAAGTACTTTGAAAGAAGCCATCGAACTTGCTGAGTATTTGCGTGATTTGGGATATATGCCGGAGCAGGTGCAGGACTTTTATCCGACTCCGTCTACGGTGTCAACCGTAATGTATTATACCGGTTTGGATCCGCGTGACATGAAGCCGGTTTATGTTTGTAAAAACCCACACGAAAAAGCAATGCAGCGTGCACTCATTCAGTATCGCAATCCAAAAAACTACGATTTGGTGTATGAAGCATTGGTAAAGGCTAATCGCACCGATTTGATTGGCTTTGATAAGAAGTGTCTGATAAAACCTAGAAGATTTGCCGTTGAGAAAGCATCTTCCAAGCAAGCAGTAGCAAAGAAAAAGAAAACTATTCGACAGATACACAAAAAGAAATAGCAGGAGATTTTACATGCAGATGAAACGTTTTTTTACTACCTCACAGGTGAAAAACACCTATGGTTATATAGACAGCCAAAAGAAATATGAAATCATTCGTACGTTAGTATATTTTGGGATTTCCTTTTCACTGTTTGCTGCAGGTTATATAGCGACCAAGGACAAAATGAATCTACTTACTGTAGTTGCAATACTTGGTTGCCTCCCGGCTAGTAAAAGTTTGATTAGCACCATTATGTTTTTATGTCAGAAAAGTTGCAGCAAGGCAGTATTTGATGCGGTAGATTCCGCTAGCAATAGTTTACACGGCCTTTATGATTTGATTTTTACTACCGAAAAAGTAACCTACAAAGTTGCACATGCTTCTTACAAGGCAAAATGTCTTGTGCTGTATGCTGAGGAAAAAGTAGAGACAAACGGCTTGGAAGCACATATCGAAGAATATATGAAACGAGCCAACATCAAAGGGGTAAACGTGAAGATTTATACCGATTTGAAAAAGTATACAGAACGACTTGAACAGATGCTTGCTTTGGAAACAGAAGAAGGAAAGCTTGCGACCGAGGTTATGCAACTTTTAAAGGAGATAACATTATAAAATTTAGCGGGGAGGGACAGCGTATGAAAAAAATAGTTGGAATGATTATAGCCACACTGATTTTAATGGTAGTTTGCCCTTTCCTTGTAGTGAGCCTTGTTCTTGCAGATGCCGGAATGGCAGTTTGCTTTATATTGTTTTTTGCAATTAACCCGTTATTTTCTGTTTTTGTTGGTATTTTTTCGGGAAAGAGCATTAAAAAATTATGGCCACTTCCAATCTTCAATGCAGGAGCTTTTCTTGTAGGCACATGGTTAGTTTTTGCAATGGGAGAGCCTGCCTTTTTGCTGTATAGCGGGATTTATCTTGTCATTGGCGTTTGTTCGATGGTTATAACGGGTGTTTTAAAAAAGAGATGAACGAATAGGAAATAATTCATTTAAGAGAGGCTTTTTATGAGACTAATTTCAAAGCAAATTGCATTATTGTTATCATTTATTTTCGTGCTGGGCTTGGTTGGCTGCAGCAACCAGCCGCCAAAGCGAATAAATATCATTGAGGGTGATTTAAAAACTTACTATGAAATGAGTGATGGCACGTGGGAATGTGAGGGACACGCGTATAAATATAGATTGGAAATCAAGGGTACTATACCTAATGCCTCTGTAGAATCAACGTTCGTGTACCTGAGCAATTTCAAAAATATTTCTTTTCATCGAGCGTGGCTAGCTGCCGGATTAAGCAGCAATTCGGAAGACTATTTTGCCGCTGAAGAAGCTATTTTGGTTGATTTTACAACGGAATAATGAAATATATTTTTATAAATAATTGTGAGGCGATATAATGCTTGAATTTATATCTAATTTAATACCTGATTTTGCATATTATTTCTTAGATAAAATGCTATTAAAAAAAACAATCACAATCGAACTGGACAAGATACCGGAAACGGATGAAGATATGTGTTTGGCTGTTGCTCAATTCTGTGCTGAAAAGAATTTAACCTATGAATTTGAAAAGAGGTCTCATCCTCTTATCGCGATAATTGATGGACGAAAGTATGAAATAACTAAAAGATTTGTTAAATATTATCGTGTAAACATGTGGGTTTTGAGATGCAAAGAAATAGACTAAAGTTAGCGAAAGAACAAGACAAGAAAATGATCGAAAGGTATCTATAGTCCGATGAAAGTAATTGATATATCACAAGAAGTTTTGTCATGTAGAGTTTATCCGGGCGATCCGAGACCGCAGGGTGAAAAACTCAAGAATATGGAAGAGGGTGCTGTTTATAATCTTTCTCTTTTTTCCATGTGTGCACACAACGGAACGCACGTGGATGCGCCGTCGCACTTTTTAAAAGATGGTAAAACCATGGAAGAATTGTCTTTGGACAGCTTTGTGGGAAGATGTTTTGTAGCACGTCATGAAGGAGATGTGACTGCAAAAGATGCAGAGAATATTATGGTTAGAGCCGAAAAAGCAGGTGCAAAAGAGCGGATTTTAATTGCAGGAGATGCAACGGTAACTGTAGAGGCGGCCGAAGTGTTTGCAGCATCCGGCGTTAAATTAGTGGGCAACGAAAGTCAAAGTGTAGGACCTATGGAAGCACCTATGAAGGTTCACCTTATTTTGCTTGAGGCCGGAGTGGTTTTGCTGGAAGGAATAGTTCTTAAAGAAGTTGTAGAAGGGGCTTATTTTTTGAGTGCCGCACCTCTAAATTTGGCCGGATTTGATGGTGCACCTTGTCGGGCATATTTGATTGAGATTTGATGAATTTTATCGGTGAACATTATGAACAATGTGAATAAGACATTATATATTCCTTTATACGGCAAGGCTTATGTGAGTCAAAAAGGAATTATACTGCAGGACAAAAAAGCAGAAGAGATTTGGGCAAAAGAAGCATTTCTGTTGAAAGGAAAGTCCAAATCAAAATGGCTTGCTTATTATATGGGGATTCGTTCTGCTGTGTTTGACAATTGGTTAAAAGACAAAATGGCAGAAATGGCAGATGCTGTGGTGATTCACATTGGCTGTGGAATGGATAGTAGGGTGCTTCGTGTAGGAACTATGAATCACAAGTGGTATGATGTAGATTTTCCTGAGGTTATCCATGAAAGAAGAAAATACTACACGGAAACAGACGATTACAAAATGTTTGCAGGGGATGCCAGAAACGCCGAGTGGTTACAAGGAATTCCTAGCAAAAAGAAAGCAATTGTTGTTATGGAAGGCGTAAGCATGTATATGACGAATACAGAAGTAAAGTCTTTCATGGATGCGTTATATAATCATTTTGATAAAGTTACACTTTTAATGGATTGCTATACAGTTTTGGGAGCAAAGTTATCAAAATATAAAAATCCCATAAATGAAGTTGGTGTTAGGGAAGTTTATGGTGTTGACGACCCTATGCTTTTGGAGAGCGATAGAGTTTCTTTTGTAAAAGAACACGATATGGCACCGAGTGAGTTGATTAATGAGTTAAGCGGAATGGAAAAGCTCATCTTTAAAAAACTTTACGCAGGTAAATTTGCCAAAAAGTTATATCGGTTGTTTGAGTTTAAATGCGGATTGAAAATTTAGAAGGTTTTGCAGAAACGGATTAAAATATTGTTTTTGCACCATTGTTTACAGCAATTTGTACTTGTATTATACTAGTATTGTTGTCGGTGCATTGATAAGCATTTCGTTAATGATAGAGTGGATTATTGTTAGGAGCAATTATGCAGGAAATTCAAATTTCAAATAATGAAGCAGGGCAGCGTCTGGACAAGTTGCTGCACAAGCTGTTGCCGGAAGCAGGTAATAGTTTCTTGTATAAGATGCTTCGCAAGAAAAACATTACATTGAACGGCAAGAAAGCCGAAGGAAAAGAAAGTTTGCAGGTTGGTGATAAGATCAAGATTTTTTTGGCAGATGAAACCTATCAAAAGTTTGGCGGCAAGCTTTTAAATGACAGTCGTACTTTTGTTGATGTGAGTGAATTCAAAAGGGCTTTTGAAGAATTTGAAGGTATAGAAGTGGTGTATGAGGATGAGCATGTTTTGATTGCAAATAAGCCATCCGGAGTGCTGAGCCAAAAAGCATCAGACAAAGATATGTCTGTAAATGAATGGTTTATCGGTTACCTACTTCACAAAGGTCAAATCACCAAAGAATCCTTGATTAGTTTCAAGCCATCCATCTGCAATCGCTTGGATAGAAATACATCCGGACTTTTGCTTTGCGGCAAATCTTTGATTGGTAGTCAACAACTAAATCGGTGGATTAAGGATAGAAGTATCCGCAAGTTTTATCGTTTATTTGTATGCGGCACCATGACAAAGGGAGAAAGTATAAACGGTTTCTTGTACAAAGACGAAAAATCCAACAAGGTTACAATTTATGATAAAGAAATGCCGGGAACGGCTGCCATTAGAACGGTTTATAAACCATTACAAATTTGTGGCGATGTGACGTATTTGGAAGTAGAACTTGTAACAGGAAAAACACACCAGATTCGTGCACATTTAGCAAGCATCGGGCATCCGCTTATAGGGGACTATAAATACGGTGATTTTGATTACAATAAGATTTTTAAACGTGCGTATAAGGTAGAGGATCAACTTTTACATGCATACCGGTTGGAATTTCCGATAATTCCGGAGGAGCATGAATTGTATAAACTTTCCGGACAAGTGATATATGCCAAAGAGCCGGAAGTATACGAGCAGATTTTAAAGACCTATCGCGCGTAAAGGAGAAACACATGCCAACATGGAGTTCCAGGGGACTTAGAGGTTCCA